>NZ_CP036515.1:1537500-1837500 GCF_004323635.1 Lichenihabitans psoromatis
GGGTCACCGGCGGGAGCCGCAAATTGTTGGTCACAACCGTCAGGTTGCGCCGCTCCGTCAGGGCGGCCGCAAAGGCGCAGGTCGACGAGCCGCCGTTGAGGATCAGGGTCTCGCCGTCGCGGATCAGCCGGGCGGCTGCGTGACCGATGCGCTGCTTGGCATCCGCATGGGCGTCCATGCGGAGGCCGAGCGTCGTATCGATTCGCACCATTCGGTCCTTATGGACCGCCCCACCATGGGTGCGAATCAGCAGGCCACGCGCCTCCATGGCGTCGAGGTCGCGGCGAATCGTGTCACGCGACACGTCGAGCAGCGTCACGAGTTCGACGACCGTTGCTTGGCCGCGTTGATGAAGCAGATCGAGGAGGCGGTTCTGGCGCGCCGCTGGCAGGTCGGTTGCCCCTGTCTCGGCGTCTGCCGCAGCGGTTGAGACGCCCTGCAACCCCGATGGCGACATGTTCTGCGGGATCGGCTTGCTCATGCCGAGGCCCGGACCACGAGGGTCGCCTCAAGCCGAACCTGCTCCGGCTTGCTTGGCGAGCCGTCGCCGGATGCGATCTGGTGCAGTAGAAAATCGAGCGATAGCGTCCCCAGACTTTCGAAATCCTGCGCCACGGTGGTGAGTGGCGGACAAGCGTATCGACTGAGCGCCTGGTCGTCATGTCCCGCGACCCGCAGGGTACAATCGGGATCACGGCCGATCTTGAAGCCGCGCTGGAAGGCGGCTGCCATCACGCCGGTCGCGATCCTGTCGTTGGCGCAAAGGATCGTGCCGGTCGGGAAGCCAACCCCATCGATGACCTTGAGGGCTTCCGTATAGCCGACCTCTTCGAAGCGCCAATCGCGACGGGAGGGCACCGGGATGATCTCCGGCTGCAGCCCCAGTCGTTCCATCGTCGCGACATAAGCGGCGCGCCGCTCGGCCGCATTATGGTTCACGGGCGGCATGTCGAAGAAGGTCGGGCGATCGCCAGTGCGGCACAGATAGTCGGTGATCAGCGGAACGCTCTGGTTGTTGTTGGTCCCGACGAAGGCACTCGTGTCGTCGAGACGCGAGTCGAGAAACACGAGCGGAATGCGCGCCTGTAGGCTTTCGACTAAGGACGCCCGCGTGTTCTCCCCCAGCGGCGCCATGATCGCGCCCGCGATCTTCAGGGACAGAAGCGTCTCGATGGCCCGCGCCTCGAGCCGTGGATCGCCCCGTGAACTGAGCGCGAGCAGGAACAAGCCGCTCGCGTTGCAGCGCAATTCGATCTGTTGAACCAAACGGGCGAAAAACGGGTCGGCGAGATCCGGCACCACGATCGCGATGATCTTCGGGTTACGCTTGTTGAGATTTACGGCAAACAAGTTCGGCCGATAGTCATATTGCGCCAGAGCCCGTTCGATCTGGGCGCGGGTCGACGGACGGACACTGCTGGGATCGTTAAAATATTTCGAGAGTGTCGGCCGGGAAATGCCGCTGAGAAGCGAAAACTCCGCCATGTTCCGGATGGCTTGATCGTTCATCGCGCGCGGAAACTCGATCTCCAGGGATGCCGGCGCGCCGCTGAGATCGGTGCTCCAAACAACACTCTCGTAGCATCAAAGTTGACGCGTGCAAAGAATTCCCCGACGCTGATTCGAAAGGCTGCCCCGGTGTGTTTGTCGCCGAGGCGCAGCCGCCATCATACGGGGAAACGCTGTGGCGACGGATCTACGCGGCAAGGTGGCCCTGGTCACAGGGGCGAATTCGGGCATCGGGCGCGCGCTGGCGCACCATCTCGCCGCAGCCGGCGTGCGTCTCGCGCTGGCGGCTCGTTCGACCGAGAGGCTTGCGGCGGTGAAAGAGCGTCTCGGCGATGCTGATGTGGCGTTGCTGCCGACCGATCTCGCCCAGCCGGGCGAGGTCGACGCGATGGTCGATGCGGCCCTGGCGCGGTTCGGCCGGATCGATATGCTTCTGGCCAATGCCGGTCTTTATGCGCCCGGCGCGGTCGCCGACGGCGATCCGGATTACTTCGACCAGACGATCGCGGTCAATCTCAACAGCGTCGTCCGCGCTACGCGGCGCGTCTTGCCCGGCATGATGCAGCAAGGTTCTGGCGACATCCTGGTGACCAGTTCCATCTCGGGACATCAGGCGTTGCACTGGGAGCCGGTCTACAGCGCCACCAAACATGCGATCCAATCCTTCGTGCACGGCCTCCGCATCCAGGCCGCTCCACACGGCGTGCGGGTGGGCGCGATCGCGCCGGGCATCGTGCTGAACGAGCTCTGGGGCTATACCGACCCGGCCGCCATTGCGGCCAAGGTCGCGGCTCACGAAGGTTTGACGTCGGACGATGTAGCCGAGGCAGCGATGTTCATGCTGACCCGCCCGGCCCACGTCACCATCCGCGACCTGGTGATCCTGCCGCAGAACCAAGCGATTTGAGGCGTGTTCGCGGTGCCTGCATCGCGAAACTTGGCGCGCGTCAACTTTCGCATTGACGAGATCGAATCCCGCTTCTAGCTTCAGGTCACGGCAACAAGCCCCAAGGGCGGTGCCGGATAGGTCGGATCAGACTTGTCGCATCAGGAGGAGGAAACGTTGAAGAAAACCATGACGGCCGTGGCGGCCTTGGCGCTCGGACTTTCGGCGATGATCGGGGCTGCCGGAGCCCAGACCGGCAAAAAATACACCATCGCGTTGATTCCTGGTCTGACGACCGACGCGTTCTACATCACCATGCGAAAAGGCGCCGAGGCGGCCGCAAAGGTCGTGGGCGCCGATCTCGTGTTCCAGGGCGCGCCGGAGTTCAACCCGGTCCAGCAAGCGCCGGTTCTCGATGCCGTGATCGCCCGGAAGCCGGACGCGATCCTGATCGCGCCGACCGATAAGACGCAACTTGTGCAGCCGCTGAAGAAAGCCGCCGATGCCGGCATTCCGGTCATCACGGTCGATACGTTCATCGGCACCGGCATTTATCAGACCGGTCAGGGCGATGCGGATTTCCCGCTGTCCTATATCGCGTCCGACAACGTTCTCGGCGGCAAGATCGCGGCCCGTGCCCTCGCCAAGGCGATCGGCGACAAGGGCAAGGTCTACGTGTCCAACGTGGAGCCGGGCGTCTCGACGACCGATCAGCGCGAACAAGGCTTCAAAGACGAGATGAAGTCACATCCGGGCATTCAGGTCCTGCAGACGCAGTTCAACGACGATGACGCCAACAAGGCGGCCTCGCAGATGCAATCGGTCTTCGCCCGCAACTCCGATCTGGCGGGCGTCTTCGGCGCTAATCTGTTCTCGGCTCTCGGGGCAGCGAACGGGGTGCAGCAGGCCGGCCAAACCGGCAAGGTGAAGGTCGTGGCCTTCGATGCTCCGACCTCGATGGTCGACAACATTAAGTCGGGTCTCATCGATGTGGCGATCGCGCAGCACCCGGCCGAGATCGGATATTTTGGGGTGATGTCGGCCTATGCGCATCTGACGGGACAATCGATCCCGATCGCGATCGGAACCGGTTTCACCGAAATGGACAAGTCGAACATCGACAAGCCCGAAATCGCCCAGTTCATCTACAAGAACTGATCCTCACTCCGCCTCGGGTGCCGCTGATCGATCGTGTTTCGATCTGGCGGCACCGTCTTCCACCTCTGCTGGCACGGAGCGGCTGATGTTCGCCCAAATGTCCTCGAAAGTGCTGACCCCGCGCCAACCCGGAAGCCCATCGCGCTGGCTCCTGTGGGCGGCGGCGATGCGGGCTTGGCTGTTCCTTGCTCTGCTGCTGATCGTGTTCGAGACATGGTCGCGGATCAGCTATGGCACCAGCTTCGTCTTCTCGACCTATAATGCCCAGTCGATCGCCGTCTTCGCGGTTGCGCCACTTCTGCTGGCCCTTGGCGAAACATTCGTCATCATCGCGGGCGGCATCGATCTATCGGTCGGCTTCATCATGGGACTCTCGGCCGTTGTGGCGGCCCATGGCGCCAATGTCGCCGGCGCCTACATGCCGCCGTTCCCCGCGATGCTGGTCGGCATCTCGGCGGGGCTCCTGGTCTGCCTCATCCCGGGGTCCGTCAACGGCTGGCTGATCTCGAAATTGAAGGTGCCGCCGTTCATCGGCACGCTCGGCATGTTCGGCGTGGCGCGCGGCGTGGCCTTCCTGCTCGCCAACGGCACCACGGTGCCCGTGTCGAACAACTGGTTTGCGGCGCTTGGGAACGGACGTCTGCTTGGCTTTCCGGTCGTGGTCATCATCACGGTCCTGTTCGTCCTGGTGATGAGCTACCTGCTGCGACAAACGCAGTTCGGCCAGCATACCTATGCGATCGGGGCCAGTGAGCAGGCGGCCTTGCGGGCCGGCATCAACGTGGCCCGACACACCCGCAAGCTCTACCTGCTCTCGGCCTTGTGCGCCGGCCTCGGCGGCGTGCTCTATGCTGCCCGCTTCACGGCCGGTGCGGCTCAGGCCGGCGAGCCCTTGCTGCTCGACTCGATCGCCGCCGTGGTGATCGGTGGCGCCAGCCTGTTTGGCGGATCCGGCACCATTCTCGGCACCGTTGCCGGATCGCTGGTGATCGCCGTCATCCAATACGGCCTCGTTTTCATCGATGTCGAACCCTTCTGGCAATTCGTGGCCGTCGGCGTCGTCATCATCATCTCGGTCTTGGTCGACCAGACGCAACGCAAGCTCGGCGGAGAACGCTGATGAGCGCCGTACAATCTTCCCAACCCATCCTCGACGTCCGCTCGGTTTCCAAGCGGTTCGGCGGGGTCGAGGCCCTGAAGGGCGTGTCGCTATCGCTCTATCCCGGCGAGGTCGTCGCCCTCGCGGGCGATAACGGGGCCGGCAAATCGACCCTGACCAAGATGATCTCCGGCGTCTATCAAGCCGATGGCGGACAGATCCTCCTCGACGGCAAGGGCGTGAATTTTGCGACGCCGGAAGCCGCGCGGGGCGCCGGCATCGAGACGATCTACCAGGATCTCGCCTTGGCCGACAACCTGTCGATCGGCGCCAACATCTTCCTCGGACGGGAACCGATGCGGCGGGCCTTCGGCGTCGTTCCGGTGCTGGACCGCCAGAAGATGGCGGTGGCCGCCAAGGAGACGATGGCCATGCTCGATTTCCACCTCGACCGGCTCGACGCGCCGGTGGGCCGGTTTTCGGGCGGGCAACGTCAGGCGGTCGCGATCGGTCGCGCCATCTACTGGAACGCACGCGTCATTTTGATGGATGAGCCGACCGCGGCGCTCGGCGTGCCGGAACAGCGCAAGGTGCTGTCGCTCATCAAGACCCTGAAGCAGCAGGGACGCGGCGTGATCTTCATCTCGCACAACCTGCAGGACATTTTCGCCGTGTCGGACCGGATCATCGTGCTGCGGCGCGGCAGCCTCGCGGGCGAACGGCAGATCGAAAACACGACGCATGACGAGGTCGTGAAGATGATGATCGGCGGCTGATCCCAGCCCTCCGGTCCGGCGAGCCGAGCTTTCGGCCTCCGCCCAACCTTGGATAAGAGCCATGACCAGGATGACAACAGCCGAATATCGCGGCTATCAGCAGATCTGCGGCCCGGATGGGGCCATGATGGTGATCGCGGCCGACCAGCGCGGCGGCATGCGGAAGATCATGGCGGCATCGCCAGCCGAGGAAGCCGGCATCTCGGAGGCGACGCTCGGCGAGACCAAAGCCGACATCACGAAATTCCTGGCCAGTCAGGCCTCCTGCGTTCTGCTCGACCCGGTCTGCGCCGTCCCGCATGTTGTCAACGACGGTGTGTTGGCCCGCGACACGGCTTTGCTGATCGGGCTCGATGCTTCGGGGTTCGACACCACGCCCGAAGGCTACAGAAACTCGAAGCTCGTTCCCGGCATCGATGCTCGCCGCGTCCGCGCGCTTGGCGGCACCGGTGGCAAGATCATGGTCTATCTCAGGGCGGATCGTCCCGAGGCCGATACACGCAATATCGCGATCCTGCGCGAGTGCATCGCGGATTTCGCGCGCGAAGACTTGCTGCTGGTGGTGGAATTCCTCACCTACGACTTGCCCGGCGAGAGCAAATCCGACTACCAGGCGGCCTTTCCCGGCCTGATCGAGGCCGGCACCCGGATTTGTCTCGATCTCGGATCCAAGGTTCTGAAGCTGCCCTATCCCGGCACCGAGGCCGCCTGTGCCAACATTACGGCCATGTGCGGGGACGTGCCGTGGGCGGTGCTGTCGGCCGGTGTCGATCACGAGACGTTCGTCGGTCAGGTCGAGATCGCGATCCGGAACGGCGCCTCCGGCGTCATCGCGGGGCGCGCCTTGTGGAAGGATTGCATTTCGCTGGACCGGGCCGTCACGCAGCATCGCCTCACCACGATCGCGGTGCCACGTCTGCAGCAGATTCAATCCGTCGTGAAACGCTGCCGCGCCGGACAGGCGCAAGCCGCAGCCTGACATCTCGTTTCGCAAAGGCGCATCCGATGCAGCATAGCGCAACCGCCATCGGCATCGATATCGGCGGGACCAATCTTCGGGTGGGGCGGGTCTCGAGCGGTGGCGAAATCCTCGATTGGGTGGCCGAGCCGATCACGCGCGACCCACGTGACCTGCTCGACCGCATCGTCGAGATCTGCCGCCGCTTGGACGATGAAACCGTCGCGGGGATCGGGATTGGGGTGCCGGGCCGCGTCGACGCCCGTCACCGGGCCGTCCTGTCGGGCGGCTACATCGATCTCGCATCGGCCTCGCTCGCCGAGGATCTCGAGGCGGCGCTGGGTAAACCGGTCGTGATCGACAATGATTGCAACATGGCGCTGGTGGCCGAAATCGCGACGGGGGCCGCCCAGGGCTACGATAATGTCGTCATGTTCACGATCGGGACCGGCATCGGTGGCGCGGTCGTGATGGAAGGCAAAATCGTGCGCGGGCGGGCGACGGCCGGCCAATTGGGCCACTTGACGGTGGCGCAGGACGGGCTCGCCTGTGCGTGTGGACGGCGCGGCTGCGTTGAAACCACGAGTTCCGGCACCGCGCTTCGGCGGCTGATCCGAGAGGCGGGTCTGCCGGCCAGCACCGTCGTCGAGGATCTCTTCGTCGCCGAAGCGGCAGGGGATCCCATCGCGGGCCGGATACTCGACACCTGGGCGAGCCCGCTCCGCACCGCGATCGACAGCATGGTGGCGGCGGCTGACCCGGATGTCATCGTGCTTGGCGGCGGCCTTGGCGGGGCGGCCCATCGCGCTTTGTCGCGGGCACCGGCCGTGTCGCCCTGGTACCAATGCGGCGTGGTGGCGGCTCAGCTCGGCGACGATGCGGGTGTGATCGGCGCCGCCATCTCGGCTTTGGTCGAACATATGATGGAACCGGAGGCGACCACCTCGGCTCCCTATCGAGACGTGGCGGGCCTCGGCGGATGAAGACCGCCATCCTCGTGAATGGCATACCGGCCAGCGGCAAGAGCACCGTCGCGCGCGGCGTCGCGGATCGGCTCGGATGTCCGCTTATGACACTCGATACGATCAAGGACCCGCTCTTCGAGCATGTCGGGGTCGGCGATCGGGAGCATAACCGCATGCTTGGGCGTGCCAGTTATGCCATCATCTTCAAGGCCATCGGGGACTGGCCCGATCCCGCGATCGTGGTGATCGATGCGTGGTTCGGGTTCCAACCCGTCGAGGTTCTGGACGCCCATCTCGTGGCCGCCGGCATCGGCCGCACGGCTGAGATCTGGTGTCATGTGCCGGCCGACGTCGTGGCCGAGCGCTATCGGGCGCGTCTCGGGACACGCAGTGTGGGCCATCCGGGCGAGGCTTATCTTCCCGAATTGATCGCGCTGAGCGCGCGCGCGACCCCGATTGGAGGTCGTTCTCGTTTTGACGTCGAGACGACGCAGCCGATCCCTTTCGATACGATCATGCCGTGGCTCGACGACGTTGTGAACGACCGACTGAATAAGGCATGACATGAAGACCGTTGTGACGATCGGTGAGATCGTCGTCGAGATCATGGCGCTCGATCGAGGCTTCGGCTTCGGCGAGCCTTTGCGCCTCTCCGGCCCCTATCCGTCGGGCGCGCCCGCGATTTTCATCGACCAGGTGGCGCGGCTCGGCCAACCCTGCGCCATCGTGAGTTGCGTCGGCGACGACGATTTCGGGAGGATGAACCGCGCGCGCCTCGCCACCGACGGCGTGGATGTGAGCGCCATCGCGATCGATCCGGAAGCCGCGACCGGCAGCGCCTTCGTGCGCTACAGACCGGATGGCGCGCGCGATTTCGTCTTCAACATCAAGCATAGCGCCTGTGGCCTCATCGCGCTGACGGATGCCGGCAGACGCGTGATGGCGGGCTGTGACCACCTTCATGTGATGGGATCGTCGCTCTTCGCACCGGCGATCGTGGCCGCGACCGAGGCCGCGATCGAAACCGTGAAGGAGCGCGGCGGCACCGTGTCGTTCGATCCGAACGTTCGCAAGGAGATGCTGGACCTGCCCGGTATGCGCGAGGCCTTCGGGCGGGTGCTGGCCAAGACCGATCTCTTTTTGCCGAGCGGCCCGGAGCTCTTTCTCTTTGCGGACGCGGCCGACGAGATGGAAGCGGCTCAGGCGATCCTGACCGGGGGTGTCTCCTGCATCGTCGTCAAACAGGGCGCCGACGGGGCCCGCTGCCATGTCGCGGGCCGCGTCATCGACCAGCCGGCGTTCACGGCGCGCGAGATCGATCCGACCGGGGCAGGGGACTGCTTCGGCGCGACCTTCGTGACGGCATGGCTGCGCGGCTGGCCGCTGGAGCGAGCCTTGGCGCTCGCCGCGGCAAGCGGCGCCCGAGCGGTCGAGCGACAAGGGCCGATGGAGGGCGTCTCGACGCTGGACGACCTCGAGCGGCTTGTTGAAGGCGCACCCGCGTCGACTTAGCGCTTCGTCTCCTCACGAGGCGGGTTCGCCCGGGCCTTGTGCCCTCGTGTCGGTCACGCCACTTTCAAAGCTTGGGGATGGTCTCCTGTTCCGGTGCCAGCGAGGCCTGCTTTGCTTTTGATGATCTTCGTGGCCGCAACCTTGGCCTGGGCCGGTCTAGCGTTCTATCTTTCGGCGCGGCAGGTCGCGCATGTGCGTCGCCATCGGGACATCGTTCCCTTTGACTTTGCCGCAGCCGTCTCGCTCGACGAGCACCACAAGGCAGCCGATTACACGATCGCCCGCGAGCATCTCGCCCGGGTCGAGACGGTGCTGGATGTCGCCATCTCGCTCGCCTGGGTGTTCGGCGGCATCGGCCTGCTCTATGGGGCCCTCTCGACGCTCCTGCCGCCCTCGCTCGGGCGAGGGGTCGCGTTCCTGGTTGCCACGGCCGCGATCGGTACGCTGCTCAGCCTTCCGCTCGCGCTCTACAAGGCATTCGTGATCGAGCAGCGGTTCGGGTTCAACCGCATCAGCCTCCGCGTCTTCGTGATCGATCGGCTCAAGAGCGCGGCGATCGGGCTCGTCGTTTCCGTGCCGCTGCTCTTCGCCGCGCTCTGGGCCATGCGGAGCTTTACCGGTCTGTGGTGGTTGTGGGTGTGGCTCGCGCTGGTCGCGTTGATGATCCTCGCGCCGACGCTTTACGTGCGGCTGATCGCGCCGCGGTTCAATCAATTTACCCCGCTCGAGGATGGAGCGATGCGGGCCCGGATTGAAGATTTGCTCGCCAAATCGGGGTTCCGCTCCTCCGGCCTCTTCACCATGGACGCGTCGCGGCGCACCGCGCATGGCAATGCCTATTTCATCGGCTTCGGCCGATCCAAGCGGATCGTGCTGTTCGATACGCTGCTGGCCAAAAGTTCACCCGAAGAGGTCGAGGCCGTGATCGCCCACGAACTCGGGCATTTCCGTCACCGGCATGTGCTGTTCGGGCTAGCGCAGGGAGCGTTGACGACGCTGATCGGCCTGGCGGCCTTCGGATGGTTGTGCAAGCAGGCGTGGTTGTTGCCCGCCTTTGGGATCGAGCAGAGCGACGATGCGTTGCGCCTGTTCGTTTGCATGCTGCTCGCATCGGTGGTCGGGCCGCTGATGTCGCCGCTTGGCAACTGGATCTCGCGGCGCAACGAGTTTCAAGCCGACGATTATGCCCGTCAGGCCGTAGGGGCGGCTCCGATGATCAGCGCCTTGACCAATCTGGCGCGCGACAATGCCTCGACGCTGACGCCCGATCCGGTTTACGCTTTGGCGCATTATTCGCACCCGCCGGTTCCGATCCGGGTGCGTCACTTGCGGGCCGGGGAAGCTTGACCGGCTCCCCGCGATGCTCGGGTGTTGTCTTGGTCGCCGCCGCTCGCCAATCGCCGGTTTAGTGGCTGGCCCGCGCGGTCTGGTGGTGGTTTGAAACCGCAGCGGTGGCCTGCTGTTCGGTCGGGAAATGGCCGATCACGAGGCCGCCGCGCGAGGTCGCACGCCATGTTTGCTCGTGCTGCGCGACCGTTCCGATCCACACCTGATTGTCATGGATCATCTGGCTGCCTGCGGCCGTCGCGGTCGTGTCGGCTTGGTTTTGCTGGTTCATCGGAGGAGGCCCCTTGTTGAGCAGCATCGACCGAGATCGACCCTGCCAGACTCATGAAAAACCAGAGCACGGCCGTGGCTCGTTCTCTTTGACTGAGATTAAGCCATGATCCGCGCCCGCTGCGCGTGGTGTCGAACGACTGAGGTCGGAGACGGTATCTTCTGTCAGAGGACCGCCGATGGTCAAGGGTTGCGGGCCAAAGATTATGCGCCGACGATCAATCGGTGAGCGGCCTTGCCCGCTTATGATCCTGCAAAGGCCGCATCGCGTTGCATTGCAACAATCTGGCGCCAATTTCGTAATCTGGTTACGGCAAGCATTTGGCACACCACGCGAGACCAGCATGACCTCAGAGCAGCCTCTCGAACTTTTTTCGTTCTGGCGCACCTCGGCGGTCTATCGCGTGCGGGTCGCGCTCAGCCTCAAGGGGCTCCAGGAAAAAGAGACCATCATCGATCTCGATGCGGGTCAGCAACGCAGTGATGCCTTCTTGGCCATCAACCCGCTTGCGGCCATTCCGGCTCTGGTGGTCGCCGGTCAAACGACGCTGACGCAATCGACGGCGATCCTCGAATATCTCGACGAGACAACGCCCGAGCCGCCGCTGTTGCCCGCCGATGCACTTGGTCGGGCGCGCGTCCGGTCCATCGCGGCCATGCTGGTGGCCGACACGCATCCGTTCGTGACGCCTCGGGTCAAACGCTACCTGACCACGACTGGCGGTTTCGACGATGCGGCGTGGCGTGCCTGGCAGATTCAATGGTTCACCACCGGACTTCAAGCCGTCGACAAGCGGCTCAGCGCCGAGCCGGAGACCGGTCGCTTCTGCCATGGCGACAGTGTGACCCTCGCGGATATCTGCCTCGCCAGCATCCCGGCCGTCATGCAGGTGTTCAAGATTTCTGTTGCCGATATTCCAACGGTCGACCGGATCGTCGCGTCCTGCAACGCGTTGCCGGCCTTCGCCGAGGCCGACCCGTACAAGCAGGTCGGCGCGCCCGCCCGCTAACCCCTGCCACCCATCCCAACGGGCGATGCCCTTCTCCTCTCTCTGGATCCCTCGATGACCGATCAGACCACATCCACGCTGTTCCAGCCCTTTGCGCTGGGCGATCTCACTCTGAAAAACCGCGTCGTCATGGCGCCTTTGACCCGCAGCCGCTCCAGCGATGCCGGTGTCGTGCCGCCTTATGCCGCCGATTATTACGCGCAACGCGCCACGGCGGGCCTCATCGTGTCGGAGGCGACCAACATCTCGTCCCAGGCGCGAGGTTACGCGCTGACGCCGGGCATTTGGACGCCCGCCCAGGTTGAGGCATGGCAGACCGTGACCCGCGCGGTTCATCAGGCAGGCGGCAAAATGGTGTTGCAGCTTTGGCATACGGGCCGGATCTCGCATCCGAGCCTGCATGACGGAGCCTTGCCGGTTGCGCCCTCCGCCATCAAGCCGGCCGGACAGGCCTTTACCAACAGCGGCATGCAGGATCATGTCGTGCCGCGCGCTCTTGAGACCGACGAGATCCCGGCGATCGTCGAGGATTACCGGCATGCCGCGCAATGCGCCAAGGATGCAGGCTTTGACGGCGTCGAGATCCACTCGGCCAACAACTATCTGCTCGAGCAGTTCATCCGCGACAGCACCAATAAACGCACCGACCGCTACGGCGGCAGCGTCGAGAACCGCCTGCGGTTTCCGCTCGAGGTCGTCACGGCCGTGACAACGGTCTGGGGCGGCGGCGATCGGGTCGGGATCCGCATCTCGCCCGGCACCACGATGCCGGGGGAAGCGCCGCTCGATAGCGACCCGATGGGGACCTACGGGACCTATATCGATGCGCTGTCGGCGCATGGTCTGGTCTACATCCACGATATCGAGGGCGTGACCCAGATGAGCCGCGACCCCAACGGCATTGATTATCCGGCCCTGCGGAAGCGCTTCAAGGGCGCCTATATTGCCAACAACAACTACGATCGTGCGCTGGCCGACAAGACCCTCGAGGAGGGCAATGCCGATTTGATCAGCTTCGGCCGGCCGTTTATCGCCAATCCGGATCTCGTGGATCGTCTGCGGAACGGCGACCCGCTCGCCGAAGCCCCCAAGGCTTATTGGTATGGCGGGGACCAGACGGGCTATTCCGATTGGCCGGGCATGAACGGTCAGATCAAAGGCTAGCCTGAATCGACCCGGGTTCCGGGTTCAGCGAACCCCGAGGCCCGCCAAGAGACCACCATCGATGACATGATCCGAGCCGGTGATGAAACCGGCTCGCGATGATGCCAAAAAGGCGATGAGATCGGCCACCTCGTCGGCCTCGCCGATCCGGCCGATCGGATGGGCGGCCCCAAACCGGGCGAAGACCGCCTCGACGTCGGCCTCGGGTCCGTCGAGTGTGCGGGCCGCGAGTTCGAGGATGGGCGTGCGGACCGAGCCAGGGCTGACCGACAGGACACGGATGCGATCCCCGGCGAAATCGAGAGCCATGGCGCGAGTCAGCGCGTGGATCGCACCCTTCGAGGCCACATAGGCGGCCACGCCCTGC
This sequence comes from Lichenihabitans psoromatis, assembly GCF_004323635.1. Classification (NCBI taxonomy): domain Bacteria; kingdom Pseudomonadati; phylum Pseudomonadota; class Alphaproteobacteria; order Hyphomicrobiales; family Lichenihabitantaceae; genus Lichenihabitans; species Lichenihabitans psoromatis. The sequence goes on from NZ_CP036515.1 coordinate 1,550,522, forward strand.
TGGCAGGCATGGCCCTGAACGCTCGACACGTTGACGATCGCACCGCCGCCGCGCTTCCGCATCTCCGGTACGCCGAAATGCGCCGTCAGGTGGATCGACCCGACATTGACGGCCAGACAGCGGGCGAAAATCTCCGGGCTCGTCGTCACCGCATCACCATAGGGATGCACGGCCGCCGAATTGACCACGATGTCGAGGCCGCCGAAGCGCGTCACGATATCGGCCATCGCTGCTTCGACCTCTTGCGGAACGGAGACGTCGGTCCGGCGAACCGCGATCCCCGCGTCGACCAGAGCCGCATTGCCGAGCTCGTCGATGCCGAGGGCCAGAACGTCGGCCCCGAGCGCGGCGAACCGCAAGGCTGTCGCGCGCGCGATCCCGGTCGTGCCGGTCACCAAGGCTATTTTGCCGTTGAGTTCGATCATTGCGTTCGCCTCGCTCCAGGCCGGTCCCTTGGTGCTCGCGCGCAGAAGTGCCTCAAGCTTTGGCACGGTTCAAGCGGCGATGCGTGTGTCGGCTGCAACGCATGCGTGTTTGTCGTCAAACCTTCACCGGGAAAATCTAAGGCACTTTGGTTGAGTTTGGCCGGAAGTGCGAGACCGCGTTCCCCTAGGCCATGCCCTGTGGACGGTTGCGTCGGCCGTATTTTTAAGGAGAGGCCATGCTCGCTGCCCTCACGTCCGGTTCCACCGCAGCTTTCGTCCTGATGATCGGCTGCCTCATCCTGGTGTTGGCTTTCGAGTTTTCCAACGGCTTCCACGATACGGCCAATGCCGTCGCCACGGTCATCTACACCAAGTCGCTGAAGCCGACCGTTGCGGTCGTCTGGTCCGGGCTGATGAATTTCGCCGGCGTGCTGCTCGGCGGCATTGCGGTCGCCTATGCGCTCGTCGAACTCATTCCGCCGGATGTGCTGTCCCCACCCGGAGGTGGGCTGGCGATCGGCATGCTGGCGGCGCTGTTCGTCACGGCGCTCGTCTGGAACGTCGCCACCTGGGCGTTTGGCATTCCGAACTCGAGCTCGCATGCGTTGATCGGCGCTCTCGTCGGTGTCGCGATCGAGAATGCGCTGGTGCGCGGCCGCGACCTGCACAGCGGCGTCGACTGGAATCAAGTGTGGAGCGTGCTTCTCTCCCTATTGGTCTCGCCCGTTCTCGGCTTCGTCTTCTCGCTGCTGCTCTTCTACGTCATCAAGGCGCTGATCCACGACAAAGCGCTCTACACGGTGCCGGAGGAGGGCAAGCCGCCGGTTTGGTGGATGCGCGGCTTGCTCATTCTGACCTGCACTGGCGTGAGTTTCTCGCACGGGACGAACGACGGGCAGAAGAGCATCGGCCTGATCATGCTGACCGTGATCGGTCTCGCGCCTGCCGTCTATGCGATCAACCAGGACATCAAACCCGAGGCCATCCAGCATCTGTCGCAAGCCATGCCGCAGGCCGCCGATCTGATCGGCCGGTTCGGCGACGACCAGAAGCAACTCGGTGTCGAGGCCGCCAAAAAGCTCGGGGAGACCTTGGGCAAGGCCAAGCAGATCACCGACATCCCGGATGCCGAGCGCATCGCGACCCGGAACGATCTTAACCGCACCATCTCCGAACTGCATACGGTCAGTGAGACCAAGGAGGCGCCGGACGACGCCAAGAAATCCGCCAAGAGCATCGGCAAGGACCTGTCCACGGCGGTGCAATATGTGCCGTGGTGGGTGCGGATTCTGAGCGCCGTGTGCCTCGGCCTTGGGACGATGGTCGGCTATAAACGCATCGTGGAGACGCTCGGCGAACGCATCGGCAAGGAGCATCTCGTTCCGGCGCAGGGCGCATCCGCCGAATTGGTCGCCGCCGTGTTGATCGGGGGCGCGGGCATCACCGGTTTCCCGGTGAGCACCACCCATGTGGTGACGGCCGGTATCGCCGGCACGATGGTGGGTTCCGGGTCCGGTATTCAGCCTGCAACGCTGTGGCAGATTGGCACGGCTTGGCTCCTCACCCTGCCGGCCACAATGCTGATGTCCGGTCTCATTCTTTACGTTCTCTCCTAAGCGGTCCCGCCTCGCCGAGCGGCGTTGGGCAATGTCCCATGCCGCTCCTCAGGACGGGCAGCGAAGGTCGGGTCAGGACGATGCCGAACCAAGCTATAGCTCAGCCCCTGTGACACCCTGCCGTCGCAACGCTTCCGCTCCAAACTCGTTCTGGAGCCGGGAGTTCAGCTATGGGTCTCGTCCTTTACGCGCTCAAATTCCGCATCTCGTTCTACGTTCTCTCGGTCCTGATCGTTCTGGCCGGGGTCGGGGCCTGTATCGTCATGCCCAAAGACGTTTTGCCGAATGTCGACATTCCGGTCGTCATCGTGGTGTGGACCTACAACGGTCTCGACACGACCGATATGACCCAGCGGATCACGACCTATAGCGAATTCTCGCTCTCCAATAACGTCAACAACATCCGCCGGATGGAAAGCACGACCATTCCGGGTACCGCAATCGAGCGGGTTTATTTCGACCAGAACGTCAGCGTCGACCTCGCGATCGCCCAAGTCGTTTCGGCCATGAATTCGATTCGCGCCGCCATGCCGCCCGGCGTTCAGCCACCCGTCGTCATGCGCTTCTCGGCGTCGTCGGTGCCGGTCATCCAACTCTCTCTCTCGTCGGCGGTCGAAAGCGCCGCCAAGGTCTACGATTACGGGCAATATCGTATCCGGCAGACCCTCACGCAGGTGCCGGGCGCGACATTGCCCAACCCCTACGGTGGCGCGCCACGTCAGGTGATGGTGGATCTCGACCTGCATGCGTTACAGGGCTACGGACTGACCCCGAACGATGTGGCGAGTGCCATGACGGCGCAAAATCTGACTGTGCCGTCCGGCCTCTCCAAGATCGGCGAGACGCAATATCCCATTCGGCTCAACGCCTCGCCCGATACGGTGGACGCGCTGAACGACGTGCCGATCAAGGTCGTTAACGGCTCGCCCGTTCTGGTGCGCGACGTCGCCCATGTGCGCGATGGATCGCCACCACAACTCAATATCGTGCGGACGGACGGCAGCCACTCGGTGCTGACGACGATTCTGAAAAACGGCAATGCCTCGACCCTGACGGTCGTCAATTTGGTCAAGCAGTTCCTGCCGCAGATGCGGGCCGCGGCCCCGAAGGGCCTTTCGATCAAGCCACTGTTTGATCAATCGGTGTTCGTGTCGGGGGCAATCTCGGACGTGATCCGCGAAGCGTTGACCGCAGCGGCCCTCACAGGCTTGATGATCCTGCTGTTCTTGGGCTCATGGCGCTCGACCCTGATCGTGCTCGTCTCGATCCCGCTCTCGATCCTGACGTCGCTCGCGATCCTCGCGGCCTTGGGTGAAACCATCAACATCATGACGCTCGGCGGTGTCGCCCTGGCGGTAGGTATCCTGGTCGACGATGCGACCGTCGCGATCGAAAACACCTACCGGCTGATGGAGGAAGGCGAGAGCTTCCGCGACTCCGTCGTCGACGGCGCCACGGGGATCGCCAAACCGGCGCTCATTTCGACGCTTGCGATCTGTTCCGCCTTCGTGTCGGTGTTGTTTCTGACCGATACGCCAAAATATCTGTTCACGCCGCAGGCGCTCGCGGTCGTCTTCGCCATGCTGGCCTCCTACCTGCTGTCGCGCACGCTGGTGCCGATCATGATCGATGTGCTGATCCGCTCGGAATATGCGGCCAAGCATAAGGGGAAGCTCGAGGACGAAACCGCGAGCAAGACCGAAGGCGATGTGCCGGCGACCAACACCGAGGATCACAATGAGGATGAGCGCCCCGGCATCCTGGCGCGGACCGGATCTGCCGTGGTGCATGGGCTGAGCCGGCCGTGGGCTTGGATCAAGCGGATGCTGGCGCGACCGGCCGGGGCCGTCGGGACATTCTTGTTCCGCTGCCAGGCCGCCTTCGAGCGTGGGTTCACCCGGTTTCATCGGGGCTATCTCGGCCTGCTCAACGGCGTCATGGACAACCGGGTCGTGACCTTCGCCGTCGTCGGGGTCATCTTTGTGGTCAGTGCCGTCCTGTTCCAATTCGTCGGTCAGGATTATTTCCCGCAAGTCGATGGCAGTGGCATGACCCTGCATATCCGGACGCGACCCGGCCTTCGAATTGAAGCCGCCGAACAGACCTTCGCGGCGATCGAACAAACAGTGCGCCAGCAGATCCCACCGCATGATCTCGGGCTGATCCTGGACAATATCGGGCTGCCGGCCAGCAACTATAATTTCGCGTTCGGCGATGGATCCTTCGTGTCTTACAACGACGGACAGATGCTGATCTCGCTGAATGAGGGGCATGCGCCGTCATCGGTTTACATGAAGAAGCTGCGGGCCGTGTTGCCGCAACTCTATCCAGATACCCTGTTTTACTTCCAACCGTCGGATATGATCACGCAAATCCTCGATTTCGGCTTCATCACGCCGATCGATGTTCAGGTGAACGGGCGCAATCAGCAGAAGGATCTCGAGGTCGCCAAGACGATCGAGCGTCGGATGCGAGCGATCCCCGGAGCGGCCGACGTGCATATCCAGCAGATCACCGACGCGCCCGAATTTTTCGTCGATGTCGACCGCAAGCTCGCTTCGGAGCTCAATCTGACCGAGCAACAGATCGCCAATGCGATGAATATTTCGCTATCGGGAAGCTATCAGGTCAATCCGAACTTCTGGACCGATCCGAAGACCGGAATCCCCTATCAGCTTTGGGTGCAGACGCCGGAATATCGGAACGCCTCGCTGTCCGACCTGCAGAATACACCGCTGCTCGTGAGCGGTACGACTGGCATGGGCCAGCAACCGCTGGTCAGCCAACTCTCGAGCGTGGCGACTCTGCGCCGACAGCCCGAGCAGACCATGGTCAGCCATGTGAATACCCAGCCCACCTATGACATCTATGCCAGCGCGCAAGATCGTGACCTTGGCGCCATCAAAGGCGATATCGCCAAGATCGTCGAGGAGGAGCAGGCGAAGCTTCCAGCACCAGACAAGATCACCGTTCGTGGTCAGATCGAGGCCATGGATAACTCGTTCCAAAGCATCGAGATCGGTTTGGGCATCGCGCTGATCGCGGTCTATCTGCTGATGGCGATCAATTTCCAAAGCTGGGGCGACCCGTTCGTGATCCTTTGTGCGCTGCCGGTGGCGTTCTGCGGCATCATCCTCAGCCTGTTTCTGACGCAGACCACATTTTCGATTCCCTCGCTTTTCGGCGCGATCATGAGTGTCGGTGTCGCGAGTGCCAATTCGATCCTGCTCGTGACATTTGCGCAAGAGGAGCGGCAACGGACCGGTTGCTCCGCGCGCGAGGCCGCCCTGAAGGCGGGCGAGACGCGGCTTCGGCCGGTGCTGATGACCGCGGGTGCGATGTTCGTGGGCCTGATCCCCATGGCGATTGGAATCGGCGAAGGCAGCGAGCAGAATGCGGCACTGGCCCGCGCGGTGCTCGGGGGTGTCGCGGTCGGCACCTGTTCGACCCTCCTTTTCGTCCCATTTCTCTATTCAATTCTGCGGCGTGGTAAATTCGAGCCTGTGAGGGATTACCGATGAGCGAGCGTCAGCCCGACCCCTCTGCCGCCATGAGCGACGACGACACCCGTGAGACCGAGCGTGGCGCGGACGAGAGCTTTCACGCCGATGCTCGCAACCACGAACCCCATCCCGCCGCCGAGGATCGTGAGCCGGATCGCGACGACAGCCGCCATGATCGCGTCGAGACGTCGGGAGACACCATGCCGCGTGAGGTCGACCCCAAGCCTCACCGCGAGGCGAAGCAGGAGGCGGGCGAGGCGAAGCGTGACGGGCACGAGCCCTCAGACGAGCCGCCACCGCCGATGCCGTCGAAATGGCCGTTCATCATCGCGGGGTTGATCCTCTTGGTGCTTATCGCGTGGTCTGGCTACGGTCATTGGCAGCAGCATCAGGACGCCTTGGCGACACAGCAGCAAACCGAAGATCGTGTCCCCGACGTCAAGACCGTCGAGGCCAAGCTGATGGATGAGCCGGTGCCGCTTATCCTTCCCGGCCAGACCGAGGCCTTCGACAGCGCCAGCCTGTTCGCGCGTGCGACCGGCTATGTGGCCGAGCGGAAGGTCGACATCGGATCGCGGGTCAAGAAGGGCGATCTGCTGATCCATATTGCTGCGCCCGACCTCGATCAACAGCTCGCCCAGGCGCAAGCGCAACTCGGGCAGACCCAGGCCTCCCTCGGGCAGGCACAAGCACAAGTGGCCCAAGCCGATGCCAATTTGAACCTTGCCAAGGTGACCTTTGCCCGGACCAACACGCTGACCCAACAGGGCTACGAAACGGTTCAAAATCACGATAACCAGCAAGCCAATCTCACAAGCCAGCAGGCGGCGCTCGAAACGGCCAAATCCGGCATTCGCGTCGCCGAGGCCAACATCAAGGCGCAGGGCGCGACCGTCGATCGCCTCAAGGCTCTGGCGTCCTTCGAGAATGTCGTGGCGCCTTTCACCGGGGTGATCACGGCCCGCAATGTCGATGTGGGCGACCTGTTGAACGCCGATACGGCAAGCGGCACGCCGATGTTCACGATCGCTCGCGACGACGTGTTGCGAGTCTCGGTCTACGTTCCGCAGAATGGCGCGATCGGCATCCATGAAGGATTGCCGGCGACCATCACGGTCCCGCAACTGCCCGGCCGTATGTTCAAAGGCTCGGTTGCCCGGAGTTCCGTGGCCCTGACGGCCTCGTCCCGCAGCCTGATGGCCGAAATCGACGTGCCGAACCCGGATGGAGCGTTGCGTCCCGGGCTTTATGTGACGATCAACATCGCGGTTCCGCGTGCCCAGAGCGAAGTGGAGGTGCCTGCGGAGGCGCTCATCTTCAACCAACACGGCATGCAAGTTGCCGTTTTAGATCAGGATTCCAAGATCCGGATGCAGCCAGTCACGATCGATCGCGATCTCGGCACGGCGGTCGATTTGAGGGATGGTCTCAAAGGCCATGAGCAGATCGTCGTCAGCCCACCGTCCATGCTGCAGACCGGCTCGAAGGTGAAGGCGACGCCGCAGAAGCAGGAGCAGGATCAAGGGGGGCAGCCGGCCCAATCCCAGCCCGCAAAGACGAAGGGCGGGCAGACCGGCCAGGATACTCAAGCGCAAATGGATGGCGCAGATCATCCGGAGAAGTCGCCCCACAACGCGCAGCCGCAAAACAAGCAGGCCAAGGTCGAGACGCGTCAGAAAACAGACTGACGCTACGGAGCGTTGATCGACGGGTCCATGCCGAGCGGCGCGAGGCTCGGCCCGGGATTGGCGCGATAGGTATAGGTTGGCAGGATAGACGCTGATGCGGCATCGTGAGCCGGCGTCGCGAGTGCGGTAATGGCATCGTGCAGCGGCGAGAGCACACAAACCGGATCGGTGTTGCGCGCGTCTCCGGTCAGAGCGAAGGCCTGGCACCGGCATCCGCCGACATCGACGGTCTTGCGCACACAGGACCGACACGGCTCCTGCATCCAATCCGTGCCGCGATACGCGTTGAACGCCTCCGAGGATGTCCAGATCGCCGCGAGCGAGGCCTCGTGAACGGTCGGAAATGTGAGTCCCGGCAATGTTTCGGCCGCATGGCACGGCAGCACCTTGCCGGAGGGAGTGACGTTCAAAGATCGCATCGCCCACCCGCCCATGCAGGCCTTCGGGTATCGCGCATAATAGTCCGGCACGACATGGTCGATCACGATCGTACCCGCATGAACCGTCTTCAGCCGCTCGATCTCGGCGACCGCGACCTCAGCCTCAGCCCGCGACGGCATCAGCGCGTCGCGATTGACCGAAGCCCAACCATAATATTGCGTATGCGCGATCTCGACCCGCCGCGCACCGAGCCTGATCGCTAACGCGACCAAGTCCGGCGCACGCGCCACATTGGCGCGATGGATAACGGCATTGACGGTCAGAGGCAGGCCCGCCGCCGTCACCCAAGCGGCCACCTGCTGCTTTTTCGCGAAAGCACCGGCATAGCCAGCGATGCGATCGGCCGACGCCGGATCGACATCCTGGACCGAAAGCTGGACGTGATCGAGACCCGCATCCGAGAGGCGCGCTATGCGGTCCTCGGTCAAACCGATCCCGGACGTGATGAGGTTCGTGTAAAGCCCCAGCTTGGCGCAATGGGCCACCAGATCGACGATGTCGCGCCTCGCCAGCGGCTCTCCACCCGACAGATGAATATGCAGCACACCGAGCGCGGACGCCTCGGAGAAGACGCGCGTCCAGGTTTCCGTGTCGAGCTCGCCAGACCTGGCGTCGAGCGCCAACGGGTTCGAGCAATAGGGGCAGGCGAGCGGACAGCGATGCGTCAGCTCGGCCAGCAGACCGAACGGGGCGAGAGGCGGCGCAACCGTCATAGGTCGAGCATCCGCTTGTCGTGCAGGCTCGTCGCGCGCCGGAGCATGACGGAGGCGGGCGGGTGAGAATGACGCGCCTTCATAAGTCGAGCATCCGCTTGTCGTGAAGGCCCGTCGCGGGCCGGAGCATGACGGAGGCGGGCGGGTGAGAACGACGCGCCGTCATAAGTCGAGCATCCGCTTGTCGTGAAGGCCCGCCAGCATGGCGCGGACATCGGTGTCGATCCGCGTGCGGTCCGCCGCGAAGGTCGTCGCGAGGTCGTCGACGATGGCCGTGATCGTGGCGATGCCGGTGCAGCGTTTCAGCACCTCGACCGCGACCGCATCGAGCTTGAGGATGCGTTCCGGCGCCAGCAATGTCCATTCACCCCGCGTCTCGTCGTGGCGCAGGCGCACGCCCCGCGGCAGGTGCGGTTTGGCGTCGTCAGGCAGAGCGGTCGAATCGGTCATGCGGCGTGCGTCCGGTTGCCGGTCGGTTGCCATGCGCCCGGCGGCGGCGCGCCCTCGACATAGGCGGTCCACAAGCCATCGAGTTGCAGCCACAGCACGTCGCATTTGAAGCGAAGGGCATCCATCACGGCGTGCTGCTGGGCCGGCGTCCGCGCGTCGCGCGTCACGAAATCCAAGGCGAAATCGCTGTCCCGTTTGGCCTGATCGGGACGGGCCGTAAAGTAGGCCAGCGTGTCGCGGCTGACAAAATCATAATGAGCCAGCATGCCCGATACCCGTTCCGAGATGATGGCGGGCGAAAATAGCTCGGTGAGCGAGGACGCCACGGCTTCGAGCAGCGTCTTGCTGCGGCAGAATTCGACGTAAGCCTCCACGGCAAACCGCGTGGCCGGCAGGATAAAGCGGGCCGATACCACATCGTCCCGATCGAGCCCGAGACTGTCGGTCAAGCGCAGCCACCGCTCGATGCCGCCGTCCCCATCCCGGAGGCCATCGTGATCCTCGATCCGCTTCCGCCACTCGCGCCGCTGCGCGGGCTCGATCATCCGGGTCAGCACCGTCGCGTCCTTGATCGGGATCATCGACTGATAATAATAGCGATTGAGCGCCCAAGCCTGCACCTCGCCGCGTGTGCATTGACCGTCGTGCAGCCGACGATGAAACCGATGCAGGATGTGGTAGCGCTCGGCGCCGATGCGGCGCAGTTCAGCCGCAAACGCGTCTGGCGCGAGGAAGCTGGGATCGAGAGCGACGGGGTCGTGCATCAAAGCATGATCTCCATCCCGTCGTGAGCGACATCCCACCCGGCCGCAGTGACGACGGCGCGTTCGGGCGAATCCTCGATCAAAACCGGATTGGTGTTATTGATATGGATATAGACCTTGCGGCCGAGTTTCACACGGTCGAAGGCATGCAGCGATCCAGCCTCGCCACTCATCGCAAGATGTCCCATCCGAGCGGCGGTCTTCTTCGATAAACCGAGGGCCGGCATTTCATCGTTCGTGAAGGTGGTGCCGTCAAACAGAAGCAGGTCGGCGCCATCCAGCCGCTGTGCCAGTCCGTCCGTCACATGGGCGCATCCCGGCACGTAGAAGACACGTTTGGCTCCATCCCCGATCTCAAGGCCGATCACGGTCTCGGTTTCCTCGCCGAGTGCGACATGCTCGGTTTCAAGATAGAGCGGAACCTTGCCGGGCACCGCGAAGGGCCGAACCGTCAGGCCAAAGCCGGTCTCGAAGGGGACGTCCAGTCGGAGTGGTTGCCGCGTGACGATCGCGGGGTTCAGCACACCGAACAGCGTCGCGGTCGACACCTGGGCGAGGGTCGTTTCCGTTCCGTAGAGCGAGAAGGCATGCCCCTCGCGGAGGCACAGCAGCCCGGCGAGATGGTCGACATCGCCACTGGTCAAGACCACGCCTCGGATCGGCGAGTGACGGCCGGGATGTTGTGGGCGCAGGGCAGGGGTTTGCAGAATCTGCTGTCGGAGGTCCGGTGCGGCGTCGAGGATGAACCAATCGACACCATTCGCCGTCAACGCGAGGCTCGTCTGGGTGCGGGCGCGAACCCTGTCGCTTCCGTCCCAGGCGAGACGGCATATGGGGCAAGCGCAATTCCATTGAGGAAATCCGCCGCCCGCCGCCGACCCGAGAACGCGAACGCGCATCGCTTTTTACCGACCCGCGTTCACGTCGATCGACGGGCTCAGAAAGCAGCCGACTCGTAGCTCGTGACTTCCATGCCGATGCAGACTTCGGTAACGACGGGGGTGTTCCAGGCCATGATGGTCTCCCTTGATGCTTGTTATAAAGCAAACCGTCCGGGCCGCATTCGCGCGGTTGGATTGCTTCAGTTTGCCAACGTTGAGGCTAGCACCGCGGTTCATGGACGCCAAGACGATTCGAAAGGGGAGCCGTCGCAGCACAAAACTGTCATGGGCCGGTCGGAGTGAGCAAGTGCTCGAGCCGCTCGATGATCGCGGGCGCGTCTCCTGCGAGATGCAGGATTTTCTGCCGCGACGTTGAGCCGGACCTGATCGTGATGTCGCGCTTGCGGAAGTTCAGCGCAGCCGCCAGCGCCGCGATCAGGCTCGCATTGGCGGCTCCCTCGACTGGAGCCGCTGCAAGGCGCACCTGAACGGATGCTCGTCCATCGGCATCGACAACAAGGCCGTCGATCCCGGTTCGTCCGGCGCGCGGCGTCACCCGAACCGACAAGCGGACGCCGTCGCTATCGCCCGAAAATGCGGGTGCAAAGATTTGACGATCGGCCTTCAAAACCATTTAGTCTCTCATGGAACCCGTCTGGCGGTTGCCGGTCGGCCAGCAGCATCCTGCCATCTCCCCTTTGCCGAACGAAGGCCAGACCCTTTCATGTCACGAGCTATTCTTGTCCAGGCCGATCTCCTGGCATCGCGCCTGTCGCGAGCCTTTGCCGAGGCGGGCGCCTCGGCGCCCGCGGGAGCCGCCGCGACCCGCGCGCTCATGCATGCGTCGCGTCTTGGGGTCGATAGTCACGGCGCGCGTCTGGTGATGGTCTACGACCAGAAGCTCCGCAACGGCCGGGCCAACCGAAACCCCGTCGTGACGGCTCGCCGGACGGCCGCCGCCGCCGCGATCGTCGATGGCGACAATGGCCTTGGGGCGCTCGCAGCCTATCGGGCCATGGAGCTTGCGATCGAGATCGCGCGGGAGAGTGGCATCGGAGCCGTCGGCGTCGTGCGGTCGCATCATTACGGCGCCGCCGGTGCTTATGCGACAGTCGCGGCCGAGGCTGGGCTGATCGGTTTCGCGACCACCAATGCCGACAGCATCGTGGCGCCATTCGAAGGCGCGCAAGCCTTCCACGGCACAAACCCTCTCGCGTTTGCGGCGCCGGTCGAGGGGCAAAAGCCCTGGCTGCTCGACATGGCGACCTCGTCGATCCCGTTTAATCGCGTGCTGCTCTACCGGTCGCTCGCCACGATCCTGCCCGAGGGTGTCGCGGCCGACCGGCAGGGCCAGATGACGCGCGACGCAGAGGTTGCCGAAATGCTGATGCCGCTCGGCGGCGCGGGCTATGGCTTCAAAGGCGCGGCGCTCGCCGGTGTCGCGACTCTCTTGTCCGCCATCCTGATGGGGACAACACTCGACCATGCCATGATCCCGATGGTGGGCACGCCGGATCTGCAAACCCCGCGCAACATGGGTCACTTCGTGATCGCGATCGATCCGGCCTTCTTTGCCGGCAAAGCAATGTTCGACAAGGGCATGCGATCTTATCTCGACGCGCTTCGGGCGGTGCGGCACACGGACGGCGGTCATCCTGTGATGGCACCGGGCGATCGTGAATGGGCTGTCGAGGCCGAGCGGCTTCGCGACGGCATCCCGATCGATCCCGATACCGCAGCCTTTCTCAAGATCGGGGCGGACGGAACGCCGACCGATTGATCCGACACAGCTTTGCCGATGGTTTCGCTCATGGATGTCCAAACACGTTTGCCGGCGAGCGACCGTCTCGCCGCCGCTCTAGCGGCGCTCCGCGACCGCTTCGGACAGCGGATGTCCTTATCCTTGGCGCTGCGCCAACAGCACGCCAACACGACCTGTTATCTGCCGAACGAGCCGCCGGACGCCGTGGTGTTCGCGACCTCGACGGCGGATGTGCAAGATGCGGTTCGCATATGCGCCGCGCATGCTGTGCCGATCATCCCCTATGGGGTGGGCACGTCGCTCGAAGGGCACCTCAATGCGCCGCAGGGCGGCGTCTCGATCGACCTGTCCAGCATGAATCGCGTGCTGGCCGTCAACGCTGAGGATCTCGATTGCGTGGTCGAGCCGGGCGTCACCCGCAAGCAGCTCAACGAGTTTATTCGCCAGCAGGGGTTGTTCTTTCCGATCGATCCGGGCGCCGATGCCTCCATCGGCGGCATGGCGGCGACGCGCGCGTCGGGCACCAATGCGGTGCGCTACGGCACGATGCGGGACAATGTGGCGGCCCTCAAGGTCGTCACCGCCAATGGCGACCTCATCACGACGGGCTCGCGCGCCAAGAAATCCTCGGCGGGTTACGATCTGACGCGGCTCTTCGTCGGGTCCGAGGGCACGCTCGGCATCATCACCGAGGTCACGCTACGGCTGCACGGCCTGCCCGAGGCCATCATGGCGGCGGTGTGCCCCTTTCCGACCATCGCGGCGGCTTGCGATACGGTGATCGCCGTCGTGCAATCGGGGCTTCCGATCGCCCGGATCGAATTGCTGGACGAGGTGCAGGTCCGCGCCTCGAACGCCTATGCGAAGCTCGATCTGGCCGAGGTCCCGACACTCTTCCTCGAGTTCCACGGCACCGATCGCGCCGTGCAGGAACAGATCGAGCGCTTCGTCGAGATCGCGACCGAGTTCGGGGGCGCCGCGCCGCAATGGGCCAGTAAACCAGAAGACCGCAGCCGGCTCTGGCAGGCCCGACATGACGCCTATTGGTCGGCGCTGCCGCTGCGGCCGGGGGCCAAGATCATCGCGACCGACGTTTGCGTGCCGATCTCCCGCCTGGCCGAATGTGTGACCGAGACCAAGCGCGACATCGAGGAGATGGGTCTGATCGCGCCGATCGTCGGTCACGTCGGCGACGGCAACTTCCACACCAGCGTGATGATCATGACCGAGGACGCGGCCGAAATGGCGGTTCTGAAGCGCTACATGACCCGGTTGATCGACCGCGCTCAGGCGATGGGGGGCACCTGCACGGGCGAGCATGGTGTCGGGCAGGGTAAGCGGCGCTATCTCGAAGCCGAGCATGGCGCCGGAGCCATCGCGGTTATGCGCTCGATCAAACAGGCCCTCGATCCGCAGGACATCATGAACCCTGGAAAGGTGCTGCCGCCTCGCTGAAGACTGGCCAAGGCGGCGCGATCGTCATAGTCATAGTGTCATAACGCCTCACGGCAAACAATCATCAGGAGGACCCCATGTCGCACGCCCTGCAGTTCTATATCGACGGCGCCTGGGTCGATCCCGTCGTGCCGAACGTTCTCGACGTCATCGACCCCTCAAGCGAAGATGCGTTCGCGCAGATCTCGCTAGGCTCGAAAGCCGACGTCGACAAGGCGGTCGCGGCCGCCAAACAGGCCTTCCGGACCTTCTCGCGCACCACCCCGGCCGAGCGTTACGACCTGCTGCAGCGGATCATCGCGGTCTACAAGACCCGCAGCAAGGATCTGGCCAATGCGGTGTCGCGCGAGATGGGCGCGCCCCTCGATTTTGCTCTGAACAGCCAGGTCGGCATCGGCCTCGCGCATCTTGAGAAGATCGCGGCTGTCCTCAAAGATTTTTCGTTCGAGCAGCGCAAGGGAACCTCGCTGGTCGTCAAGGAGCCGGTCGGCGTCGTTGGACTGATCACGCCCTGGAATTGGCCGCTGAACCAGATCACCTGCAAAGTCGGTCCGGCGCTCGCGTCCGGTTGCACCATGGTGCTGAAGCCGAGCGAAATCGCGCCGCTCGACGCGATCATTGTCGCGGAAATCCTCGATGAGGCCGGGGTGCCGAAGGGCGTGTTCAACCTCGTCAACGGCGATGGCCCGACAGTCGGTCAGGCTTTGGCGAGCCATCCGGATGTCGACATGATGTCGTTTACGGGGTCGACCCGCGCCGGCATCCTCGTGGCTAAATCTGCCGCCGATACGGTCAAGCGGGTGCATCAGGAGCTTGGCGGCAAGTCGGCCAACATTCTGTTTCCGGACGTTGATTTCGCTGATGCTGTCGCCAAAGGCGTCGCTGGTTGCTTCGGCAATAGCGGCCAGTCCTGCAATGCGCCGACTCGCATGTTCGTGCCGCGCGACCGCAAGGACGAGGTTGCGGCTTACGCCAAAGCCGCCGCCGAAACCTTCGTGGTCGGTGCAGCCGACGCGCCCGGCACCAAGCTCGGCCCGGTCGTGAGCCAGATCCAGTATGATAAGATCCAGGGCCTGATCGAAGCCGGCATCGCCGAAGGCGCAACGCTGCTGGCCGGTGGCCCGGGCCGCCCTGGTGGTCTCAATCGCGGCTATTTCGTTCGCCCGACCATCTTCGGCGACGTCACGCCGGACATGCGGATCGCTCGCGAGGAGATCTTTGGCCCGGTTCTCGCGATCCTGCCCTATGACACGGTCGATCAGGCGATCGATCTTGCAAACGATACGGTCTATGGCCTCGCGTCCTATATTCAAGCCAAGGATCTCGGCAAAGCGCGGGATGCGGCGAGCCGGATGCGGACCGGGAACGTGCATATCAACTACCCGGCTTGGGACGCGGGCATTCCGTTCGGCGGTTACAAGCAATCGGGCAATGGCCGCGAATATGCGGAATATGGGCTCGAGGACTTTCTCGAGATCAAAGGGATCCTCGGCTACGAAGCCGCCTGAGGACGTCTCACGGCGCGTCGGTCCGCTCAATGGTAGCCGCCGCTTCTTTATCGAGAAGGGCGCGCTTGCGTTGCACGCCCCATCGATAGCCCGATAGCGCGCCATCGGTGCGGACGACGCGGTGGCAGGGGATCGCCACCGCGATTGCGTTGGCACCGCAGGCTCGCGCCACCGCCCGGACCGCCTGAGGAAGCCCGATGCGCCGGGCGATCTCCGCGTAGCTCGCGGTGCTGCCGACCGGAATGTCCCGCAACGCCTGCCAGACCCGCTGCTGAAAGGCTGTGCCACGCACATCCAGCGGCAGGTCCAGCGCCGTCGCCGGGCCGTCGACCAAGCCCACCACGGATGCGACGATCGCCTCGAAACCTCTGTGGCCGCCCATGAGGTCGGCTTTCGGAAACCGATCCTGCAAATCGCGCGCGAGCTGGTCGGGATCGTCCCCGAGCAAGATCGCGCAGATGCCTTTCAGGCTTTGCGCCACCAGGATGGAGCCGAGCGAGCATTCCCCGATCGCGAAATGGATCGTCGTATCGGGTCCTCCCGCGCGGAAGACGGTCGGGGTCATGCCCAGCATCTGGTCCGACGCGGCGTAAAAGCGTCCGTTCGAGTTGAACCCCGCATCGTAGATCACCTCGGTGACGCTGGCGGAACCCTCAGACAGCCGGTCCCGCACCCGCTTGGCGCGATGGGCGCGGCCATAGGCGCTCGGCGTTACGCCCGTCGTGGCCTTGAAGATCCGATGAAAGTGGAAGGTGCTCATGGCGACGGCATCGGCCAAGGTCTTGAGCGAGGGAAGGTTTTCGGTTGTCTCGATGATGCGGCAGGCCTCGGCCACCCGCGCAAGCTGCTGCGTCGCCGGGGAGATTGTGTCGGGGCGACAGCGCAGGCAGGCCCGAAAACCCGCCCGCTGGGCCTCGGCGCAGGTGTTGTGAAAGGTCACGTTCTCGGGTTTGGCGAGCCGAGCTGGGCAACCCGGACGGCAATAGACGCCGGTTGTCCGGACCGCGTAGACGAAGGCTCCGTCCTGCGAAATGTCGCGCCGAACGATCGCGTGCCAGCGCGGGTCTTCGGCGGTCGATACCATCGGGGTCGATGAGACGGTGTCGGCTGACATGGCGGTCGAAAGGCTCATGGCTTTTCCTCTCCTGATCATGTCACGATTTAGGCTGTCCGGTCGTCGTCCCGCACTCCGGTGCTTGCGGTCAAATCGACAAGACGGCGCTGTCGCGCCGGCGTGATGTCGTCACGGAGCGGTCCTCCGTCGCGGTCGGGCCGGTCACGTGGGCGATCGCGGCCAAAAGTTCGTTTTGCCGGAACGGCTTGGCGAGCCGCGGCACCCGCGCGCCCTCCCATTCCTCCTGCAGCAATTCGGCATAGCCGGTCGCCAGGATCACGGGCAAATCGGGATGGCTTGTCTGGAGATGCCGCGCCAGTTCGAGCCCGGTCATGCCCGGCATCGCGTGATCCGTCACCACGAGGTCGATCCGTTCATGGGGGTCGTTGAGGACCGCCAGCGCATGCGCGGCTGAATCGACCTCGATCACGGCATGGCCCAAGTCTTCGAGCATGGCGGTCGTTCCGGCGCTCACCAGCGTGTCGTCGTCGACCACCAGAACGGTCAGCAAGCGTTCGGCTTCGTTTGGAACCTCGAGCCGTTGCTGCATCGCCGCGAAGGAGCGGTCATCCGCAACCTCGCGAATCTCCGCCTGGGGCAGCCATAAGGCGACCGTGGTGCCTTTGCCAACCGCGCTGGACATCTGCAGGGCACCGCCCGATTGTGCCGCTAGCCCATGCACCATCGATAGACCGAGCCCGGTGCCTTTACCGGGTCCCTTGGTGGTAAAAAACGGTTCGCTCGCTTTGGCAAGCGTTGCCTCGTCCATCCCCGAGCCGGTATCGGTGACCTTGATGCTGACATAGGGCCCGGGCGCAAGATTCGGTTGCAGCGGATCGCGCACGGCCCTCACGCTCTCGTTCCGCGCCACGATCGCGATCGAGCCGCCCTGCGGCATCGCATCCCGCGCGTTCACACATAGATTGAGCAGCGCGAGTTCGAGCTGGTTCGCATCGACCCGCACGATGGCGAGATCCGCCGGTACATCGCGCGAGAAGACCACACTCGGTCCAACGGCGCGTTTCAGAAAATCCTCGATGCCCCCGATCAGCGCGCCCGCGTCCACATCCTGCGGCTCCAGATCCTGCCGCCGCGCGAAGGCAAGCAGCCGCTGGGTCAGGGCAGCGCCCCGGTCCGCGCCCTTCATGGCATTGTCAACGAGCCGATGGGCGCGAGCATCCTCGGCCGGAAGCCGCTTCTTCAACAATTCGAGGCTGCCGATGACGGCCATAAGAAGGTTGTTGAAGTCATGCGCGACGCCGCCGGTCAATTGGCCGATCGTGTCGATCTTCTGCGCTTCGAACAATTGCGCCAGCGCGATCTCGCGCTCGCGGGTTCGTTCCTCGATTCGATGTTCGAGATCCTCGTTGAGATGTTTGAGCGCGTCTTCGGCCAGCTTGCGCTGGGTGATGTCGAAGGTCACACCGCTGAGCCGAACCACCCGGCCCTCCGGGTCGAAGCTCGGCGCCGCGCCGGTGATGCACCAGCACGTCGCCCCATCGACGGGTCGAAGGATGCGGAATTCGATATCATAGGCGGCCCGATGCTTGATCGCATGCGCCGCGCCGCGTCTCATCAAGTCGAGATCGTCGGGATGGACCAGCGCCATGACGCTGTCGACGGTCGGCGCGAAGGTCTTGGGATCGACCCCGAAAATGCGGTATTGGCCCTCGTCCCACTGATGCGTTCCGGTCGCGAGGTCCCAGCTCCACGACCCCATTCGCCCCGCCGCGAGCGCGAGATCGCGCCGATGCTCGCTTTCGCGCAGGCTGGCGGTGGAGGCTTCGAGCGCGGCGGTCCGTTCGTCGACGCGGCGTTCGAGCTCCGCGTTCAGGCGTTCGAGATCGCGCGTCTTGCGGAATAATTCGGCGAAAATCTTGACCTTGGCGCGCAGCACCTCTGGGACGACCGGCACCGGCACATAGTCGACCGCACCCGCCTCGTAGCCGCGCAACCGGTCGAGGTCGGTCACCTGGATGGCCGACACGAAGATGATCGCGGTCTTCTGAAAGCGCGGGTGTTCGCGCACCATGGTGGCGAGCTCGAAACCGTCGAGCTCGGGCATGCAGACGTCGATCAGAATGACCGCGACCTCGTTTTTCAGCAGTTTTTCGAGCGCTTCGCGTGCCGAATTCGCCTTGATCAACGTCTCGCCAAGCTCGGCAAGAATCACCTCGTAGCTGAGCAGCTTGGCGGGCTGATCGTCGACCAGGAGAATGTTGATCCGATCCGGCGTTTCGAGGTTCACGTCCAAGCGCTCCGATTTCGTCATCGATGCAGCCACATCCGCAGCGCTGACAACAGTTGTTCGGTGTTGACGGGTTTCGCCAGATAGTCCGACGCACCCGCTTCGAGGCATTTCTCGCGGTCGCCCTTCATGGCCTTGGCGGTCAGGGCGATGATCGGCAGGCGGCGCAGCGCGGGGTTGGTGCGGATCACCTGCATGGTCTCGTAACCGTCCATTCCAGGCATCATGATGTCCATCAGCGCGATGGCGATGTCGGGTCGGGTCTCGATCCAACCGATCGCCTCGCTGCCGGTGGTCGCGGTCAGGACCTGCATGCCACGGCGTTCCAAGACGCTCGAGAGCGCAAAAATGTTGCGTGCGTCATCGTCCACGAGCAGGACCGTCCGGCCTTGCAGGTCTTCGTCCGACCCGTGCAAGCGTTCCAGCATGCGCTGTTTGTCGGCCGGCAGATCGGCCACGACCCGGTGCAGGAACAGAGCCGTCTCGTCGAGCAGGCGTTCGGGCGATTCGACGCCCTTGATGACGGTCGTGCGGGCGAAGCCGTGGATCAAAGCGTCTTCATCTTCCGATAGCGTCCGACCGGCAAAGACCACGACCGGTACGCCACTGATCTCGGTATCGGAGCGGATGCGGTTCATCACCTCGAAGCCGGACATGTCAGGCAGCGCGAGATCGAGCACCATGCAGTCGATCGACCCCTCGCGCAGCGCCGCGATGGCGCCGGCGCCGGTCGCGGCCGTCACGATGTCGATATCATCATGCCCGAGAAGGTCGGTGACGCTCGTCCGGTCGCTCGCCCCGTCCTCGACCACGAGCAGGCGTCTGCGGCGCGGTGCCGCGAAGGTCTTGATACGCGCCAGCGCATCCCCGAGCCCCTCGCTCGACGTCGGCTTCGACATGAACGAAAAAGCACCGCGCGCGAGCCCATGCTGTCGGTCGTCGTCCAGCGTCACGATTTGGACCGGGATGTGCCGCGTCGCCGGATCCTGCTTCAGGTGGCTGAGGACCGACCAGCCCAGCATGTCCGGCAGGAACACATCGAGCGAGATCGCCGTGGGCTGATAGTCACGCGCGAGCGCGATGGCGTCGGCGCCACGGGTCGCCATCAGGATCTTGAACCCCTGCGAGCGCGCCACGTCGCCGACCATCCTGGCGTAATGGGGATCGTCTTCGACGATCAGCAGCACACTATCGTTGGTCTCGAGACGCTGGCGATCGTCATCCGGTGCGGTCTCGGTCGAGCCCGGTCTGTCGGCCAGCCGCGCTCCGGCCCGGATGGCGATTTCGGCGACGCGCGCCGCCACCGTATCGGTGCCGGACAGCGACGGGTTCGCGTCCGTCGCAGTGGGATTGGCGAGGGCTCGCACCGGCATCGCGGGGGCTTCGAACGCGCGCGGAAGATAGAGCGTGAACGTGCTGCCGACGCCCGGCGTGCTCTTCAATTGAATCTCCCCGCCGAGCAGGTTGGCGAGTTCGCGGCTGATCGCGAGGCCGAGCCCCGTGCCACCATATTTGCGGCTGGTGCCTGCATCCGCCTGTTGAAACGCCTCGAAGATGATGCGCTGCTTCTCGGGCAAAATGCCAATGCCGCTATCGCTGACCTCGAAAGCGACGATCGAAGAGGCATGTTTCAAGACGGGGTGGTCGAGCATCCCGCCCCCTTGGAGCGGGAACACCCGGAGGGTCACGCCCCCTTGCTCGGTGAACTTGAAGGCGTTGGACAACAGGTTTTTCAGCACCTGCTGAAGCCGCTTGGAATCGGTGATGATGCTCTTGCCGAGATCGGGCGCGAGATCGAGCGCGAACGACAAGCGGCGTCGTTCCGCCTCGTGGCGGAACGGGCGGGCCATGATGTCGAGCAGGTTGCCGACGAAGATCTCTTCCGCTTCCACCGACGTAGTGCCGGATTCGATCTTCGAGAGGTCGAGAATATCCGTGATGAGGTTGAGAAGGTCGGTGCCGGCGCCGTGGATCGTGCGGGCGAACTCGACCTGCTTGCCGCTGAGGTTCCGGTCCGGATTTTCGCTAAGTTGCTGGCCGAGGATCAGGATCGAATTGAGCGGCGTCCGCAATTCATGGCTCATATTGGCCAGGAACTCGGACTTGTATTTCGACGTCAGAGCAAGCTCCGCCGCCTTTTCCTCGAGGGCGCGACGGGCCTGTTCGATCTCCTGGTTCTTGGCCTCGACCTCGACGTTGCGTTCGGCGAGCTGCTGCGCCTTCTGTTCCAACTGCTCGTTGGTCTGCTGCAATTCGCGCTGTTGGGTCTGCAATTCACCGGCGAGCTGCTGCGACTGGGTCAGAAGCCCCTCGGTCTGCATGGTCGCCTCGATCGAGTTCAGCACGATTCCGATACTGGTCGTGAGCTGTTCGAGGAAGGACATCTGCAGCGCCGTGAAGGCGCCGAGCGAGGCGAGTTCGATGACGGCTTTGACCTGCCCCTCGAACAACACCGGGAGCACGATCGCGTTGCGGGGCGCGACGCGGAACAGGCCCGAGCCGATCGGCACGACATCCGGCGGCATTTCGGTGATGACCATGCGGCGTCCGTTGCGAGCGCATTGGCCGATCAGGCCCTCGCCCATGCCGAGCCGCGCGCGATGCCCGCTCGATCCGTCATCCGCATAGGCGGCCAGCAGCACCAACCCGAAGGCGGCGTCGTCGCGACTTTCGACCTGATAGATGACGCCGTGCTGCGCGCCGACCAGCGGAGCCAGCTCGTCGAGCAACATTCGGCCGACGGTTTCGAGCTCGCGTTGGCCCTGCAGCATGTTGGTGAAACGCGCCAAATTCGTCTTCAACCAATCCTGTTCGGTGTTCCGGTCCGTCGTGAGCCGGAGATTGCCGATCATCGTGTTGATGTTGTCCTTGAGCTCGGCCACTTCGCCGCGCGCCTGAACCTGGATCGAGCGCGTGAGGTCGCCCTTGGTGACGGCGGTCGCGACCTCGGCGATGGCGCGCACCTGCGTCGTCAGATTGGCGGCCAGCAGGTTCACGTTGCCGGTCAGGTCCTTCCAGGTTCCGGCGGCGCCGGGCACGTTGGCCTGTCCGCCGAGGCGGCCCTCGACCCCCACTTCGCGCGCCACGCTGGTGACCTGATCGGCGAAGGTCGCCAGCGTTCCGGTCATGTTGTTGATGGTCTCGGCCAATGCCGCGACCTCGCCCTTCGAGGCGACCGTCAAATTCTGTTTCAAGTCGCCGTCCGCCACGGCCGTCACGACCTTGACGATGCCGCGCACCTGTTCGGTGAGGTTCGCGGCCATCACGTTGACGGTATCGGTCAGGTCCTTCCAGGTGCCGGCGACGCCGGGCACGGTCGCCTGTCCGCCAAGCTTGCCTTCGGTGCCGACCTCGCGCGCGACGCGCGTCACCTCGCCCGCGAAGGCGTTGAGCTGGTCCACCATGGTGTTGATGGTGTTCTTGAGTTCGAGGATTTCGCCCTTCACGTCGACCGTGATCTTGCGCGAGAGATCGCCCCGCGCCACGGCGGTCGTGACTTCGGCGATGTTGCGGACCTGCGTGGTGAGGTTGGCGGCAAGAAGATTGACGTTGTCGGTCAGGTCCTTCCAGGTTCCAGCCACACCCGGCACGGCCGCCTGTCCGCCGAGGCGACCTTCGGTGCCGACTTCGCGCGCGACGCGCGTCACCTCTCCCGCAAAAGCGTTGAGCTGATCCACCATCGTGTTGATGGTGTTCTTCAATTCGAGCATCTCGCCTTTGACGTCGACCGTGATCTTGCGCGACAAATCGCCGAGCGCCACAGCGGTCGTGACTTCGGCGATGTTGCGGACCTGCCCAGTGAGGTTCTGGCCCATCGAGTTGACGTTTTCGGTGAGGTCTTTCCAGGTTCCAGCAACGCCCGGCACCTGGGCCTGTCCGCCAAGCTTGCCCTCGGTGCCGACCTCACGCGCAACGCGCGTCACCTCGGAGGCGAAGCGGTTGAGCTGATCCACCATGGTGTTCAGCGTTTCCTTGAGTTGCAGGATCTCGCCTTTGACGTCGACCGTGATCTTGCGCGACAGATCGCCGTTGGCGATGGCGGTCGAGACTTCGGCGATGTTGCGGACCTGCGCGGTCAGGTTGCCGGCCATGGAGTTGACGCTGTCGGTGAGGTCCTTCCAGGTGCCGGCGACGCCGGGCACGATGGCCTGTCCGCCGAGCTGCCCTTCGGTGCCGACTTCGCGCGCGACGCGCGTCACCTCGCCCGCGAAGGAGCGCAACTGGTCCACCATCGTATTGATGGTCTCCTTCAGCTGCAGGATTTCGCCGCTGACATTGACCGTGATCTTCTTGGACAGGTCGCCCTGCGCCACGGCGGTCGAGACTTCGGCGATGTTGCGAACCTGCGCGGTCAGGTTCCAGGCCATGGAGTTGACGTTGTCGGTCAGATCTTTCCAAGTGCCTGCGACGCCCGGGACCTCGGCCTGTCCGCCGAGCCGCCCTTCGGTGCCGACTTCACGCGCCACGCGCGTCACTTCGCCCGCAAAACCATTAAGCTGGTCCACCATCGTATTGATGGTCTCTTTCAGCTCGAGGATTTCGCCGCTCACGTTGACCGTGATCTTCCGCGAGAGATCGCCGCGCGCCACGGCAGTCGTGACCTGCGCGATATTGCGGACCTGTGCGGTGAGGTTGCCGCACATGGCGTTGACCGAGTCGGTCAAATCCTTCCAGGTGCCTGCGACGCCCGGCACGATGGCCTGACCGCCGAGTTTGCCCTCCGTGCCGACCTCTCGGGCGACGCGCGTCACTTCCGACGCGAAGGAGCGCAACTGATCCACCATGGTGTTGATGGCTTCCTTCAGTTGCAGAATTTCGCCCCGCACATCCACGGTGATCTTCTTGGACAGATCACCATTGGCCACAGCGATCGTCACATCAGCGATGTTACGGACCTGCGCGGTCAAGTTCGAGGCCATCGAATTGACGCTCTCGGTCAAATCCTTCCAGACGCCCGTGACTTCGCTGACCTGAGCCTGGCCGCCGAGCTTGCCGTCGGTGCCGACTTCGCGCGCGACCCGCGTCACTTCCGAGGTGAAGACGCTGAGCTGTTTGATCATCGCATTGACGATGGTGGCGGAGCGCAGGAACTCACCGTCGAGCGGCCGGCCATCCACGGCGAGCGGCATGGTCTGCAGCAGGTCGCCCTTGGCGACGGCCGAGATGGCGCGCGTGACGGCGGAGGTCGGCCAGAGAAGATCGTCCATCAACGTGTTGACGGAGGTTTCCATGCCGCCCCACGCCCCGTCCGACAGACCGAACCGCACGCGGGTCCGGGTCTTGCCGTCGCGTCCGACCACTTGCCCGACATGCTCGAGCTGCTGGGCCATGCGCTGGTTTGCAGCCGCAATGTCGTTGAACGTATCCGCGACCTTGCCGGCCAGCCCGGTATGGTGGCCTGAGAGGCGAACGGAAAAATCGCCGAGCCGGAGCGCGTGCAAACCGTCCAGCAGTTCCTCGAGGTCGAGCGCCAGAGGCGGCCGCGCCGACGTGGTGTCGCGCGCCTGCAGGGCAGAGCGGCTGTCATCGCCAGAAGGCGCCGGATCGAGGGACGGCTCGTGGCTCATCGGTTCGTCTCCGTCTGCTTATCCATGCCTCAGCGCTTCGACGCGCATTTATCGCGATGGATAGCCGATATCGTGCGACGCCGCCACGCGCCGATGCGCCGCCCGCGATGACGCGGGCCGCTGCTGCGTCGATGCCGTTGGGCGCGGCGAGCCGATGTCTCGACGGTCACGCCGACCGCGGCGTCGGTTCAGGCTGGCGAACAGCCCTTCTGGCGTTGTTTGGCGACCCCGATCTTGCGCAACTCGGGGGTGAGATCGGGGTTGCTGAGATAGACCTTGTAGTAGCTGCAAAGCTCCGCGCTGGTCATCTTGTCGATCGGCTTACCCGGATCGTAGAAGGGATTGTTCTTATCCGATTGGCACCCCGAAAGCGCCAGGCCACTGGCGACGACGAGAAGCGGAACGATCCTTCGCATGTTCGACCTGTCCTTGGGGCGCGAGACTGAGAGAGGTGCGCCAGCGTCGCTAGCTGAAAATCGGCGCGCCGTCGAGGTCGATAGGGCCGAGAACCGCGATCGGTCTTGTTTGCGCGCTGAAATTAACGGCAGCGAGACCAATCTGCTTTATGTTAGGGTTCTGCAGCCGCTGCAAACCTCGATCGGAACCGAGCATGCAAGGAGATCAGGGCTTCACTCCGACGGCCGTCCGGGAGCCCTCCAATCGGCTTTTGACGATCGGCTATACGGTTGCGCTCGGTCTCGTGGCGCTGATGGCGCTGGCGTCGCACGTGACGCTCAACCACGTGCTGCACGAACACGAGGGCGCGGCCTCGGTCATCAACGTCAGTGGGCGCCAACGCATGCTGTCGCAGCGGATCGCCGGCTTTGCGGCCGAAATGGCGTTGAACGTTCCAGGCGCTCGCGTCGAGTTGCTCAACGCGGCCGATGAATTCGAGAGGTCGCATCGCAACCTCATCCTCGGCAACGAGGCATTGCATCTCCCCCCGGCGCAGACCCCCGAATTGCACGCGATTTATTTCGAGGGGGACCATCCACTCGATGCCTCCGTCAAGGTGTTCGTGGCGCGGGCGAGGCAACTCGCCGACATGAAACTCGACGACCCCGCCCGTGCGGATGAACAGGCGCACCTCTTCGCCGAGGCTCGCGAGCCCATTCTGACCGACCTCAACGCCGTCGTGACGGCGCACCAGCGCACCAGCGAGGCGCGATTGAACATGCTCGAGCGCATGCAGACCACCTCGCTGATTGTCATCCTCATGACCCTGATCGTGGAAGCGCTCATCATCTTCCGGCCGATGGTGCTGCGGATCGCGCGCTATACGCGCGCCCTCAGCGTCATGGCGGCCACCGACTATCTGACCAACACGCTCAACCGCCGCAGCTTCAGCGAGCGGGCCAAGGCCGAGTTCGACCGAGCCGCCCGCAATGGTCGGCCAATCTGCGTGTTGGCGATCGACGCCGATCGCTTCAAATCGATCAATGACACCTATGGGCACTCGGGCGGGGATGCGGTGCTGAAGGCGCTTGCGCTTGCGATCTCGCAAAATCTTCGTCCGTCTGACTTGTTCGCTCGCATGGGCGGCGAGGAATTTTCGATCCTGCTCGCCGAAACGCCCCTCCAAGGCGGTCTGGTGACGGCTCAGCGTCTAAAAACGCTCGTCGAGGCGTTGAGGGTGCCGTTTGCGGGCAAGCTGATCGATTTCACGATCAGTATCGGTGTGGCGGATCGGGGCGACGCCCACGAAACGCTAGAATCGGCGATGAGCCGAGCCGATGCCGCGCTCTATAGGGCCAAAGCAAATGGCCGCAACCGGGTCGAGGCGGCCCCAACCTCGGTTTCGCCCATGCCGGATCGCAACGATTATGGATCAAGGCTCGCTCAGCCTGCGAGGTAAATCGTTAGACCGATCCCGGCTCTCAATCCCCCAACGATCGACGAGAAACGGCAAAGCAACGCTTAAGCCTTGATCTTGTGGTTTTTCAAAGCTTGTTTTTCCTAAACGCGCTGCCTTGGTGGATTTACAACGCGAATGCTTGAATGTGCAGGTTCAGACCGGAACTAGGGTTCGGACGCAGAGTTAACGTGGCGATCCGAGAACCCGAGAGCCAAGCGCATGACCCTGCAAAATAATCGTCCCGACCACGTGAACGACCCCGTGACACACGAGGCGGCAGCCCCGACCTCGATCATCGAGACTTTGAAGGATCAGGCGGCGCAGGCAGCCGATGACGCCAAAGGATCGCTGACCGCTATGGCATCCGATGCGCGGGGCAAGCTCAGCGATATCGTCGACGATCAGAAAAGCGCCGGCGCCGAGCATCTGTCTCGCTTTGCCAAAGCGGCGCAATCGGCCGCCGGCGAACTCGATGAGAAAAATCCACAGGTGGCTCGGCTCGTACGCGATGCGGCCTCCTCGATCGATCGGTTCGCCGACGATCTTCAGCACCGTGACCTCCGCGACGTGCTGGAGCAGGTCACGACCTTTGCTCGGAAGCAGCCGGTCGCGTTCTTCGCAGGCTCGGTGCTGGCCGGCTTTGCGCTCGCTCGTTTTCTGAAAAGCGATGCGACCCCGGCATCGACCCGCACCGCGACTCCCCCCGCGACTGAGGTCTGAGACGGACGAGCGAGGTGTTGCGATGAACGAAACCCCTATCACGCGGCCATCGACCCCGGGGCTCCTGGCCGATGCACTGAGCCACATGACAACCTTGTTCGAGAGCGAAATCGGTCTCGTGCGACGTGAGATCAGCGAGAAGATCACCCAGGCCGTCACATCGATCGGCGTTCTCGTTGCGGCGGCGGTATTGATGCTCTCTGCCCTGATCCTGTTGCTGCAAGGGGTCGTGGAGCTTTTGGTTCAGTCCGGAATGCGACCATCGTCGGCCGATTTTCTGGTTGGCGTTGCGATCGCGATCATTGGCGGCATCGCGGTCGCCCTAGCGCTGCGTGGCCTGTCGGCCGCCAAGCTCGCCCCCGTCCGTACGATCACACAGCTTGGCAAGGATGCTCAAGTGTTGAAGGAACAGGTGAAATGAGCGCGTCGACCCCGTCTTCCGCGTCCGATGCCGAAGCTCACGCCGAACAGGCGCGTGCCGGCCTAGTCGGCACGCTCAATCAATTGCGCGAAAATCTTAAGCCGGCCAATATGGTCGAGGAGGTGATGAACAACGCCAAGGTCGGCGCGTCGACCATCACGGACCAGCTCTGGGAGACTGCGAGAAAGAACCCGGTTCCGGCGCTTCTGATCGGCGCCGGTGTTGCCATGATCTTCGGATTTGGCCAGCGGGCCGCATCCTCGAGCCGACCGCAGGGTTGGGCCTCGGCGCCGGACGGAAGCCCGACTGATCGAGCGATGCGTGGACGTGACAGCTCCACTCTAAACGATCACAGACCTCTACGCTCCCCATCGCCGAGCGTGTCGACCGGCAGTGCGTTACGGACGTCGCTGAACGACGGTCGCGACCGTGCTGCAGGGCTGATCGACGACGCGCGTTCGCACCTGTCATCGCTGACGGCCAGCAGCACCGATGCTGTGACGGCCGGCGTCAAGCGCAGATCTACAAAGGAGACCGACATGTCGAATTTTCGTTCACGGGACCGCCTTGGGTCGACGCTGACGCGCCTGATCGACGAGCAACCCTTGGTCTTGGCCGCCCTCGGTTTGGCTGTCGGCGCGGCCATTGGTGCCGCCGTTCCGTTGACCGAGGCTGAAAACACCCTGATGGGCGAAAGCAGCGGCTCGGTTCGCGACGCCGCTCAGGAGATGGCCCGCGAGCGCTACGAGCAGTTGAAGTCAGCCGCCGGCCACGCCGTCGAGGACATCAAGCAAAGCGCGGCCGACCATGGCGTGTCGACCGATAACCTTGCCGATCTCGTCCATGACGTCGCCGACAAGGCCAAGACGGCCACCTACGAGGCTGGCAAGACGATCGCGCCCTGATCGCATAACGGAAATGGCCGGACGCGAGAGCGTCCGGTCAATCCTGGCCGGGTTCGCCGACGAGCCCGGTCGCCGCGATCGCCGACATGATGGCTTTTTCATCTTGATCGGAGGTGTCGCCGGACGCGCCGACGGCCCCGAGTAGGAGACGGTTTTGATCGTAGAGCAGAACCCCGCCCGGCACGGGGACAAGATCGCCGCCGACTGCATGCGTCACGGCCGCGATAAAGAAAGCCTGGTCGACTGCGCGCTTGCCGAGTGACCGCGACCCCATCCCCAGCGCCAACGCGCCATAGGCTTTTCCATGCGCGATCTCGAAGCGCTTCAGCGAGGTCCCATCCTCGGCCGCGGCGGCCTTGATGGCGCCGCGTGCATCCAGCACCGCAATCGCCATGGGCTTGAGGCCGCTCTGGCGCGCGGCGTCGAGAACCGCCGTAACGAGCGTCTGGGCTGTCGTGAGAGTCAGGGTCATCGATGGGTCAGCTTTCGTCGGTTGCGAGGGTGAACTGGTTTGGAGCGGAAGCCTGCCGAGTACAACCGGCAGCTTTTTGTCAAAGCACGGCGGAGCCGGCCGAAAGTTCGGTTCTGAGCGCTCGTGCCGCTTTGGCCAATGCCGGATCGGAGCGGCGACGCGGACGGGGAATGTCGACGTCGAGGGTCGCGACGAGCCGTCCGGGCGAGCCGGCCAGCACGATGACCCGGTCGGCCAGATAGACCGCTTCGTCGATGTCGTGGGTCACGAACAGAACCGTCGTCCCGGTCGCGGCCTGGATCCGCTGCACCTCGTCCTGGAGCGTTTCGCGGGTTAAACTGTCGAGTGCCGAAAACGGCTCGTCCATCAACAGCACGCCCGGGTCGATCGCGAGCGCGCGGGCCAGCGCCACGCGCTGGCGTTGGCCGCCGGATAACTGGTGCGGCCACCGCCCGCCGAGCGCCCCGAGCCCAACGAGATCGAGCATCGCCTGCGCCCGCGCGCGACGCTCGCTACGCGATCCGCCACGCCGTTCCAGCCCGAACGCCACATTGGAGAGAACACGACGCCAGGGGAGGAGACGCGCGTCCTGAAACACGAGGCCGATGGGGGCGCGTCCGTCCTGCGTCGGCGCGATCGTGACGGTCCCGCCGCTCGGTTGCGCCAGTCCGATCAGCACGCGGAGAAGCGTCGATTTACCGACCCCGGATTCGCCGACGATCACCAGGATTTCGCCCTGGCGCACGCCGAGCGTCAGCCGATCGAGCACCGTGGTTCGGATGCCGTCGCGCTCGAACGCGAGACTGACATCTCGTATGTCGATGATGGCCGACGCCTCGGTTGCGCTCATGGCCGCCATCGGAGAACCCAGCCTTGCAGCGCCACGAAGGCGGAGTCGAACAGACCGTAGAGGCCGGCCATCGTGAGCATGTAGACGATCACGATATCGGTCGCGAGAAGGCTGGAGGCTTGCATCATGCGCTGACCGACGCCCGGAACACCGAAGATCTCCGACGCCACCACCGACATCCAGGCCTGACCAAGTGCGGTTCGTAACCCGACCAAAATGCCGGGCGTGGCGGCCGGCAGGATGATCTTGACCAGCAGGCTCGGCAGCGTGCGAAACCCGAACGCCTGCGCCACCTCGACGAGATCGCGGTCGACCGCGCGCACGGCCCCGAGCGTCGCGAAGAACACGATCCAGAATACGCCGATCGCGATAATGAAGACGGCAGCCGATGGTTCGACCCCGAACCAGATGATCGCGAATGGTACCCAGGCGAGCCCGGGGATCGGGCGAAGCAAGCGCACCACCCAGGCCGTGAGATGCTCGACCCGCGGCAGCATGCCGGCCGCGAGACCAAAAGCTATGCCGGCGCTCGCGCCGATCAGCAGCCCCACGACATAATGGGTGAGGCTCGACAGCACCGCGACCGGCCAGACCCCAGAGGCGATCTCGCGCCAGAACACCACCGGAATGGTGCTGGGCGGTGGCAGGAACAGCGGGTTGACGAGGCCGAGGCGCGGCGCGGCTTCCCAGACGCAGAGAAAGACCAGCAAACCCGCTGCCGCCAGCGCGGTCGAGCGCAGTGGCGTCGTCGTTGCGGACGACGTCATGCTCAAGGCGCGACGGCTTTCTCATAGAAGCGAGGATCGAACAGCCCGTCGAGCGAGACATCCTTGTCGAGTGTGCCGATCGAGACCTGGAAGGTCTGCATGGCGCGGGTCGCATCGATGATGACACGCGGATCGGCGACGAATTTGGCGGCCGGTGAGGTCAGCGCCTTGCGGATCGTCGCGACGTCGGTGATGCCTTTGCCGAGCGCCGCTTCCACGAACGGCGCGGCGCGATCCGGGTCGGCCTTCAGAATGTCGGTCGCCTTGACGACGGCCGAGACAAGGCTCTGGACCGCCTCGGGATGGGCTTTCTCGAAGCCGCCGCTCACGGCCACGACCGTGCCGGGCTGGTTGGGGAACATGACGCCGCCAAGGGCGATCAGCTTGATGCCGGGGTTGCGGCTTTGCACGATGGTCAGCGCCGGTTCGCGGATCGAGGCGCCATCGACCGCGCCGGTCAGCACGGCCTGCTGGGTCGCGTCGATGCCCATCGGCACGATATCGGCATCGGTCTTCGCGGTGCCGGTCGTGGCCCATAACCAATGTTGCAAGGTGGTGTTCGGCACGGAACCGGGCGGCTGGGTCGCGAGCCGTGCAGGCTTACCCTCCTTGGCCCGGAAGGCCTTGAAGGCGTCGGCCGCGTTGGTGCCGGGGGTGAAGTAAGCCGCAAGTTTCGGACTGGCGACGAACACCATCTCTTCGATCGCGGTGCTGGCCACGACCGTCACGTCGATCCCCTTCTGCCGGGCGACCGCCAATGGTGCGACGCCCGCCACATAAACGTCGATCGTGCCCGATGCGAGCGCCTGGATCATGTTGGGGCCGGACTCAAAGGTCGTGAAGGTGGCGTTCAAGCCGCCCTGTTTGAGCAGGCCTTCGCCATTCGCCACAAAGATTGGCGACGCGCCGATCACCGGGATGACGCCGATCCGAACCGGAATGGCATCCGCCGCATAAGCGATCGTGGCCGACAGCAGTCCGGCCGCGAGGCCGAGCACGATTGACCGCAAGCCTAGCATCGTCTTCTCCCGCACTGTCGCTCGCTCCGGCCCGACGGCACCCTGTCGAGCGAAAGATCAGCGACCTCAATCACAGCCGCCTCGCCGGCACAAGCCGCAAAGCCGATCGCGCCGCGTTCGACGCATGTGCAGGCCCTGGGTTGACGCATCTTCGCTGCAGCCCGCGACCGTTTCTTCATCCGCAATCGTTGTGTTCCATTACCCATTCAGGGAGAAATAAGCGGCTGCGTCGCTCGCCTCTCTGGCCAGAACGCCGCGCGGGGCGTTACGGTCGTCAAGGAAACAGTCTTGGCGGTTCGAGTTTTGTCCGCTCCGCATCAGTCAGAAAGTTCGCCCGTGAGCGTTGTTGTCTCCCCCGTTCCGATCGCGGTCGCCAAGACCGGCGTGCCTCTGACGTTGGCGCCGATCGTGCCTGAATGGGTCGTCTCCGGTGCTCCGGTGGCGCGCAACGCCATCCTGTCCCATTCCAAGGACTGGACCGCCTTCACCATGGAGTGGGACTGCACGACGGGCGAGTTCGACTGGTTCTACGATCTCGATGAGACGGTTCATATCCTCGAAGGGTCGGTGATCCTCGATGACGGGCATGGGCCGGCGCGGCACCTCGGCGTCGGCGACATCGTCTTTTTCCCGGCCGGATCGCGCGTGCGGTGGCGCGTCGAGACCTATGTGCATAAGCTCGCTTTCTTTCGGCAGCCGTTCCCGAAGGCAATGAGCTTTGGGCTCAAGGTCACACGCCGCCTGAACCGCATGGCGCGGAGCGCAATGGGTCGTGCGCCCGCCTCCAGCGGCAAGGCGAAAGGCGTCGCCTGAGGGCGTCGCCCGGCCGACCGCAGGGAAAATCTTGAACCCGTCGAGCGTTTGCGGCATGTCGGATCCTCTTGGCCGACAAGACATCTTGGCCGCGATGAAGGGTTCGACGTGAGCGACGGCACCATCGACAACGTCTACGGTTTCCTGCCCGATACGCTCTTTGCGGCCGCGCCCGACGCGGTGCAGTTTTCGCCCCTCGTGCCAGGCGGCGCGGCACTCGACGACAAAGCGCCTGGATCGCTGCAGAGCCTGACGATGCTGGCGCCGCCCGGCACGATCGAACGCCGCTATGCCATGGCTTTGGCGCTTCGGGCGCTTGCCCCCGGTGCGCCCTTCACGATCCTCGCCCCGAAGGACCGGGGCGGCTCGCGTCTCGGCGACGAGTTGCGGCATTTCGGCTGCGACGTGATCGACGAAGGCCGCCGTCATCATCGAATCTGCACCGGTCTCCGCCCGCCCGAAGTGATCGGCCTCGATGACGCCATCACCGAAGGTGGCCTGCGGCGGATCGAGGCGCTCGGCGTCTGGTCGCAACCCGGCGTGTTCAGTTGGGACCGACTCGATCCCGGCAGCGCGCTGCTGATCCAGCATCTGCCGGCCTTGAGCGGGCGCGGCGCCGATTTCGGCTGCGGCATCGGGATCCTGGCCAACGCCGTGTTGACCTCCCCGAAGGTCACGCATCTCGACCTCATCGACATCGACCGCCGCGCGATCGCGGCCACCCGCCATAACGTCGACGATCCCCGTGCGACGATCCGGTGGGCGGATGTGCGTCGCGGGCGGCTCGCCGATCTGACGCAACTCGATTTCGTGGTCATGAACCCGCCCTTCCACGATGCTGGAACGGAGGATCGTTCTCTCGGTCAGAGCTTCATCACGCGAGCCGCCGAGGCGCTGCGGACGGGTGGCCGCTGCTGGCTGACGGCCAACCGCCACATGCCCTATGAGGCGGTGCTCAAGCCTCTTTTCAAGCGGATCAACGCAGTGGCCGATGCGGGAGGCTACAAGATTTACGAGGCGCAGAAGTGAGCAAACCGCCCGGCGCGATGCGCCTCGACCGGATGCTCGCCAATCTCGGCTATGGCTCGCGCCGCGAAGTAAAGGGTATGGTCTGGGCCGGTCGCGTCGTGTTGGACGGCATCGCGCTGGACGACGCCGAGCAGCGGATCGCGGTGACGCCCGATCTCACCGCCCGCATGATCGTCGATGGTGCGCCGCTCGACCCACCCCAGGGTCTGGTGATGTTGTTGAACAAGCCGCTCGGCGTCACCTGTTCGCATAAGGAGGCGGGACCGGTCGTCTATAGCCTGCTGCCGACCCGCTGGCGGGGGCGCGATCCGGCCATATCGAGCATCGGCCGGCTCGACAAGGAAACATCGGGCCTGCTGCTGATGACCGACGACGGCGATCTTCTGCATCGGGTGATTTCGCCCAAGGCTCATATTGCCAAGCGCTATCGGGCGACGCTGGCGCGACCGCTGCGCGGCGACGAGGCCGCGACCTTCGCGGCCGGCACCCTGATGCTCGAGGGCGAAACCAAGCCGTTGCGGCCGGCGCTGCTCGATCCGCTCGATGGCACGACGGTGGCCCTGACGATCACGGAAGGGCGCTATCATCAGGTCCGCCGCATGTTCGCGGCGGTCGGCAATCACGTCAACAAGCTCCATCGCGAGCGCATCGGCGCGCTCGGCTTGCCGGACGATCTCGCGCCGGGGGCCTATCGGGTGCTGGATACAGCCGCCATCGACGCAGTGTTCGCACCACCCGATCGAGTTTAGGGTTTCGCGGACCCCAGCAGTTCGACAAGCGTCAGGGCGACGACCTCGGTGGCCTTGCGGAGATCCGACAGCGGCAGGCGCTCGTCGGCCCGGTGGGCGTTGGCCTCCTCGATCGTATGTGGCCCAGCGCCGTAAAGCACCACCGGCACGCCCGCCTCGGCATAGTGTCGGGCGTCGGTGTAGAGCGGCACGCCCGTCGTCGTCACGGTCTCGCCCATGATGCGGCTGGCATGGGCGCAGAGCAGATCGGCAAGCCGCTGCCCGCCGTCGAGCGGCACCAGAGGCTGGGCCAGCAGGATGCGGCGCACCTCGACTTTGGCATTGGCGAAGCCACGAGCCGCGTCTGCGATGACGGCTCGCAGATCCTTCTCGACATCCTCGGGACGCTCTTCGGGGATCATGCGGCGGTCGAGCCGGAACGTCACGCGGTCCGGCACCACGTTGGTGTTGATGCCGCCCTTGATGAGCCCGATCGTCAATTGCGGGCTGCCAATCCCTTTGATGGCCGAGACCTGATGCTTCAGCGCGGCGCGCGAGGCGTAGAGCGCCGACAGGATCGCGGTCGAGGCTTCCAGCGCGTCGACGCCGGTGAACGGCATGGCCGCATGGGCGGAGCGGCCCGTCACCTCGATCTCGAGATGCAGGCAGCCGTTATGGGCCGTCACCACCGCATAGGAAAAGCCGGCGCCGATCGACAGGTCGGGCTTCGACAGGCCGGTGCCGAGCAAAAGGGCTGGGCCGATCTCGCCTCCGGCCTCCTCGTCATAGGTGATGTGGAGTTCGATCGTGCCCTGCAGGGGAACGTTCGCGGCCTCGATGGCCAGCAGCGCGAAGGTGTAGGTGGCGATGTCGGATTTCGACACGGCGACGCCACGCCCGACCATCCAGCCGTCGACGATCTCGGCCCCATAGGGATCATGCGTCCAGCCTTCGCCCGGCGGCACGACGTCGCCATGGGCGTTGAGCGCGATCACCGGCCCCTCGCCAAAGCGCCGCCGCACGATGAGATTGGTGGCGCTGACCATGCCGTGTTGCGCGCAAAGCTTTGCGTCGACGGGGTGGCGCTCTACCGTGAGGCCCAGGCCTTCGAGCAGTGTGGCGGTTCGCTCGCCATGCGGCGCGCAATCACCGGCCGGATTGTCGGACGGCACCTTGACGAGTTCGGCCAGCAGGGCGACCTGACGGTTGGTTTGGCTATCCAGAAAGGCGTGGATCGCGGCGGTTGTATCGGGGCTGAGGTCGGTCATGCGAAACTCTGGTGAGGGCTGTGGTGTGCGCGATCCGTCGGCACGGATCAACCCTCGGGCAGCAAATCGCGAAGCCGCAAGAGCGCGATCCGCTCGATCTGGCGCAGCGCCTCGGCGCGTTCGGCCGCATGGTCGTTGTGAAGGCGCGTCTCGAAAGCGGCCAGGATGTCGGCTTTGCCAAGCCCTTTGACCGCGATGATGAACGGAAAACCGAATCGCGACCGATAGGCGTCGTTCAACCGGGTGAATCGCGTGAGTTCCGTGGCGTCCAGCCGGTCGAGCCCAGCCCCGCTTTGTTCGCGGGTCGAGGCGGCAGCGAGTTCGCCCGCGAGAGCGAGGCGTCCCGCAAGATCCGGATGCGCCGCGATCAGCCGATCCTGCTGGTCGGACGGCAGCGCGCGCATCGCCGCCACCATGGCGCCGTGGAGCCCCTTGGCATGGTCCTGCGCCGGCCCGATCCAGGCCGCATACGCCCGCTCGGCAACAGCGGGCGTATGCTCGAAGACGGGGCCGAACACCTCCAAGAACAGCGCGCGGCCCATCCGGCTCGGCACGAAACCGCCCGCCGGTGGATGGCGATGCACCCAATGCCGCGCGATAACGAGCCGTCGCGTCACCCAGGCGTGGTCGTGCGATTGCACGTAGTCGAGAAAGCGCTCCAGCGCCGCGGCCCGACCGGGTCGGCCGACGAGGCGGCAATGGAGCCCGATCGACATCATGGCGGGACGGCCCTCGCCACCCTCGCGATAGAGCACGTCGAAACTATCCTTCAGATAGGCGAAGAACTGATCGCCGCTGTTGAAGCCCTGCGGGGTCGCGAACCGCATATCGTTGGCGTCGAGCGTGTAGGGCACCATCAACTGCGTGCGGCCCGAGACGTCGATCCAATAGGGCAACTCGTCCGCGTAAACGTCGGCCAGGTAGAGAAACCCACCCTCTTCGGCGCCGATGCGGATCGAATTAACCGAGGTGCGGCCCTGATAGAGGCCGAGCGGACGCTCGCCTACGAGCCGAGTGTGAATCGCGATCGCTTCGTCGATGTGGGCGCGTTCGGCCTCGATCGTGTAATCGCGGTAGTCGATCCATTTCAGGCCATGGGTCGCGATCTCCCAACCGGCTTCGGTCATGGCTGCCACGACCTCGGGGTTGCGCGCCATGGCGGTGGCCACGCCAAACACCGTGACCGGGAGATTGCGGGCCGTGAACATCCGCCACAGGCGCCAGAAGCCCGAGCGCGCGCCATAGTCGTAGATCGATTCCATATTGACGTGGCGCTGGCCGGGCCAGGCCTGCGCGCCGACGATCTCGGACAGAAACGCTTCCGAGGCCGCATCGCCATGCTGGATCGAATTTTCCCCGCCTTCCTCATAGTTGATGACGAATTGCACCGCGACGCGGGCGCCATTCGGCCAATCGGCCTGCGGTGGCGTACGGCCATAGCCGACGAGGTCGCGCGGATAGGGCTGGTCGAGCGAAAACATGGCGGTCAGCTTCCCCGATAGGTCGCGTAGCTCCACGGCGAAACCAGGAGCGGAACATGGTAATGACCTTGCGGATCGGCGATGCCGAACCGGATCGGCACCACGTCCAAAAAGGCCGGGTCCGCAAGCTCTGACCCCAGCGACTTGAAATACGCCCCCACGGCAAACTCGATCTCGAAACAGCCCATCGGCAGGGCGTCGCCGCCGAGCAGCGGCGCATCGGTCCGACCGTCCGCATTGGTCTGCGTCTCGACCATGATGACCCGGCTGCCGTCCGGCGCGATCCGGGTCAGGGTCAGGGCCACGCCCGCGGCCGGGCGGCCGTTGGCGGTATCGAGCACATGGGTCGATAATCGGGGCATCGCGGTCCTGGCTCGATGGTGTTGGTGCGCGATATCCTGCTCTGCTCACGACAAAATGGGAAGGGACCCCCTGCGGCATCGGCATGCTCCCCTCCGGGTTGAACCCTTAAGGAAAACGTGATCCGCTTCGTGCAACCTCGATCCGCATCGGCCAGGAAAGGAGCGACCCCCGTATGATCTCGTCTCGTTTTCCCGCTTCGGCACCGCCCCGGGATCCGCCTGCGGCAGTCGATCGATCGACGATCCGCTTTATGCTGGGCGATGAGCCGCACGAATTGAGTCATGTCGCGCCCACGCTCACGGTCCTTGACTGGCTGCGTGGCCCAGCCCGCCGAACCGGCACCAAGGAAGGCTGCAACGAGGGCGATTGCGGGGCCTGTACGGTGGTTGTGGTTCGCCCCGACGGCGATCGCCTGACCTATCGGGCGGTCAACAGCTGTATCCAGTTTGTCGGCACGCTCGATGGCTGCCAATTGCTCACGGTCGAGGACCTCAAGGGTCCGGACGGCGAATTACATCCGGTGCAGCGAGCGATGGTGGAGTGTCACGGGTCGCAATGCGGCTTCTGCACGCCGGGTTTCGTCATGTCGATGCTGGCTATGGTGAAAACGCATCCGGATTGTCCGTCCGAACAGGTGATCGACGATAGTCTTGCCGGCAACCTTTGCCGCTGCACCGGTTATGCGCCGATCGTGCGGGCCGCGCAGCAGGCCTACGCGTCCGTCGGGATCGATCATTTCGACCAGCGAGAGGCCGAGACGCTGGCGCGCTTGCGGGCGCTCGACGATGGTCGCGACATGACCGTCGAGGGCGACGGCGGCACATTCCAGGCGCCCGCCACGCTCGATCGGTTTGCCGAGATCCTGGTCGAGGAGCCGACCGCCACTATCGTGGCCGGCTCGACCGACGTCGGGCTCTGGGTCACCAAGCAATTCCGACCCCTGACGTCGCTGGTCTGGACCGGACGCCTCCGCGAGCTCGACCGCATCGAGGAGAGCGCCACCAGCATCGAGATCGGGGCCGGTGTCACCTACGCCCGCGCCATGGAACGGCTCTCGGCGCTTTACCCCGATTTCGGCGAGGTCCTGCGGCGGCTCGGCTCGGTCCAGGTTCGCAATAGGGGGACGATCGGCGGCAATATCGCCAACGGGTCGCCGATCGGCGACAGTCCGCCGATGCTGATCGCGCTCGGGGCGACGTTGCATCTGCGGCGCGGCCTCGTGCGGCGGGCGCTGCCGCTCGAGGATTTCTTCGTCGCCTACGGCAAGCAGGATCGGCAGGCGAGCGAGTTCGTCGAGCGCGTCTCCGTGCCGACGCTGAAAGCCGGCGCAAAACTGCGTGGCTACAAGGTCAGTAAACGGTTCGATCAGGATATTTCGGCCGTGATGGGTGCGTTCCGGCTCGATCTGGAGGGTGACCTGATCGCGGAGGCACGTGTCGCGTTCGGCGGTATGGCGGCGACGCCGAAGCGGGCACTCGCGACCGAGGCGGCGTTGCGGGGCCAGCCCTGGACCGAGACGACCCTGCAGGCGGCCCGGCAGGCGATGGGTGAGGATTTCAAGCCGCTCAGCGACATGCGGGCCAGCGCGGGTTATCGCATGACCGTTGCGGGCAATCTTCTCGAACGCCTGTTCGTCGAGACCACGATGCGCGACGTCGAAACGAGGCTCGTCGGCGACCGGAGGCTGGCCCATGCTTGATCGACCCGCCCCGACGGTACCATTGCCCGAGCCCCATAACCCCGACCCCTATGCCAACGATACGGCCGAGGCCGCCATCAAAGTGCCGATGCGGCACGACAGCGCCCACAAGCATGTGGCGGGCGAGGCGGCCTATATCGACGATCTGCCCGAGCCGACCGGCATGCTGCATGTCTATCTCGGGCTGAGCGAACGCGCCCATGCGCGGGTTCTGTCGATCGACCTCGACCCCGTGCGGGCCAGCCCCGGCGTCGTGCTGGTGCTGACCGGGCAGGATGTGCCGGGTACCAATCAGATCAGCCCGACCAACCGACATGACGAGCCGCTGCTCGCGACCGATCTCGTCGAGTTTCTCGGCCAGCCGATATTCGCGGTCGCGGCGCACACCCGCATCGCGGCCCGCGCAGCGGCGCGCCGCGCCATCGTGACCTATGAGGATCTCCCGGCGCTTCTCGACATCGACGCGGCCTTGCCCGAGGGACGGCTGGTGACCGAGCCGCTGACCTTGCGGCGGGGCGATGCCGCGCGCGGACTGGCCGCCGCGCCAGCGTCGTTGAGCGGCCGGATGCGGGTCGGCGGCCAGGATCATTTCTACCTCGAAGGCCAGATCGCGCTCGCGGAGCCGGGCGAGGACGGCGACGTGAAGGTGTGGTCCTCCACCCAGCATCCCAGCGAGACGCAACATCTCGTCGCGCATGTGCTCGGCGTTCCGAACCATTCGGTGCTGGTCGAGGTGCGGCGCATGGGCGGCGGCTTCGGCGGCAAGGAAACGCAGGCCAATGCCTTTGCGTGCCTCGCCGCAATCGTGGCGCAGAAAACCGGACGCGCCGCCAAGCTGCGGCTCGATCGCGACGACGATATGATCATGACGGGCAAGCGGCACGATGTCGTGCTCGACTATGAGGTCGGCTATCGCGACGACGGGCGGATCGATGCCGTGCGGATGCGGATCGCTGCGCGCTGCGGTTATTCGGCCGATCTGTCCGGCCCGGTGACCGATCGGGCGCTGTTCCATGCCGACAATTGCTACTTCTACCCCGACGTCGAACTCTCGTCCCTGCCGCTGAAGACCCATACGGTCTCGAATACCGCGTTCCGGGGTTTCGGCGGCCCGCAAGGCATGGTGGGTGCGGAGCGGATCATCGAGGAGGTCGCCTTCGCGACCGGGCTCGATCCGCTCGAGGTTCGCAAGCGCAACTTCTATGGCATCGGCACGCGGGATACGACGCCCTACTATCAGGTCGTCGACGACAACATCATCGCTGATCTCGTGGCCAAGCTCGAAGCCTCGAGCGACTATGCGGCCCGGCGCGCCGCGATCCGCGCCGCCAACGCGACCAGCCGAATCATCAAGCGCGGCATCGCGCTGACGCCGGTCAAGTTCGGCATCTCGTTCACGGCGACGCATTACAATCAGGCTGGTGCGCTGATCCACATCTACAACGATGGCAGTGTTCATCTGAACCACGGCGGCACGGAGATGGGGCAGGGCCTGTTCGCCAAGGTCGCCAGGGTCGTGGCCGAGGAGCTGCAACTCGACCTCGATCGCATCAAGGTGCTGGCGACCAGCACCGGCAAAGTGCCGAACACCTCCGCGACGGCGGCCTCCTCCGGAGCGGATCTCAACGGCATGGCGGCGCTGGCGGCCGTGACGACCCTGAAGGCGAGGCTGATCGCTTTTGCGGCCGAGCACTGGGGCGTTGCCGAAACCGAGGTCGAATTTCGGCCGAACCGCGTTCGGGTTGGGGCCGAGGAGGTCTCGTTCCGCACGCTCGTCAAGCAGGCCTATATGGCCCGCGTGTCGCTCTCGGCGACGGGTTTCTACAAGACTCCGAAGATCCATTGGGACCGCGACACGGGGCAGGGGCGACCGTTCTTCTATTTTGCCTATGGGGCCGCCTGTTCGGAGGTGGCGGTCGACACCCTGACGGGAGAATCTCGCATCGAGCGCGTCGATATCCTGCATGATGCCGGCCGCTCGCTGCATCCGGAGATCGATATCGGCCAGGTCGAAGGCGGTTTCGTGCAGGGCGCGGGCTGGCTCACCACCGAGGAACTCGTGTGGGATGCTTCGGGTCGGCTGCGGACCCATGCGCCGAGCACCTACAAGATTCCGGCCTGCGGCGATCGTCCTCGCATCTTCAATGTGCATCTGCTCGAGGACGCGCCGAACCGGGAGGA
This sequence comes from Lichenihabitans psoromatis, assembly GCF_004323635.1. Taxonomy (NCBI): domain Bacteria; kingdom Pseudomonadati; phylum Pseudomonadota; class Alphaproteobacteria; order Hyphomicrobiales; family Lichenihabitantaceae; genus Lichenihabitans; species Lichenihabitans psoromatis. The sequence goes on from NZ_CP036515.1 coordinate 1,591,228, forward strand.
TACGATCTTCCGCTCGAAAGCGGTCGGTGAGCCGCCCTTCATGCTCGGCATTTCGGTGTTGCACGCGTTGTCCGACGCGATCGCAAGCGTCGCCGATTACCGTCTCTGTCCGAAGCTCGACGCCCCTGCCACGCCCGAGATGGTGCTAACCACGATCGAGCGGCTGCGGCAGACGGCGCGGTCGTGAGCGCGACCCGACCCGGTGCGCTGGCGCCCCTAATGCGTCGGTGGATGGCCGACGGCGTGCCGGTCGTCCGCGTCGTCATCGAGCAGGCGAGAGGATCGACCCCACGTGAGGCGGGTGCCGCCATGCTGGTGACGCAGGATGCGATGCGCGGCACGATCGGGGGCGGACGGCTCGAGCTTGAAGCGGTCGCCGAGGCGCGGCGGTTGCTGGCCGATGGCAGTGAGGCGCACCGCTGGAGCGTGGCGCTCGGTCCGGCGCTCGGGCAATGTTGCGGCGGCCATGTGGTCCTGCTGGCCGAGCGAGTTGACGAGCAAGTGATGGAGGCGCAGGAGATGGCCGACCACCTGCCGTTGCCGCTGGTGCTTTTGTTCGGCGCCGGCCATGTCGGGCGGGCGGTAGCTCGCGCTCTGGCACCGCTGCCGTTGCGGACCCGCTGGATCGACGCGCGCGCGGATGAATTCGACACCAGCGTGGCCGGTTCCGTCGAACGGGTCGTCTCGAGTGCCTGGCAAGCCGAGATCGATGCGGCACCAGCGGGATCGGCCTGTCTGGTCATGACGCATAGTCACGCGCTCGACAGCCTTGTGACCGCCGCCGCTTTGGAGCGCGCGGATTTCGCCTATGTCGGGCTGATCGGATCGCACAGCAAACGCCGGCGCTTTGAACAGGCGTTCCGGGATATTGGGCTCGGCGAGACGGCCATCGCCCGTCTCGTCTGCCCGATTGGCGATCGCGGCATCCGGGACAAACGCCCCGAGGTGATCGCGGCGCTGACGGCAGCAGAATTGATCGAAGTTTTCGCCGAACCGGTCGTGCGGACGCGGATCACCAAAGCCGAACCCTCGGTGGCGACCCTATCGGCCTCAGCCTATTTCTCGCGCGGAACCGCATAAGCGCCGCGTTTCGACGTCTTGAGACCCAAGCCCGCCATGGCCTCGCCGAGCTTCACGGCCGCCGCGACCCCATCGATGACCGGAACACCGAATTGCCGCGACAGATCGGCTGCGAGATCCGCCATGCCGGCACAGCCGAGCACGATCACGTCCGCATGATCCTGCTTCAATGCGGCATTGATTTCGTCGTCGATCTTGCCGCGTGCGCCGGATCGCGAGTCTTCGAGATCGAGCACCGGGATATCGGTGGCCCGCACCCGCCCGCATCGCGCCATCAGGCCGTAGGACGTCAGATTGGCTTCGATGCCGGCGACGGAGCGCGACAAGGTGGTGACGACCGAGAACCGCCGCCCGAGCATTGAGGCCATGTGGAAGGCGGCCTCGCCGATCCCGATGACCGGTTTGTCGGTCAGGCAACGGGCTGCGTCGAGGCCGGTATCGTCGAAGCAGCCGATCACGAAGGCGTCGCCCGGAGCGGCGGATCCCTCGCGATGGTCGGCCATCAGGCTCAACAGGCCGGGGACCGCGAGCGCACCATCGTAGAAACCCTCGATCGAGGCCGGTCCGCTCAAGGGGTTGACGGCCACGATGGTTGTGCCGGGGGATGCGACGAGCCGTGCCGCTTCGCCGATCTTACGCGTCATCGAGGCGGTGGTGTTCGGATTGACGACGACGATCCGCATCAGACGGCCCCTTGCCCCGCGTCCGACCCATGCCGCGCCTGCCGGGCGCGGAGCACCAGCATCACGACGAGCGCCAGGATGATGATCAGCATCGAGACGGCGGTGGTGGCCGTGCCGAGCGCGTAAATCTCCGGTGTCGTGACTGTGGTGGTGAGCGCCCGCAACTCGATCGGCAGTGTCTCGTCCGCGCCGATCGTCTGGCTCGAGCGGGCGATTTCGTCCCACGATAGAGTGAAGCCGAACAGGCCGACGCCGACCAGGGACGGTAGGATCATCGGCAGCAGCACGAAGCGGAAGGTCTGCCACGGCGTGGCCCCGAGGTCGCGCGCCGCTTCCTCCAGCCGCTTATCGAAGCGGTTGAAGATCGCGAACATGATGAGCAGGCCGAACGGCAGCGTCCAGGTGAGATGCGCGCCAAGACCCGAGGTGAACAGACCGAGCGAGGTCGTGAAATTCTCGGTCATCCAATCCGGCAGAAACGCTTTGACGCCTTCGTCGACGAGCCGAAACTGCAGGGCGATCCCGAGCGAGGTGATGATCGAGGGGACGATCAGCGACGCGATCGCCACGTAGAACAGCAAGGTCTGGCCGGTGAAGCGACGGCGGAAGGCAAGGCCCGCCATGGTCGACAGGATGACGGTCAGAACCATGACGACGAGGCCGAGCATCAGCGAGCGTCGGAATGCCGAGCCGAGATCGACCGTGCCGCCGCCCGAAAACAGGCGCTCGAACCAGTGCAGCGACACGCCGTTCATCGGGAACGTCAGGCCGCCCGTCGGGCCTTGGAACGAGAGCACGAAGATGACGAACATCGGCCCGTAGAGAAACACGAGATAGAGGCCGAAGACGACCGCCAGCCAATAGAACGAGGCGCTCCGGCCTTCCCGCATCTCAGAGTTCCTTCCGGATGTCGACCAGCCGGGTCAACAGGCTGATGACCACCAGAGTCACGGCCAGAAGAATGACCGCGTTGGCTGCGGCCGGCGGAAATTGCAGGGCGTTCAGCCGAGTCTCGATGATCTTGCCGGCCGAGGCGATCTGTTGGCCGCCCATCACCCCGAAGGTGATGAAATCGCCCATCACGATGGTGACCACGAAGATCGAGCCGATAACGATGCCGGGCTTGGTCAGCGGCACCACGATATGCCACAGCGTCTGCCAGCCGGAGGCGCCCGCATCGAAAGCGGCCTCGAGCAGCGAGCGGTCGATCCGCAGCATGGAATTCAGGATCGGCACCACCATGAAAAAGGTGAAAAGGTGCACGAAGGCGAGCATCACCGAAAAATCTGAAAACAGCAGCCACTCGATCGGGGTGCTGATGATATGCGCCCCCATCAGGATCTGGTTGATCAATCCGTTGCGACCGAGCAGCGGGATCCACGAGATCATGCGGATGACGTTGGAGGTCCAGAACGGGATGGTGCAGAGCAGCCCGAGCACGATCTGGGTCGTGGTCGAGCGAATGTGGAACGCCAGAAAATACGAGATCGTGAAGCCGATGATCAGCGTCAGCAGCCACACCGCGAAGCAGAATTGTGCCGTCGTCGCATAGGTTTTTAGGATCGTGCAGACGTCGGGCAGTTGGTCGATGCAGCCCTCGAACGTCTCGGTGTAGCTGCGGGTCGTGAGCGTCGGCAGGATCGCGTAATCGTTGTAATCGAGGAAGCTGACCAGCACGATGATCCCGAGCGGGATCACGAAGAACACGATGAAGACCAGCGCGAGCGGCGCGGCCTGCAATTGAGCCGAGATCGCCCAAGGGCGGCGCGTGGCCGCGACCTTGGGAACCTTACTCCTGCCGCGAGCGGCGACGATCTGATCCGCCATGGGGGTCTGCGGCTCTCGCTGAGGGATCGAAAAAAAGGTGGCGCCAGGCTGAAGCCCGACGCCGCTTGTCGTCGGAGAAGCGATCAGGCCGCGATGAACTCGTTCCACTTGCGGACCATGTAGTCGTTCTCGTCCATCACGGCGTTCCAGCACGCGACGGCGCCCATGCGTTCGTCATAGGAGCCACCGTCACGCTTCGAGCCGGCCTTTTCGAGAACGGTGCCGTCCGGCGCATGGATATCTTTCGCGGCCGGCTGACCTTCCATCCAATAGGCCCACTCGTAGGGTTCCATATTGGCCTTTGCGGTGTCGAGCACGGCCGAATAATAGCCCTGGCGATTGAGGTAGGCGCCGGCCCAGCCGGACAGGAACCAGTTGACGAACTCATAGGCAAGATCGTCCTTCTTGACCGCTTTCGAGATCGCGAAGCCCGACGCCCACGAGCGATAGCCTTCCTTCAGCGGCTGGAACACGCAAGGGATGCCCTTCGACCGGACGGCCGTGACGGCCGGCGACCACATCGACTGGATGACGGTTTCGCCCGAGGACATCAGGTTGACGCTCTCGTTGAAGTCCGACCAGAAGGCGCGGAACTGGCCGGCCTTCTTGGCCTCGGTCAGTACTTTCGTGGTCATGTCGATCTCGGCGCGAGTCATGTTGCCCTTGTCGGCATATTTATGCTGGCCGGTCGCCTCGATCACCATCGCGGCGTCCATGATGCCGATCGAGGGGATGTTGAGGATCGAGGCTTTGCCCTTGAATTGCGGGTTCAGCAATTCGGCCCAGCTGTTGATCGGCCGACCGATGAGGTCGGGCCGGATGCCAAGCGTGTCGGCATTATAGGTCGTGGGAATGAGCGTCGCCCATTCGGTCATCTCGGTGGCGAATTTGGTCGAACCCTTGCCTTCGACGAACATGACCTTCTTGGGCGCTGTCCCCTGGTCGCCGATGACTTTGCCGTTGGCGAGCTGGCCCTTGGTGATGACCGGCGTGATCTTGTCGAAGAGTTTGATCTTCTTCGCGTCCATCGCGAGAAGGTTGCCCGACGGAACCAGCTTCTTCAGGCTGAAATATTCGGTATCGACGAGGTCGAAGGAGCTCGGCTGCGTGATGACCCGCTTGGTGACGTCGTCGGTCGTGACGGTCACATATTCGATCTTGATCCCGGTATCCTCGAAGGCCTTTTTGACGATGTCGGGCGATTGATTGGTGGCCGTCGACAGATAGCGCAGCACTTTGGCGTCTTGCGCCCAGACGGCGGGCGCCGGGAACAGGGAGCGCTTGGATTCACCGATCCCGAGGCCGATCCCCGCGCCCGCGACCGCACCAACGCCCTGCAGCAGGCGACGTCGTGAAACATTCGACTTTGAGATCTCGTCCGACATGATGGTTTCCTTCGGGTTGGTCTTACGCTGTGGCGGGCTGGAGCGGATGGACATCGGTGTCGGCCCAGCCGAGATGGACATTGTCGCCGGGTTGGAGCGGGGCTGCGTCGTAGACCGCATCGCCCAGCAGCACCGCGAGTTCGGGAGCGACGGCCGAATCCAGCGCAACATGGATCTGGCCACCCTGGAATTCGACGCTGCGGACCGTGGCCGGAACCCCGGACCCGTTGGGCTTCGAATCGCGCCAGACGATCATCCGGTCGGAGCGGATCGCCACGGGCCCGGCCGGCGTCGCGATGATGTTGTGGCCGCCGGTGAAGCGGGCAACGAATTCGGTGCGCGGCGCATTGAAAATCTCGCGCGGCGGACCCGCTTGTTCGATCCGGCCCTTGTTCATGACCACCATAACGTCGGCGATCGCCATCGCTTCGTCCTGGCCATGGGTCACATGCACGAAGATAATGCCGAGTTCCTGCTGCAATCGCTTCAGCTCCGCGCGGACGCGCAGCCGCAGGAAGGGGTCGAGCGCCGAAAGCGGTTCGTCGAGCAGCAACATGCGCGGCTTGGTGATGATGGCGCGGGCCAGCGCGACCCGCTGTTGCTGGCCGCCCGACAATTGTGCGGGAAGGCGGCCGGCATAGCTTTCCATGTCGACGACCCGCAGAGTTTCCATCGCCGTGGCGTGTCGGGTCGCCTTGTCGATGCCTTTCATCCGCAGCGAAAAGGCAACATTGTCGAGGCACGAGAGATGCGGAAACAGCGCGTAGGATTGAAACATCATCGCGGTGCCGCGTTCGACGGGCGGCAGGTCCGTCACATTGCGTCCGTCGAGGATAATGTCGCCGTCGCTCACGACCTCGTGGCCGGCGATCATCCGTAACGTCGATGTTTTACCGCAGCCGGACGGCCCCAGCAGACAGACATAGCTGCTGGCCGGGATCTTGAGGCTGATCTGGTCGACCGCGACGGTATTGCCGTAGCGCTTGGTCACGTTGATCAGGTCGAGGGAGTGCTGCTGCATCATCGCATCCGGTTCGATGTCGGCGTTGCATTCGGCGTGCCAGCCACCCGGCTTATCGTTAGACGAAACGCACCGCGGTGCCGCTGAAAGAGGCAGTTACGTCAACCGCGTAGAAAATCGGCATCGTTGCCCGGCTTGCTGCCCGCAGCGCTTAGGGATTGGGCAGGCATGCGATGAGCCCTGCATTGAGCAGGCGCAGCACGACGTCGTGCATTGAGGCGGCGCTTGCGATACCACCTTGTCCGAGCGTCTCACCTCGGACGTAGAGACGACGTGGCTCACCCCCATCTTGTCTTTGAACGATCGGATTATCGAAGACGGGGAGTCTTGTTGTGTCGACTGAAAGCCGCGCCACGATGCGCGTGGGAGGCGAGGTGACGCCACGGCCTGGTCTGCCGGTTCGCGCGATCCTTCTCACGGCGTCCTGCGGATGCGCCATGACGGTGCTGGACACCAATATCGTGGCGATCGTGTTGCCGGCGATTGCCCATGACCTCGGCGCTCGTTTCGCTGACGTCGAATGGGTCATCAGCACCTATGTGTTGTGTTTCGCGTCGCTGCTGCTTCCGGCTGGGGCGATCGCCGATCGCTACGGCCGACGGCGGGTGTTCCTCGGTGGCATCGCGGTCTTCGCGATCGCCTCGCTCTGGTGCGGTCTGTCGTCCACCGCCGCCATGCTCTCGGTGGCGCGGGCGCTTCAGGGCGTCGGTGCGGCTTTCCTGTTGGCTCCGGCCCTCGCGATCATCGGCCATACTTTCCATGACGAGGGCGAGCGCGCGAAGGCTTGGGCTATCTGGGGCGGTATGATGGGTCTCACGATGGTGCTGGCTCCCATTCTGGGCGGCGCGATCGCCTTTCTGCTCGGCTGGCGCTGGGCTTTTTTCGTCAATCTCCCAATCTGCCTCGCGCTCGCGTCCGCCGTGGTCTGGTTCATCGACGAGTCGTGTGATGCGGCAGCCCGCGCGCTGGATCCCGCTGGCATTGTCTTCTTCGCGGCCGCGATGTTCGGCATCACCTGGGGGCTGATCAACGGACAGGCGCATGGCTGGAGCAGTGCGCCTGCTCTGACCGGCTTCGGCGGCGGGGTCGCGTCGCTGGGCGTTTTCCTCGCCGTCGAGGCTCGGCAGCCAAGACCGATGCTGGATCTGTCGCTGTTTCGCGTGCCCCGCTTCATCGGGGCCGTCATCGCCATGTTCTCCTATGCGGCCGCCTCGCAGGTGATGGCCTCGCTACTGCCGCTCTATCTACAGAATGGCCTCGGGCGCGCGCCGCTCGAAGCCGGCTTTGCCATGCTGCCCTTCGCGCTCGCCATGCTGATCATGCCTCAAGCCGGTCGCTGGCTGGGGCGGTTTCTCACCTCGCCGCAGCTTCTTGTGCTCGGTCTCGTGATTGTCAGCCTCGGTGATCTGATGATCGGGCTTGCGGCCCGAGGCCAGCATGGACCCGCCGTTCTGGTCGGCATGCTCGTGCTCGGCAGCGGCGGTGGCCTGATGAACGGCGAAACCCAGAAGGGCATCATGGGATCGGTCGCGCGGGACCGTGCGGGCATGGCGTCCGGCATCAGCACGACGGCGCGGTTCAGCGGCATCTTGATGGGGTTTGCGACGCTCAGCGCGATCGTGGCCGTTGTCGGCCGGTCCTCGCTACTCGCCGGAGCCTGCGCGACTGCGGCTGCGCTTTGCGACCGGTCGCGGATCTTCGCCGAAGCCGTCATCGCCGGTGATGTGCCGCTGGCGATCAGCGGTCTGCCACCGAATGTGCGACAGGCGGCACTCGACCTCGCCCATACCGGTTATGCTGCGGGATTTTCGGCTGCGGTCATCACGGCATCCGGCATCGCTCTGGCGTCGGCCGTGTTGGTCGCCTTTTTGATGAGACCGACGCCCTCTCTCAACGAGACGGCAGCGGCCCCGGCGGCCAACCGGTGAACCAGGGCCGGCTGGCTCAGGAAAGGCCGAGAAAATCCATCTTACCGACCGGGACACCCTTGTGGCGGAGGATCGCATAGGCGGTCGTGACGTGGAAGAAGAAGTTCGGCAAGACGAAGCCTAACAGGTAGTCGCGACCCGTCATGGTGAGGCGGCGCTCACCGAATTTCAGATCGATGCTGCGATCCTCGCTGCCGTCGATTTGGCTCGGCGCGATCGACTGCAGCAGTTCGATCGTATCGGTGATGCGCTTCTGCAGCTCCGGAAACGTCGTTTCCGTATCCGCGAAGCTCGGGACCGTGATGCCGGCGAGACGGGCGACGCATCCCTTGGCCGTGTCGCTAGCGCGCTGGATCTGTGCGGTGAGCGGGCCCATGTCGCCGATCAGCCGCCCTCCGGTCAGTGTGTCGGCCGATACGCCTTCGCTCGCCGCGAAAGTGACGCCTTTGTCGAGGATGGCCGACAGATTATGGAGCGCCCGGACGAAGACCGGGACCGAGAGATCGTGCATCGAGAGCGGCATCGCGTGCATCCTAGTTACAGTGAGCGACAGACACGCTCGAATTATACCGATCAGTATGGTTTAGGCTTGGACCCGTCAAGCCACGCTCGGCGTCAGCCTGGTCAGTTCTTGCCGCCGGCGGTCGGTGTCGCCAAGAGGATCGCGCGATCGAGGCTCTCGCGCAAAGCCTTGGCGCCCTGCACGTTGGTGCGGAGATAGGCGATGACCGTATGCCGAACCGTGATTTCGGACGGTTCGATCGTGCGGGCGAGATCAACCGCGAGCGTGATCGCGACGATGCCGCCGTAATGTCCGCAAGCCGGCGCGGCATCGAAGAAGATAAGGGGCGCGTGAGGATCGTCCGTGACCTGGGTCGCAAGGGACTTGCCCGCCGTCTCGTCGCTCACCGCAATGCTCCTTCTCTGCTAGGCGACATCGGGCTAGTCGGCCCGCGCGCCGCCCGTTCCTTAGCGATCGTTTGTGCCTGACTTGCGGCAGACGGGATCGCAAGAGGGTGGCTTACTCGGCCGGCAGAGAGGCGGGATGCTGACCGGATGCGGCGGCGGGTTCATGGGTCGGCTCGCGCCGGAAATGCAGCACCATCCAGCGGATCGAAACATAGAAGACGGGCGTCAAGAAGAGCCCGAAGAACGTCACGCCGAGCATGCCGAAGAAGACCGCCGTTCCGAGCGCTTGGCGCATTTCGGCGCCTGGTCCCGACGCGATGGCGAGTGGCACGACGCCGAGGATGAAGGCGAAGGCCGTCATCAGGATCGGGCGAAGCCGCAGCCGGCAGGCTTCGATCACGGCCGCGACCGGCCCCTTGCCATCACGAACCTCGGCATCGCGCGCGAATTCGACGATCAGGATCGCGTTCTTGGCTGCGAGACCCACCAACACCACGAGTCCGATCTGGGTCAGGATGTTGTTGTCTTGGCCCCGGATCATGACGCCGACCAGAGCCGACAACACGCTCATCGGCACGATGAGAATGATGGCGAGCGGCAGCGTCCAGCTTTCATATTGGGCGGCCAGCACCAGGAACACGAACAAGACCGACAGCGCGAAGATGAAGCCTGCGGTCGAGCCCGTCGCCCGCTGCTGATAGGCGAGGTCGGTCCATTGCGTCGCCATACCGGCCGGCAACGTCTCCTTGGCGAGTTGCTCCATCGTGTCGAGCGCCTCGCCCGACGATACGCCCGGCGCCGGGCCACCCTGCAGCGGCACGGAGGTGTACATGTTGTAGCGCTGGATCAGGTCGGCGCCGGTCACGAAGGTGACGTCGGCCAACGTGCCGAGCGGCACCAGCGCGCCCGTCGAGGAGCGGACCTTCAATTGATTGATGTCGTTCTCGTCAGTCCGGAACTTCTGATCGGCCTGAGCCCGCACCTGGTAGACGCGCCCAAAAGCGTTGAAGTCGTTCACGTAGGCCGTGCCGAGATTATTCTGCAGCGTCTCGAAGATATTGGCGATCGGCACATTGAGCATCTGCGCCTTTTGCCGGTCGATCGCGAGATAGATCTGCGGCGAGCCGTTGGAGAAGGTCGTATAGACACCCGCCAGTTTCGGATTGCCGCGCGCTTTGGCCATCAATTCATAGGTCGAAGCGAGCACGCGCGAGACATCGGCGCCGATCCGCTCCTGCACCTGCATTCTGAACCCGCCGGTGCTGCCGATGCCGCGGACGGGCGGCGGCGCGACCGCGATGATGAAGGCTTCCTCGACCGCTTGCATGCGGACAAATAGATCCTTGGTAATCTTGTCGCCCGTCAATCCGTCCTTCAGTCGCTCCTCAAAGGGTTTGAACGGCACGAAGACCGCGGCCGCATTGGTGGCATTGGTGAAGGTCGCGGCCGAAAAACCCGCGAAGGCGACGGCATGCAAGGCGCCTGGCGTTCCCCGCGCAATATCCGACACGCGGCGCACGACGGCATCGGTCCGCGCCAGCGAAGCGCCGTCCGGCAATTGAACGATGACGATCGCATAGCCCTGGTCGAGCGCCGGAATAAACCCGGATGGCACGTGGTTTGCCGACCAGACCGTGGCGGCCAGCAGGCCGACATAGATCGGCAGCACGATGACCTTCCGCTTGACGATGGTGCCGACACTGGCGGCGTAGCCATTCGACGTGCGCTCGAACCCCTTGTTGAAGCCGCCGGCCAGCCAGCCAAGCCCGCGAGCGATCGGATTGCGCGAGCGGTGACCCTCGGCCGCGCGTGGCTTGAGCAGGATGGCGGCGAGTGCGGGCGAGAGCGTCAGCGACACGAAGGCCGAGATAACGGTCGAAACCGCGATCGTCAGGGCGAATTGCTTGTAGAATTGCCCGGATATGCCGGGGATGAAGGCCGTCGGGATAAACACCGCGACCAGCACGAGTGCGATCGCGAGCAAGGCGCCGCCGACGTCGTCCATCGTCTTGTGCGCGGCATCGCGCGGGGCCATGCCGTGTTCGATATTATGTTCGACATTCTCGACCACCACGATCGCGTCGTCGACCACGATGCCGATCGCCAGCACGAGGCCGAAGAGTGTCAGCGTGTTGAGCGAGAAGCCGAAGGCCGCCATGGCCGCAAAGGTGCCGATCAGCGACACGGGAATCGCGATGATCGGTATGATGGCGGTGCGCCAGCTTTGCAGGAACACGATCACGACGATGACGACGAGCCCGACCGCTTCGAACAGCGTCTTATAGACCTCGCGGACGGACTCCCGGATAAAGTCGGTCGGGTTGTAGACGATTTCGTAGGACAGCCCGGGCGGGAAATTCTTCTTCAGCGTCTCCATCGTCGCGATGATGTCGGCGGCCGTATCCAGCGCATTGGTGGCGGGGCGCTGGAAGATCGCGAGCGCGACGGCCGGCTTGCCGTCGAGGTAGGAGTTGGTGAAATAATCTTGGGCGCCGAGCTCGACGCGCGCCACGTCCTGCACCCGCACCAGCCTCCCATCCGAGGTCGAGCGGACGATGATCTGGCGGAACTGCTTCGGATCGTTGAAGCGGCCCTGCGTCGTGACCGCGAATTGGAACGCCCCCGTCTTCGGTGTGGGCTCCTGGCCGAGCGCGCCGCCCGAGACCTGGACGTTCTGCTCTTGAATCGCCTTGACGACGTCGCCCGACGTCATGCCGAAGGCCGAGAGCTTGTCGGGATCGAGCCAGACGCGAAGCGAATATTGCCGCTCGCCGAAGATCGTCAGATCGCCGACGCCGTTGAGGCGCAGCAGCTCATCCCGCACGTTGTTGCGGGCGTAATTGGACACATAGAGCTGGTCGAAGGTGTTGTCGGGCGACAGCATGTGCACGACCATCATGAGGTCGGGCGATGATTTCAGGGTCGTGACGCCGAGGCGTTTCACCTCGTCGGGCAGGCGCGGCGTTGCGATGGCGACGCGGTTCTGCACCAGAACCTGCGCCGTATCGAGGTTCGTGCCAAGCTTGAACGTGACCGTGATCGACACGTTGCCGTCGCCTGTCGAGTAAGACGACATATAGATCATGTTCTCGACGCCGTTGATCTCCTGCTCGATCGGCGTCGCGACGGTCGCGGCGACCGTCTTGGCATCGGCGCCGGGATAGCTCGCTCGCACCACGATCGTCGGCGGGGCGATTTCAGGATATTGTGCGATCGGCAAACCGAAATAGGCGATGCCGCCAACGATCACGAGCACGAGGGCCAGCACCGTCGCGAAGATCGGCCGTTCGATGAACGCGTGGGAGAATTTCATCGCCGCTCTCCTAGCCGCCCGCCGGTTCGCGCGAGAGCGGCAGTTCGGTCATCTTTGGCTGCACTTCGATCCCGGGTCGAACCCGCATCAGGCCGTTGACCACGATCGTTTCGTCGCCTTTCAGTCCATCGCGGATGACGCGGTAGCCATCGATGCGGGGCCCTGTTCGCACCACCCGTGTCGTAACCTTGTTGTCGGCCCCGACCACATAGATGATGCGCCTGTCCTGATCGGTCCCCAGCGCCTCGTCCGGCACGAGAATGCCCTGATAGGACTTCGAACCCGCGATGCTGATCCGGCCGAACAGGCCTGGGGTGAGCGACAGGTCTTTGTTGTCGAACACCGCACGGCCGCGCATCGTGCCGCTCGCCTGATCGAGCCGGATATCGACGAAGTCGATATGGCCTTTGTGGGTCGGCTGGGTTTCGCCCGTCAGCGCGACTGTCACGTCACGCGAGCTGCCCTTCCCGGTATTGCGGCCGGGGATGAGGTCGCTGAGGTAATCGAGAAACGACCGTTCGTCGGCATCGAAATAAAATTGGATCGGGTCGAGCGACACCATGGTGGTCAGCAGCGTATCGTTCGCGTTGATCAGGTTGCCGACCGACACGAGGCGACGCGAAATGCGGCCGGCCATCGGCGCGCGGATCTCGGTGAATTCCATATCGAGCTTGGCCCTGACCAGAGCCGCCTTCGCGCGGTCGAGCGTCGCCCGAGCCGCGAGCGCGGATTGTCGGCGTTGGTCGGCGATCTGACCGGTGATGTTGCCGGATTTGATCAACGCATCGGCGCGTTCGAGATCGCCGGTCGAGAAGTCCACACCGGCTTGGGCGGAGGCGACCGCTGCCTGGGCGTCGTCGAGCGCCGCTTTATAGGGGCGCTGGTCGATCGTGAACAGAAGATCGCCCGCCTTGACGACCGCGCCGTCCGAGAAGTTCACCTTGTCGAGATAGCCCGACACGCGTGACCGAAGATCCACCGTGTCGACTGCGTCGAACCGCCCGATGAAGTCATCCCGCTCGACGATCGGCTTCACCACCGGCTTGGCGACCGACACGGGCGGCGGCGGTGCGTTCTGGGCCAAGGCTGGTGTCGTGGCCATCAAGGGCAAGACCGCGATGAGACCGAGGGCCGCGCCAAAGCTGGTCAGAAACGGGCGCTTCGCTTTGGCGGGATCGGCCATCGTTAGGTCTCCGGAGCGTATAGGACAAAATTCCGATAACGGATCGACAGGCAAAGCACGGGGCGAGATCGGTCAAATCTCGAACCCGTCATGGCGCGATCGAATCTATACCGACTGGTATGTATTTGACCTCGCCTTGTCAAATGCGTCAGCGTCGGAACGCGAGATCAGGCCATGCCGATCGTCGCGCCGCACGAGATCCAGAGTTGAGACGAGAGTGCAGCGTCGCGCTGTCGCACGCCAGCGGAATTATTCAGCGCTCGTCGTTTTCGGTCGTCGGCTCTTAACGGGGAAGGTTCCGAACACTTTTGTCGTGGCGCCTCACTTCCGGTGACGCTCTTGCCACGCCTTCATCGATGCGATCTCCTTATCCTGCGAGGCGACGATGTCGGTGGCCATCTGCCGCAAACCCGGGTCGGTGCCATAGCGCAATTCGATTTTGGCCATCTCGACCGCGCTTTGGTGGTGCGGCAGCATCATGGTCACGAAGTCGCGGTCGGTGTCGCCCGACAAGGGCGCATCCATGCCGCTCATCATCTTGCTCATCGAAGCCTCGAACGCCTTGTCGGCCGAAGACGCCGGGGCGGCCTTCTTGGGCATTGCCATCCCGTCTGCGAAAGCGGAGCCGCATAAAGCCGGGCCCGAGAGCGCGAGGCCTGCGCTAAGCGCCAAGGCAAGGATGGGTCGCATGATGATCTCCTCGAACAACGTCCACGGATTGGACGGGTGGGAGGTTGCGGGTCTCTCCCATGGGAGGGTCAAGCTTTGCGGTTCGGTGAAGCCAAACCGCCTCGTGACGCGTTGCATGGGTCTCAGCAGGGCCGAGGGGGCTCTGCTTCAGGAGGCGAACCATGTCTGACCATACCTATCGCGTGATCGAAGTCGTCGGCTCGTCGACCGACACCATCGAAGACGCGATCCGGGGCGCGATCGAGGATGCGGCCAAGACGATCCACAACATCGGCTGGTTCCAGGTGGTCGAAACGCGCGGACATGTCGAAAACGGCAAAGTCGGCCACTTTCAAGTCACGCTGAAGATCGGTTTTACGCTCGACGACCGCTGATCCACGCATCACGCTCGAGCACAAAGAGCAGGCCGGATTTCTCGGCCTGTGTCTCGTTTGGACTCTGCGCCGCGACTTCGATATGGCTTCACCACGAAACTGGCAGGTCGATCCGATGTCGCATGCGTTTGGTCCCGTTCCGTCCCAATCGCCGCCGCAGGGGCAGGCCGTGACGCCGCGTGTGACGTGGCGGGATGGGCTCGGCGATGTCGTTGCAGGGCTGCACACCTCGCGCGAGGTGACACACAATATCCGGCATAATGGGCGCATCCGCCAATTGCCGTCCCAGGCCGCTTTGCTGAAAATCCTGGCGCGGCTGTCATCCGCGTTATTTCCGACCCATTACGGCGCGACCGACCTGACCGAGGAATCGATCGACGGATTCGTAGAGACAGCCTTGCGCGAAGGCCTCGACCTCCTCGAGGATCAGGTCCGGCGGGATCTTCTGAGTTCCACGCTCTACGACGATCTGACCGCCTCCGAGGTCAACGACAAAGCCGGCGATATCCTGGCCCGCTTCGCCCGCACCCTGCCGGAGATCCGCGCCCTATTGGTGAGCGACCTGATGGCCGCCTTCGCGGGCGATCCGGCCGCCAAGAGCTATCCCGAAATCATGCTCGGTTATCCGGGTCTGATTGCCATCCGCTATTACCGCATCGCCCGCGCGCTCTACGATTTGGGCGCTACCTTACTGGCGCGATTGATCTCGCAGATCGCGCATCAGAAAACCGCGATCGACATTCATCCCGGCGCGCAGATCGGCCACAGCTTCTTCATCGATCATGGCACCGGCGTCGTGATCGGCGAGACCGCGATCATCGGCGACCGCGTGCGGATCTACCAAGCCGTGACGCTTGGCGCGAAAAGCTTCCAGGCCGACGATGACGGGACGCTGGTCAAGGGCATTCTGCGGCATCCGGTGGTCGAGAATGATGTCGTGATCTACGCCGGCGCCACGATCCTCGGCCGGATCACGATCGGGGCCGGTTCGGTGATCGGCGGCAACGTCTGGCTGACCCAGAGCGTGCCGCCGCGCAGCAGCATCACCCAGGCGCTGATGCGGAAGAGCGAGGCCGGCGTCTCGACCGCCGGCTGAAGCTCAACTCGCGCGCGACACCCAGGCGCCGAACAGCAGCGCGAGCCCCGCGCCGAGGCTGAGGATGATGCGGAGTCTTCCGTACCACGGCGGCGCGAGGCCCTCCGCGATCAAGCGTCGATCGATCGGCCCGAGCGCCAGGATCACGAGGCCAAGCACCAGCAATCGCCAGGGTCCGTTCAGCCCGAGAGCCGCCCAGCCGATCAGCGAGGGCACCACAGCGATGAGATAATGGAGCGCGACATCGCGCTGCTCCATTTGCCGGGTCGCCAAGCCCCAGCGAATGCCGCCGAGAAACGAGAGGATGACGGCGCCATAGCCCGCCAAGGCCGTCGCGAGCGTCGCCGCGGGATAGCCGGCGATCGGCGTGAACGGGATGCCAAGCGCCAAGGCCCAGAAGGGCAGCAGGCCCGATAGGCCCAAGATCAAGGGCGCGGATGGAATTGAGGCTTGGGATTGAGGGGCCGGGGTGGCTCCGGGCGCCAGGCTCACGCGACGCCTGCCAGCATTGCGGCGGCCGACCGCGCCGCATCGGCAGGGCCGCCGCCGCGATCGCTGACCGTCACGACATCTGCCTCGTCGACCGGGCGTTCCAGAGTGGCGAACTGGCTGGCGACGAGGCTCGCGGGCATGAAATGGTTGAGCCGGACGGCCATGCGGCGCTCCACCTCGGTCGTCTCGATATCGAGGAACACGAAGCGGAGGGCCGCGCCTGCCTTGGCGCGGATCCGGTCGCGATAGACGCGGCGCAGGGCCGAACAGGCGATCACGATGCCGCGCGGATGTGCGCCCGCGTCGGCCAGCGTCGCGCCGACCGTGTCGAGCCAGGGCCAGCGGTCCGCGTCGGTCAGCGGGTGGCCGGCATGCATCTTCTCGACGTTGCTTGGCGGATGCAGATCGTCTCCATCGACGAAATCGAGATCCAGCAGCCCGGCCAACAGCGCTCCGATCGTCGTCTTGCCGCTCCCCGAAACGCCCATCACGATAAGGGCGAGGCGGGGCTTTGCCGTGTCGGTGTCGGTCATTTCGGGGTCCCTCGGCTCGCTCTCGACGCAAGGATCATCAATGCGCCTCGTCCCAATTGCTTGCCGCGCGGGCATCGACTTGCAGCGGCACCGAGAGCGTGATGGCTGGATGCGGTGCATCGATCATGATGCGGCGGACGACCGGGATGGTGGCCTCGATCTCGTCGTCCGGCACCTCGAACACGAGCTCGTCATGCACCTGGAGCAGCATGCGGGCCGATAGCTTCGCCTCTGCCAAGGCCGCATCCATCCGCACCATCGCCCGACGGATGATGTCGGCGGCCGAGCCTTGGATCGGTGCGTTGATGGCGGCGCGTTCGTTGAAGGCGCGTTCCGAGGGGTTCGAGGCCAGAATGCGCGGGTAATGGCAGCGGCGCCCGAAGATCGTGGTCACATAACCCTGCTGTTTCGCGGTCGCCTTGGTGGCGTCCATATAGGCCCGGATGCCCGGGAAACGCTCGAAATAGGTTCGGATGTAGGCCCCGGCCTCTTCGCGCGGAATGCCCAGCTGATTGGCGAGCCCGAAGGCTGAAATTCCGTAGATAATGCCGAAGTTGATCGCCTTGGCGCGCCGTCGGACATCGCTCGGCATGCCCTCGACCGGCACGCCGAACATCTCGGACGCCGTCAGCGCATGAATGTCGATACCCTCCGCAAAGGCTTGTTTCAGCTGCGGCAGGTCGGCGATATGAGCCAGCAGTCGTAACTCGATCTGTGAATAATCGGCCGACAGCAGCTTGTGCCCAGGGGCCGCGATGAACGCTGTGCGGATCTTGCGCCCGGCCTCGTTGCGGACCGGAATATTCTGCAGGTTCGGCTCGGAGGAGGAGAGCCGCCCCGTGGTGGTGGCCGCTAAGGCGAACGAGGTGTGGACCCGGTCGGTCTCCCGATCGGCATAGGTCGGCAGTGCGTCCGTATAGGTCTGTTTGAGCTTCGAAACCTGACGCCAATCGAGGATCAGCCGGGCGAACGGGTTGCCCTGCTCGGCGAGGTCGTCGAGCACCTGGGCCGAGGTGGACCACGCGCCGGTCGCGGTCTTCTTGGCGCCCGGCAGGCCCATCTTGCCGAACAGAATATCGCCGACCTGCTTGGGCGAGCCCAGGTTGAAGGCCTGCCCGGCCTGCTCGTAGATCTCGGCTTCGAGCCGCGCCATGCTTTGGGCGAATTCGCCCGACAGGCGCGACAGGATCGCCTTGTCGATCCGGATGCCGCGCCGTTCCATGCGGGCCAGCGTCTCGACCATCGGCCGCTCGAGCGTCTCATAGACGGTGGCGAGCTTGTCGGCCGGAAGCCGGGGCTTGAGCACCCGCCACAGCCGCAGCGTGACATCCGCATCCTCGGCCGCATATTCGGTCGCCTTGTCGATCGGCACGCGGGCAAAGCCGATGAAGCTCTTGCCCGAACCGGCCAGATTCTTGAACGCGATCGGTTGATGGCCGAGGTGGCGCTTGGACAGCGCATCCATGCCATGGCCCTCGAGCGAGTTCTTGCCCGAGTCGAGCGCATAAGACAGCAGCATCGTATCGTCGAAGGCCTTCAGTTCGATGCCGTGCAGCGCGAAGATCAGCCAATCATATTTCATGTTCTGCGCGATCTTCAGCACGCCCGGTGCTTCGAACAGCGGGCGCAGCCGCTCCAACACCAGAGCGGCGTCGAGCTGACCCGGCAGCAGCGCGCCTTCGCCGAACAGACCGCCGTCGCTCGGCGCGCGATGGCCGAGCGGGATGTAACAGGCCTCGCCCGGCGCGGTTGCGAGCGCGATGCCGACGAGATCGGCCGCACGGGGATCGAGCGACGTGGTTTCGGTATCGACCGCCACCACTCCGGCGAGATGCGCCGCCGCGATGACGGCATCGAGTTTTTCGACCGTATCGATGGTGACGTAGTGGCTATGCGTGATGACGGTCCTCAATCCCTCGGCCATGCGGGCCGCCGCAAGGGCCGCCGGGCCGGTCGGGGCCGCCTCGGTTGCGGTCTCGCCCCCCTGGTCGACCAGGGCAGGCTCTCCGGCCGCGACGATCGGGTAGTCGCCCTCCTGATGATCGCCGTTGCGCTTGCGCCAGCCGCCCGGCCCGACGAAGACCGGATCGGCATCGATCGTATTGGCGTCGAGCCCGTAGGCCTCGGCGGCGCGGCGCGCCAGGGTCGAAAATTCCATCGCCTTCATGAAGCCGACGAGTTGCTTGCCGTCCGGTGCATGGATGCCGAGCTGGTCGAGCGGCACCGTCAGCGGTACGTCGCGCACCAGGGTCACGAGCTGCTTCGAGAGGCGGATCAGCGCCACCTTGTCGGGGTCCGTCAACGTCTCGCGGCGCTTGTTTTGCTTGATCTCGCCGGCGCGCTCCAACAGGGCTTCGAGCGTGCCGAAGTCGCCGATCAGTTGCGCCGCCGTCTTGATGCCGATGCCCGGCGCGCCCGGCACATTGTCGGTCGGGTCGCCCGCCAGCGCCTGCACGTCCACCACCTTGTCGGGCGTGACGCCGAAATAATCGATCACCTCGGCCTCGGCGATCATCCGCTCGCCGCGCGAGCCGGCGTTCTTCGGATCGCCCGACGCCGGATCATACATTGAAACGCCGGGCTCGATGAGCTGCATGAGGTCTTTGTCGGCCGAGATGATCAGCACGTCGGCGCCTGCGTCGCGCGCCTGCCGGGCATAGGTCGCGATCAGGTCGTCGGCCTCGTAGACGTCCTGCTCGATCGGCTCCAGCCCAAAGGCCCGCACGGCCTGTCGCATTAGCGGAAATTGCGGCAGCAGGTCCTCGGGCGGCTCGTTTCGGTGGCTCTTGTAAAGGGGATAGAGGTCCTTGCGGAACGAGTTCTCGCTTTTGTCGAAGATGATGGCGAGATGCGTCGGCGCGATGCCGGCCGCTCCCTCGCGGATGAATTGGAATAGCTTGCCGCAGAATAATCGCACCGCGCCCGTCGGCAGCTTGTCGGCCCGGTAATTATATTTCGCATCCTGTCGGATCGACTGGAAATAGGCGCGGAACACGAAGGACGAGCCATCGACCAGGAACACGTGATCGCCGGCTTTGATGGGGCGTGAAACGAGGGACATGGCGAACCGGTTGTTGGCGGATGAGCGTGCGGGCTCCGTTGAACCATTTCGAGCCGCCGCTGTCATCCTGGCTGGCGCGGTCTCACCGGCCGGGATGATCTTGCCGGTCTGGATCCTCTTGTCATGTTGGCACGGGTTTGCTTCTGAGGGACCTCCGTCCAACTTTCGAGGTTTCGTTTTGAGCGATCCGACCCTGTACGTGACCGACGCGCCGACCGCTTTGGACCGGGAGGCCGTGCTCCGTCCGTTGATGGCCCATAACGAGCGCCAGACCGGCCGCTCGGATTTCAAGCCGCTCGCGATCCTGCTCCGCAACGCCGAGGGCCAGCCCATGGACGGCGGCCTCACGGGCCGCTCGTTCTACGGGTGGTTGTTCATCGAACTCCTGAGCGTGCCGGAGGCGAGCCGCGGCCAGAAACTCGGCACTCGTTTGATGCAGCAGGCCGAGGCCGTGGCGCTGGAGCGCGGCTGTCTTGGCATATGGCTCGATACGTTCAGCTTCCAGGCGCGCGGCTTCTACGAAAAGCTCGGCTATGCGGTGTTCGGGTCGATCGAGGATTATCCGCCGGGACATCAGCGGTTCTTCCTGCAAAAGCGGCTTCATCGCTGAGGCATCGTCGGCGCGCGATCGCGCTCCTGCGCCATGGGGTCACGCGTCCCGCCGGACCGGACCCCGAGGTTGTCGTGCGGCGTTGTCGGGCCACGTCAGTTGAACCTCAGCTGAAACGTCAGCCCATCCAACGGGAGCGATCCATGCAGGAAAAGACCGACCAAGCCGCCCAGCAGAAGGTGTTGGATCTCATCAAGGACATCGATTATGCGCTATTGGGGACGCGGACCGATGGCGGCGGCCCGATGCACGCTCGGCCGATGGCGTGCCGCGCCGCCGAGTTCGACGGCGACATCTGGTTCTTCACCAAGGCAGATTCGCGCAAGGTGCGGGAGCTGAAGGCCGATCCCGAGACATTGCTGTGCTTCGCCGATTCGAAGGGCCAGAACTATGTCTCGATGACGGGTCATGCCGCCATCGTGAGCGATCGCACCAAAGTGAAGGAGCTCTGGACCGAGATCTACAGAGCTTGGTTTCCCAACGGACCCGAGGATCCCAATATCGTTTTGCTGAAAGTCTCGGTCGACCATGCGGAATATTGGGACACACCCTCCAGCCTCATGGTTCATGCCTACGGATACTTGAAGGCCGTGACGACCGGCAAGCCAGCCAAGCCGGGCGATGTCGGTACCGTCGATTACGACTGATTCGATATGCGATGGGAGACATTGTCGCAAAGCCGGCTCTGTCTCCCATCGCTCGATAGCAACGGCGTAGCAACGATCGATGTCCGTTGGTTATCGTTGCGGCGCCATGACGTGCGTCTTGATCGACGCTAACGCCGGATGAGGCATCCCGACCGGTTCGGTGGACCTCACGATATCAACCCATCTCAAACCGGCACGTATCTCGGCGCCCTTTGTGGGTCTGCCCCGACTCGCATCTGTTCGCAGGCCGACCGTTGGAAGTCTGAGGCCGACCTTTCCAATGCTAGTCAGGCGTCTTGATCGCCTCCACTGTCGTCTCGCGCGAAAGGGCGAAACATGGCGTGCACCGACCCTGCGGTATTAAACATATATTAACTATATTTTGGTCTTTTTTTTAATTGTGGTGAGGTCAAGCCCGCCGCGTGTCGATTTTCAAAATAATCCGAAATTACGTTAATTTTCTGTTTAATTCGTTGGAGGTTCGATGGGCCGCTATGTTCGCGCGACCGCTATAGCAATCCTGCCATTCACCGCCGTTTTTGTGAATGCGGCCGCGACGCGAGCCGAAGATTTGTCTCAGTTCGCTATTTTGGCAGGATCTGCCATCACGAATACTGGTCCTTCTGTGATCAATGGAGATGTCGGGCTCAGTCCAGGAAGTGCTGTGACCGGATTTCCGCCGGGTCTCGTGACGGCGCCTTATGCCCTCCATCAAAACGATGGCGTCGCCAGCCTCGGACAAAGCGATCTTACCACCGCCTATAACGTGTTGGCAGGCCGGCCTTCGACAGCGGATTTGACCGGCAAAGATCTCGGCGGCCTGACGCTTGGCCCGGGCGTCTACAGTTCCGGCGCAGGCAGTCAACTCACAGGGACTGTCACGCTCGACGGCCAGGGTAATCCCAACGCTGTGTTTATTTTCAATATTGGCACTACGCTCACGACGGGAAGTGGCGCGTCTGTCGCGCTCATCAATGGGGCGCAGGGTGCCAATGTCTACTTCCGAGTGGGAAGTTCTGCGACGCTCGGCGCCGCGACGATGTTTGCGGGTCGGATTTTTGCGCTGACGAGCATTACGCTGGTGACGGGAACGACCATCAATTGTGGAGCGGCTTTGGCGCGGAACGGCGCTGTCACCTTGGACACCAACACGATTTCGATCTGTCCGGCGCAGACTACCGCCACGACGACCCCGACTCCCACCCCGACCCCGACCCCCACTCCGACCCCACCGACCGGCACCACCACGACTGGGACCACGACGATAGGGACGACGACCGGCGGCACCACGACGGCTACCGGCGCAACAACGACCGCGACCGGAACACCGACCCCGACCCCGACCCCCACCGGAACGACGACCGTCGTTGCGACACCGACACCGACCGGCACCACGACAACGACGACCGCTGCGCCAACCCCGACCCCCACAGGGACCACGACCGTCGTTGCGACACCGACACCGACCGGGACCACGACGGTCGTCGCGGCGGCCCAGCCTGTCTATGTGTCGGCGCTTCCGACGTCGGCCTCTCGCAATCAACGCGCGGTCGGTGGTGCCATCGACCGGTTCGTGGCGGCCGGCAACGCCGCGCCTCTTACATTTCAGGTTCTGCGCGGCGTCTTTTCCGCCCAGCAACTCGCCTCGGCTTTCACCCAGGTCTCCGGAGAGGTCGGCACCGCCGTCGCCCCCACCGGGATCCAGGCCATGAATTCATTACTGACGCTGGTGTTCGACTCGGCCGTTGATGATGAGCGCGGCGTTCCGATCACGGAAGCCAAGCCAATTCCGGCACCCAACGGCCTTCGGGGAACCGTGCACTCCCTCGGCTATGCCGGCGATGACCGCGTCATCTCGTCGGGGCCGTTCGGCATGCTGCAAAGCGGATCCTTCGTGGGCCAGCCGGCCCGCAATCCCTGGAGCGTGTGGGGCGCTGGCTTTGGTGGCCAAGCCTCGGCGAACGGGAACGCCTTCGTCGGGAGCCACGATCGTTCCTCCGACGCTTACGGTGCGGCGCTGGGCGCGGATTACCGCGTGACCCCAGACACCAAGCTCGGTTTCGCTCTCGCCGGTGGGCGCAACAGTTTCGGTGTGGCGGACGGTCTCGGGACCGGGCGGAGCGACATGATCCAGGCGGCCGTCTACGCCCGGACATACTTTGGTTCGGCGTACATCACGACCGCTATCGCCTATGCATGGCATAGCGTCGTCACGAACCGTGATTTGACCTTTGCGGGCAACAATGTCCTCAACGCATCCTTCTCGGCGCAAGATGTCGCGGGCCAGATCGAAGCCGGCTATCGGATCGGATGGTTCATCCCGTATGTCGCCGTCGGCGTGCAGGCGTTCCACACGCCCGGCTATACCGAACATGACCCGACCGGCCCCTCCGTCTTCGCGCTGTCGGAAGCCTCGAACACCACGGTGACGGCCCGCACGCAAGTCGGGTTCCGGATCGACGAGGATGTCGCGGTGTATGATGGCGGAGTGCTGCGCCTGCGCACACGCGCCGCCTGGGCACATGACACCAACACCAACCCCTATATCAACGTGACGCTGCAATCGCTTCCCGGCGCCAATTTCTCGGTTTATGGCGCCTCGCGCGCTTCGGATTCCTTCCTCTTCTCCGCTGGGCCCGAACTGCTCTTCGGCAACGGCATCTCGCTCGCGCTCGCGGTCGAGGGCCAGGTCGCACGCGGCTACGACGCCTATTCGGGCAATGCCGTGCTGCGCTACGTCTGGTAGCCCCCAGCGCCCATACCCCTCGATGCGGTCGGAACGGGGTGCCATTCCGACCGACCTCGTGTGGTTCACGCGGGATCGCGCTAATTTGATCGATTGATTTCGCTCAAGACTAAGATGTCTTCGGCACGCTCGCCGCATGAGTATTTCAGCGCGAAGCATGTCTTGGCCGACCATCATCGGCGCCGTTGCGGTGTCATGGTTGCTCGGCGCCGGCACCGCCGGAGCGACCGCGGCCCTTGTCGCGTTCGAGGGGGACGCCACCCCGAGCACGATCGTGATCCGGACGGGGGAACGGCGGCTCTACCTTATCTTGGATGGGGGACGGGCGCTCCGCTACACCGTCGGAGTGGGACGCGTCGGCCGTCAATGGTCCGGGCAATCCGCCATCGAGGAAAAATTCCTCCGCCCCAATTGGGCGCCGCCTCCGGCCGTCAGGCACGACCGACCCAATCTACCGGACGTCATCCCATCGGGCGCGGCCGGCAACCCCATGGGAGCCGCCGCAATGACGCTCTCGGGGGGAAATTATGCGATTCACGGCACCAATGCGCCGAAATCCATCGGCGGCTTCGTGTCCTATGGATGTATCCGCATGTACAACGACGACATCGTCGATCTCTTCGGCCGCGTCGACGTCGGAACGCGGGTCATCGTGACACGGTAGACCCGCTTTCCCCGCAAGCGCGACAGCGCCTTTAGGGCTGCCCGTTCGACAATCCCACGGTGCGACCCGGAAAGCCGGCGGCATCGAAATAGCGGACGCCGTTGGCGGTCTGATAGTTCAACACGGTGACCAGTCCGTTGCGCGCGGCGGCCGAGACGAGCGACCCCGCCCGATGCTCGGGCTCCGCGCCGTTCGGCATCGCCTCTGTCAGCGGCCGACCGATCAGGGCCCCCTTGCTTTTCGGGCTGAGCCGCATGAGGGCCGCGATCGTCTGGCCGATATCGGCATTGCTGCTCGGTGCCGCATCGACATAGCCGGCCTTGAAGTCGGGGCCGATCGCCGCCTGGAAGTTCCACGTATCGCCGCGGCTGAAGCTGCCGTGCATCCCCTGGCCTTGTTGCAGCGTGGAATCGGCGACTTCGACCGTGCACAAGGGCGCGTCGGCGCAGCCGGTCGAGAAACTCTTGAAATTGACCACGATGGCCGGCATCGGCGTCAGGGCGGTGCCGCGCAGATTGATGGCGCTGAGCGGCAGCGTTCCCGGGAAGGTGCCAAGCGTTTCGTCGACGAACAACCCGCTCACATAATCTTGCGACAACAGGAAATCGATCACCTTGCCGGCCATCGCCTTGTCGCCCTGGGGCAGATAGACGAGGTCGGAGCCACCATTGGCCGCCACTACCACGTCCGGCTTGGCCGGGTCGTT
The DNA here is from genome assembly GCF_004323635.1 of Lichenihabitans psoromatis. Classification (NCBI taxonomy): domain Bacteria; kingdom Pseudomonadati; phylum Pseudomonadota; class Alphaproteobacteria; order Hyphomicrobiales; family Lichenihabitantaceae; genus Lichenihabitans; species Lichenihabitans psoromatis. The sequence goes on from NZ_CP036515.1 coordinate 1,616,176, forward strand.
GCCGATCAGGCCGTTGGCGAAGCGAGTGCGCTGGCCTTCGGCGACTTTGGCGCTTTTCTGGTCTGGATCGAACAGGGTCAGGCCGAGCGTTTTAGCGAGATCGAGCGCCACGAAACCACCGGGCAGCAGGCCGGCCGGCGTACCATCGATCGTCATTTTCGCGGCCGGGCTGGTGTCGCTCTCCTTCGAGATCGTCGAGAAGCCGTGATCGGCACTGGTGATCACGTTGGTGCTGTCGGCGAGGCCGAGATCGGCGAGCGCCTGACGGATCTGCGCGACATTGTTGTCGACGTTGCGGATCGCCGCCATCGAGGTCGGGCCGTTGATGCCGGGCACCAGCCTCAACAGGCTGTCGCCCTGATAATGCTGGGTCCCGTCAGGATCGCGCGACCAGAACACCACGAAGAAGGGCTTGTCGTCGGCTTTGAACTTCGGCAGCACCACGCGGGTCAGCACGTCGGCAAACCAGGCCTGCTGCAGCACATTGGCGCTCTTGGTTCCCGCCACGCTGGCGGTTCCGGCCTGGCCGTTATCGCCGCGCGCCGGCGTATGGGTCGGCAAGCTCGCGCTCTGCAGCGCATCGAGCAGCCACGGCGCCAGGCGAATGCCATTGGCCGTGCCGGTCATATCGTCGAGCAGGACGGTCTTGGTACCATCGCGCCCCGTATGGTCGAAGATCAGCGCCGGACCGACCTTGCCGATCGCGGCGGTGTTGTAGCCAGCGTCCCGCGCCGCCTTCATGACGGTCTCCTCGTCGAGGAAGTCGCCCATGTAATGCTCGTCGATATCGCCGAGCACCGGGTCGTTTTCGATAAACGGGGTCAACGAGGAATTGGCGGTCGGCACCGGAAAGCCGCTGTAGATCGTGTTGCTGAACACGCCGGTGTCGCCGAGAGAGTGCCCGGTCGCCATGGCGGAGGCGTTCGGCATCGTGAAGGTCGGGAACACCGAATGGCTGTTGCGGAAGTTCACGCCCTTGTCGCGCAACGCCGCCATGGCGGGCGCCGTTTCGGCGCGCACGATGCCGGCGCGAAGACCGTCGGGCACGATCAGCACAACGTTATGGGGCCGCGTCGTGTCTTGAGCCCAGCCTGATCCGACCGTCATCGCGAGCCCGACCAGGGCGACGGCAAACCGGGGCAGGGGGACGCGCATCATGCTCTTCTCCAACAATCGAATTGCGGCGCACCGTAGTGGCGCCATATGACGGTTTTTCGAAATTGCCGCCGGCTTACTCGTTCCGTTTCCTGACGAGCGCGAACCCAAGCATCGAGTGGTCTCGAGCGTGTCTCGAGCATATCTCGAGCTTGCCTCGAGCATATCTCGAGCTTGCCTCGAGCATATCTCGAGCTTGCCTCGAGCAAGGCTGTTGCAAAAAAGTATCATCAGCCCGGTCGGAGCCCTTCAACTCGGCTTCTGGGCATCCCACATCGGCTTCAGACCGGTTGCCCGATGGGACCGGTCCTTTGTCGGCTCGTCCGTCTTGCTTCGGGAGGCGCGACGCCATGGAGGAACAAGATGAACTTCGAAAAATTCACCGAGCGGGCACGCGGCTTCGTCCAATCGGCCCAATCGCTGGCCCTGCGTGAAGGTCACCAGCAATTCACGCCCGAACATGTGCTGAAGGTGCTGCTCGACGACCAGGAAGGCTTGGCGGCGGGCCTCATCGACAAGGCGGGCGGCCGCTCGCGTGAGGCCCTGACTCAGACCGAACTCGCGCTCGGAAAGCTTCCGAAGGTGCAAGGGTCGGGCGCCGGACAGGTCTACCTAGGCCAGGCGACCGCGCGGGTTTTCGATCAAGCCGAGAAGATCGCCCAGAAAGCCGGCGATAGTTTCGTCACGGTCGAGCGGCTGCTGCTTGCGCTCGCCATGGAGAAGGGCACCGACGCCTCCCGCATCCTCGAAAGCGTGGGCGTTTCACCCCAGACCCTCAATGCCGCGATCGAGGATCTCCGCAAGGGCCGCACGGCCGATAGCGCCTCGGCCGAGAGCAGCTACGACGCGCTGAAGAAATATGCGCGCGACCTGACCGAAGCGGCGCGGGCCGGCAAGCTCGACCCCGTGATCGGCCGCGACGAGGAAATCCGCCGCTCGATCCAAGTGTTGTCGCGCCGCACCAAGAACAACCCGGTGCTGATCGGCGAGCCGGGCGTCGGCAAGACCGCGATCGTCGAAGGTTTGGCGCTCCGCATCGTCAATGGCGACGTGCCCGAAAGTCTGCACGACAAGAAGCTTCTATCGCTCGACATGGGGTCGCTGATCGCCGGCGCGAAATATCGCGGTGAGTTCGAGGAGCGATTGAAGGCCGTTTTAAACGAAGTGACGGCGGCCAACGGTGGCATCATCCTGTTCATCGACGAGATGCACACGCTGGTCGGGGCCGGCAAGGCCGATGGCGCGATGGATGCGTCCAACCTGCTGAAACCCGCTTTGGCGCGCGGCGAACTCCATTGCATCGGGGCGACCACGCTCGAGGAATTCCGCAAACACGTCGAAAAGGACGCGGCTCTGGCGCGCCGGTTTCAGCCGGTCTTCGTCAGCGAGCCGACGGTCGAGGACACGATCTCGATCCTGCGCGGTCTCAAGGAGAAATACGAGCTGCATCACGGCGTGCGGATCAACGACAGTGCCATCGTGGCGGCCGCGACCCTGTCGAACCGCTACATCGCGGATCGGTTTCTGCCCGACAAAGCGATCGATCTCGTCGACGAGGCGGCTTCGCGCCTGCGGATGCAGGTCGATAGCAAACCCGAGGCTTTAGACGAACTCGATCGACGCATCATCCAGCTCAAGATCGAGCAGGAAGCGCTCAAGAAGGAGACCGATCAGGCCTCGGTCGATCGCCTGCTGAAGCTGTCGTCCGAACTCGATGATCTGCAGGAGCGATCCGACGCCCTCACGGTGCGGTGGCGGGCCGAGAAGGACAAGCTCGGGAGCGCCACCAAGATCAAGGAGCAGCTCGAAGCCGCGCGCAACGATCTCGTTCAGGCGCAACGCCGCGGCGAATATCAGCGCGCCGGGGAACTGACCTATGGCGTGATCCCGGATCTCGAGAAAAGGCTGGCCGACAATGAAGGCGCGGCGCAGGGGCGGCTGGTCGACGAGGCCGTGACGGCCGACCATGTGGCGCAGGTGGTGTCGCGCTGGACGGGCGTGCCGGTCGACAAGATGCTGCAGGGCGAGAAGGACAAGCTGCTCAAGATGGAACAGGCCATTGGCAAGCGTGTCGTCGGTCAGCCCGAGGCGGTGCGATCGGTCGCGACAGCGGTGCGTCGGGCTCGCGCCGGGCTGCAGGACCCGAACCGGCCGATCGGCTCGTTCATGTTCCTTGGCCCGACGGGCGTCGGCAAGACCGAACTTACCAAGGCGCTCGCGAGCTTCCTGTTCGACGACGAGAGCGCGATGGTCCGCATCGACATGTCCGAATATATGGAGAAACATTCAGTCTCGCGGCTGATCGGGGCGCCTCCGGGCTATGTCGGTTACGAGGAGGGCGGCGCGCTGACCGAGGCGGTGCGGCGGCGGCCATACCAGGTCGTGCTGTTCGACGAGATCGAAAAGGCGCATCCGGACGTGTTCAACGTGCTGCTGCAGGTGCTCGACGACGGGCGCCTGACCGACGGGCAGGGCCGGACGGTGGATTTCCGCAACGTCCTCATCATCATGACCTCGAATCTCGGGTCTGAATATCTGTCCTTGCAGAAGGATGGCGAAGACACGGCCGAGGTGCGCGAGCAGGTGATGGGCGTGGTGCGCGGGCATTTCCGGCCCGAGTTCCTCAACCGGGTCGACGAGATCATCCTGTTCCACCGCCTGCGGCGGGACGATATGGGCGCGATCGTCGACATCCAGCTGTTGCGTCTCGCCAAGCTGCTGGAGGATCGCAAGATCACGCTCGACATCGATCCGCGCGCCCGCGCCTTTTTGGCCGAAAAGGGCTACGACCCGGCCTATGGCGCGCGGCCGTTGAAGCGGGTGATCCAGAAAGTGGTGCAGGATCCGCTGGCCGAGATGATCCTCTCGGGGCAAGTCGGCGATGGCGAGACCGTGCCGATCACGGCGGGCCGGTCGGGTCTGCTGTTCGGCGATCAGGCAGACGAGCCCGAACTCGAGGGTGCCGGTGCAGAGCCGCTGAGCCGCGCCATTAACTGAGGTGATCGGAACGCCCGGCCGCACGGTCGGGCGTTCCCTCGCTCTTCATGGCGCTCGAGCGGCCCGATAGAGGTCGTGCATGGTGGCGACATCGGCGGCGGTGAAAAACCGTTTCGCCACGATCTGAAAGAGCGCATCGGAGTGATAGAGCAGCAGTATATGTTCATCCTCGCGAAGATGCATGTAGTTGGGCCACGGCGTCACGCCCGTAGCGGTTTCGGTCGTCGTATGGAGGCCTCTCGCGTCGCAGACGACCGCGATCGGCTGCTGCAGATTGCGTTGCTGCGCGAAGATGCGCCGCGCTGATATCGGAAGAACCCAACGGATGATCACGCGGGGCACCAGGAGGCCGCCGATCAAGCCACCCACAAGGCCGACCGCAATGGCCTCCCAATCGTCAAGGGTTGCGATGAGGAAAACCGCGAGGATTGTAAGGCAGATCCCCAAGGCGACAACCATCGTTCGGCTGGTCAGCTTGGCCCGGCTATGGAGCTGATAGGCCCGCGTGACATCACCGGCCGTCAGGATCATGCGTCCATGGACCACGGGAGAAGCCTGAGGCTCCAAATCGGTATTATGTGTCTCGGTTGTCATGGTCCTGCTCCGGCGGCCGGTTCCCCGTGCTGCATGCCCTGCTGTGAAGACACGGGCATTGACGATCTTCGCTGAGAAAATATGACAACGATCGATCCGTAGGCAGCAGCAAGCCGCCCATCTGGCGAAAACGAGATCGCAGACACGGATGAGCCGAGCTGCTGGACACACCGGAACGATCCCGTCGCGTCGTCGGCCTCCCAGACTCTCAACGTCGACTCATCGAGAACGGCGAGCAAGGGACGCAATGGACTCCACGCACAGGGCTAAAGAGCGAGAAGCAAACCGCAAAGACGGTTTGGTAAGCTGTCTTTCCGAAGCGATCTTTGAAGTCAGCAGCGGGCACGTTTGCAAAACCCGGTCTTTTCACGTCACCGCTCCCGTCCCGCTTCGCCCATGATGTGTATGAACGGAGACGTCACATCGTCAACGACTCGGCTTGCGCCGGATCGGTCATTTGATCTTCCAGGGTTGCTAAGCTGGTCCTACGAAGAAAGAAGACGACGTCGCGCGGCTGGATTCAGACCCGCCTGAGCGACCGCGTCCACGATCCGCTGAGGAGGATCGGTCTTTTTGGCCCCCTGTGCTATCGACGCGCGATGCAGCCAGAAGGGGCCCAGCCATGTCCAGCCTTCGTCGATCCGCCGCCGCCATCTCGGTCGCTCTGTTTTGTCTGGGGCCTCTCTGTCTCCCGACGCACGCCGAGACCGCGCCGCCCGCGAGTGCGTCACCCGCCACCGACCCGGACCTGACGCGGGCCGCCCTCACCGATGATCCGCAGACGCCGACCGCTGGCAATCCAAAGGGCGATGTCACGATCGTGGCGTTCTTCGATTACAATTGCACTTTCTGCATGAAGGCCGAGCCGGCTCTGGAACAGTTGATGGCGGCCGATCCGGGTCTTCGCCTCGTCTACAAGGATTGGCCGATCTTCGGAAAGGTGTCGGTCGAGGCAGCGCGACTGGCGCTCGCGGCGCAATATCAGGGCAAGTACCTGGCCGTGCATCAGGCGTTGCTCGGCACCCATCACCGCAAGGTCAGTGCCGAGCAGGTGCGCGATATCGCGATCAAAGCGGGTGCCGATCCGGCGCGGCTCGACGCCGATCTCAAGCAACACGGGGCCGAGATCGACGCTTTGCTGGCCCGCACCGAGAAGCAGGCCACCAAGATGGACTTTCCCGGCACGCCGATCTTTCTGATCGGCCCGTTGCTGGTCAATCAAGCGCTCGACCTGAAAGGGTTTCAGGATGCGGTCGCGACCGCACGCAAGCGTCAGCAGGGTACCCCATAGCAGCGGCTGAGCCGTCTCACTGACCGGGTCGGTTCCGCCGATCACGGCTTCGAACGGCACGTCGCCCGACCCGAGACACGACCAGCCCTTCGGAGCGATCCGAGGGGTTTTTCATTTCAGTGCTATCTTACAAAAGATATATCTTGACCAAAGATATATCTTTGCATAGATCAGTCTCATGCAAAAGCATTCCTGGAGAGGCACTCACATGTTCCACCATTTTTTCCACTCAGACCGTCATGGGTCCGACCGCCATGGATCCGGGCTCCGTCAACACGAGCGGGACGGCCGCCATGCGGCTGGTCCCAGCGACGAGCACGATAATCGTCAAGATCGCGACGGGCATCATGACCGCGATCGGCAGGACCGGCCGCGCGGTCGTGGTCACGGCGGCCCGCTCGGGCGCCATCGCGGCGGCCCCTTCGGCGGACGTGGCCCCCGCATGTTCGATTCGGGCGCGCTGCGCCTCGTCGTCCTCGGGCTGATCGCGGTCGAGCCGCGCCATGGCTACGACATCATCAAGGCGCTCGAAGCGCGGTTCCAGGGCGCCTATAGCCCCAGCCCCGGCGCGATTTATCCGATGCTGCAGATGCTCGAGGAGGCCGACCTGGTTTCATCGGTTACTACCGGCAACAAGCGGCTCTATTCGATCACCGAGGCCGGCACGGCCTATATCGAGGAGAACCGCGCCGAACTCGACAAGATCAACCAGCAGCTCGATCAAGCCTCGGGCGACATCCGCCAGTCGGCGATCGGCGAGGAGTTGCACGCGCTGCGGTCGGCCCTGCACGAAAAGTTGCGGTCGGGTTCGATGACGGCGGAGCAATCCGACAAGCTGCGGGCCATTCTCCGTAAGGTCCGCGACGACCTCGACACGCTTTAGCCGCCGCGAGGATTTGTCAGGCGCGGCCCCAGAAATCCGGCCGCGTTTGGCTGAGGCGACCGCCGATCCGCACTGGCGCGATTTTGACCGCGAGGCCGGTCGCATCGTCGGTCTCGACCGCCACCCCGCAAAGCGTCGCGGGGCCGGCGGCGGGCTCATAACGGCTTCCCGGCAGTTTGGTCAGAAAGCGGCGGATCGGCTCCTCCTTCTGGACCCCGATGACGCTGTCATAATCCCCCGTCATCCCGGCGTCGGATTGGTAGGCGGTGCCGTTCGGCAGGATTTGGTGGTCGGCGGTCGGCACATGCGTGTGGGTGCCGACCACGAGGCTGGCCCGCCCGTCGAGCAGATGCGCCATGGCGAGCTTCTCGCTGGTGGCTTCGGCATGGACATCGATCAGCATGGCGTCGCAGCCCAATCCGAGCGGGCAGGCCTCGACCTCGCGCTCGACACCCGCGAAGGGATCGTCGAGCGCATCCATGAAGACGCGCCCCATGACGTTCATGACCAGGACGCGCCGCCCGTCGGCGATCTCGATCAGCGCCACGCCCCGTCCTGGGGTGCCTTTCGGATAATTCAGCGGGCGAATGAGACGCGGCTCGCGCTCGATGAACACCAGGGCTTCGCGCTGGTCGAACGAGTGGTTGCCGAGCGTCACCGCATCGGCGCCCGCCTCGATGATGTCGGTGCAGATCGCCTCGGTGATGCCATTTCCGCCCGCGGCATTCTCGCCATTGACCACGATGCAATCGAGTTGCCACTCCGCTTTCAGGCGGGGCAACTCGGTCGCGATGGCGGTTCGGCCGGAGCGGCCCATGACATCGCCGATGAACAACAAACGCATGAGATCAGTCTTTGCACAAAAGGGTTTCGCGCTCCGTCAGCACGAGATCGAGCGGCTGGTCATGCGGCTCAGCGGGGATGAACAACACCTCCTGCTCCGCATAGGCGACGCCGATCGCCAAAACCGACTTGCGGCGTCGCAGCGCCGCGAGCGTGATGTCGTAATAGCCGGCCCCATAGCCGATGCGATGCCCGCGCCGGTCGAAGACGGCGAGCGGCACGAACAGCACATCGGGGTCGACGACCTCGGCATCTCCATGAGGTTCGCCGATGCTGCGTCGCCCCGGAACGAGAGGGTCGCCCGGTCTCCACAGGCGGAACGTCAAGGGATCGCCCGCTTGGCCGGTGATCGGCAGCGCGGTCGGCACGGCGGCGGCGGCCAGCGCCTGCGCGAGCGGCAGCAGGTCTGGCTCGGCCCCAATCGCCGAATAGAGCGCCACGACGAGACTATCGTTCTTAGGCGCATAATCGTGAACGAGGCGGGGGCCAAGGCTTGCGAGCCGGGCTGCGAAACGGATGCGCGCCGCATCGGGCATGGCATGACGCTTGGCCAGCGCCACCGCCCGAAGCTCAGCCTTGTTGAATGCCATGAACGCGCCGAGGCTGAGACCAAAAGACAGTACGGGGCCACGATGGCCGTGGGCTTCGATCCCGGGAACCTACAACGTAGGTGGGCGCCATATGACCAAGTCCACGGACGAGATCAGGGACAGCTCCCTTGGAATCGATAAGGCCCCGGGAATACATACCTCACGCACCCCGCAGCTCCGCACTCGCAATCTAAGCGCGCGTCGGCCGGAATGCCAGAGCCGTGACGCATTCTCCCCTGCGCCGCGCTTCCCGCGATGGCTCGACCGATCCGCCACATCGCTGTAAAGCAGGCGACGTCGGATCGCCCGAGCGACGATGGAGGAACCAGCATGCTGACGTTCTATTATAATGCCGCTCCGAACCCGCTGAAAGTGGCGTTGCTGCTCGAGGAACTCGGGCTGCCCTATGACATCGTTCCGGTCGACGGTCGCAAGGGCGAGCAGTTCGCTCCGGCGTTTTTGGCCATCAACCCCAACGGCAAACTGCCCGCGATCGTGGATGGCGACACGACCGTCTTCGACAGCAATGCGATCCTGCTTTACCTCGCCGAAAAGACCGGCAAATTCCTACCGCCCGCCGGCGATGCGGCGCGCGGCCAATTGCTGTCATGGCTGATGTTCGTGGCGAGCGGGATCGGTCCCTATTCGGGGCAGGCGGTCCACTTTCGGCATTTCACGCCCGAACCCATCCCCTATGCGATCAACCGTTACACGCATGAGGTGATGCGCCATTGGGGCATCGTCGAGGCTCGCTTGGCCGCCCAGCCCTATATGCTGGGCGACACCTATACGATCGTCGACATGGCGGCGTGGGGCTGGGCCCGGATGCTGCCTTTCGTGATTGGGCCGGATGTGTTCGCGACGCTTCCCAACGTCAAACGGCTGCTCGACGAGATCACCGCGCGCCCCGCCGCAATCCGGGCTGAAGCCATCAAGAGCCGCTTCACCTTCAAGACCGAGATGGACGAGGAAGCGCGCCGCTTCATGTTCCCGCAAAACGCCAACCTGCCGGCCTGAACTCGCAGCCCCGTGAACGCCGTCAGCCTCGGGGAGCGTTGAGGCTGCCGGCGATCTTGTCGATCCGTGCGGCCGCATCGTCGAGCGTGGCCGCGACGCGGTCACCGATGGCGTCGATCGAGGCCGCGCCCGCCTCGCGCTCGCGTTGGAATTCGGCCACGTCGGCCTCGAGGGCGGCGATACGCCGCTCGGCTTCCGATAGATCGTCCGCCATCGTGATGGCGGCCATGACGGTGATGCGCTGGTCGCCGATCTCGCCGAAATGCGCGCGCAGGTCGGTGATCTTGCCATCCAACCTGCGGGCAAGACCCTGGAGATGCTCCTCCTCGCCCTCGCCGCACGCCATGCGGTAGAGCCGTCCGGCGATCGTCACCGACACCTGGGGCATGGAACTCCTTACTCGGAACTGTCGGCTGCGGCGCCGCGGTCGTGGAGCGCTTCGCTGGAGGCCGGATCGAGGTGGGCCAGAACGGTCTCGACCGTCGCACCGGCCCGGTCGAGCCGCGCTGACACGTCGGTCGTGGCAGCCAACAGGGTGCGGCTGCGGGCCAAGGCGCCATCGAGTTCGACCGCGAGGCGTGATCGATCGTCTTGCAGGACCAAAAACTCCTCCTCGAGATCGCCGCGCGCAGCGATGGCATCGGCCTGCCGCTCGGCCGCCGCTTCCAGGTGATCGACCGCCGCGGCTAATCGCGCCAGGGCGTCTTCAAGCCGTCGTGGGAGGGTCATGGGAGGGATGGCGGTCCTTACTGGAGGGCGACATCGGGCGATTTGCCGAATACCGAACCCGCGCAACCCTGGCGTCGAAACGCCGGAAGGTCAAACGGCCGGCTCCGCGCTGCCCCCTCGCAATGTCAAAAAAAGGGGGGTCCTGTTCCGTCATAAAAGGTGATAGGCAGAGCCTGAAACGGCATCAGGCGGCCCGGGAGCCGCCCGCTTCAGGAGTTTTGCTGACATGACGGTCAAGGTCGCCATCAACGGGTTCGGTCGCATCGGGCGCAACATCCTGCGTGCCATCATCGAATCGGGCCGGACCGATATCGAGGTCGTGGCCATCAACGATCTCGGCTCGGTCGAAACCAACGCGCATCTGCTCCGCTTCGACAGCGTGCACGGTCGCTTCCCACATAAAGTGACGGTCGAGGGCGACACGATCGACGCCGGTCGCGGCCCCATCAAGGTCACGGCCATCAAGGACCCGGCGACCCTGCCGCACAAGGAACTCGGCGTTGATATCGCGCTCGAATGCACCGGCATCTTCACGACCCGCGACAAGGCGGCCGCTCACCTCACGGCCGGGGCCAAGCGCGTTCTGGTGTCGGCGCCGGCCGACAATGCCGATCTCACGGTCGTCTACGGCGTCAACCACGACAAGCTGACGGCCGAGCATCTCGTCGTCTCCAACGGCTCCTGCACGACCAACTGCCTCGCGCCCGTCGCCAAGGTGCTGAGCGACATCCTCGGCATCGAGAAGGGCTTCATGACGACGGTCCATTCCTACACGGGCGACCAGCCGACGCTGGACACGTTGCACAAGGATCTCTACCGCGGCCGTGCGGCGGCGCTGTCGTCGATCCCAACCTCCACCGGCGCCGCCAAGGCGATCGGTCTCGTGCTGCCGGAACTCAAGGGTAAGCTCGACGGCGCCGCGGTTCGCGTGCCGACCCCGAACGTCTCGCTGATCGACCTCAAGGTCGTGACCAAGCGCGACACCACGGTCGAGGAAATCAACGCCGCCATGAAGCGTGCGTCCGAGCAGGAGCTCAAGGGCGTGCTGAACATCACCGAAGCGCCGAATGTGTCGATCGACTTCAACCACGACCCGCATTCCTCGACCTTCCACATGGACCAGACCAAGGTGATCGACGGCAATTTCGTCCGTGTTCTGGCCTGGTACGACAACGAGTGGGGCTTTTCGAACCGCATGGCCGACACGGCCGTGGCTATGGCCAAACTCATCTGATCGACCCTATACGGACCTCCGCTTCGGCGGAGGCCCGGGCAAGGGACCACTCGGGTGCCCCATGCCGCCAGCGGAGGCGAGCCGGGCATTGTTCACGTTCGAGGCAACCACCATGGCCGATTTCAAGACGCTTCATGACGCGCCATTTGCGGGCAAGCGCGTGCTGGTCCGCGTCGATCTCAACGTGCCGGTCGAGAATGGCGTCGTCAGCGACACGACCCGCATCGAGCGCGTCGTCCCGACCATTCGGACCATCGCCGATAAGGGCGGCAAGGTAATCCTGCTGGCTCATTTCGGACGACCCAAGGCCGGTCCGGACGAGGCCAATTCGCTAAACTTTCTAACCACCTATCTGGCCGATCATCTCGGCCACCCGGTTGCTTTCGCGCCGCATGGCATCGAGGCTTCGTCCCGCGCCATCGCGGCGATGCAGCCCGGCGATGTGCTGCTGCTCGAAAATACCCGCTTCCACTCAGGCGAGGAAAAGAACGACCCGGATTTCGTCACCGCGCTGGCGGCCCTCGGCGACGTCTACGTCAACGATGCCTTCTCGGCCGCGCACCGCGCCCATGCCACGACCGAGGGTCTTGCCCGCAAACTGCCGGCTTATGCGGGCCATAGCATGACGGCTGAACTCGAGGCGCTGTCGAAGGCACTCGACCGGCCGGATCGCCCCGTCGCGGCGATCGTCGGTGGCGCCAAGGTCTCGACCAAACTCGAATTGCTCGGCAACCTCGTCAAGAAAGTCGATATTCTGATCATCGGCGGCGGCATGGCCAATACCTTCCTGGCCGCGCAGGGCAAGGCGGTCGGGAAATCGCTTTGCGAACACGATTTGCTCGACACCGCCCGCAAAATTCTGGCCGAAGCCGGCGCGTGCGAGATCGTCTTGCCGGTCGATGCCGTCGTGGCGAAAGAATTCAAAGCCAACGCGCCGTCGCGCGCCGTGTCGGTCGATGCCGTCGAGGCCGACGACATGATGCTCGACACGGGGCCGACATCAATCGAAAACGTCGCCTCCATCCTCCGCCGCACCAAGACGCTGGTCTGGAACGGGCCGTTCGGAGCGTTCGAGATGAAACCGTTCGACGCTGGCACCATGGCGATCGCGAAGCAGGCGGCCGCCATGACACAGGCTGGCGATCTGGTGACCATCGCGGGCGGCGGCGATACCGTGTCGGCCCTGAACGCGGCCGGTGTCGCGGCGGAGTTTACTTATATCTCCACCGCCGGCGGTGCTTTTCTCGAATGGCTGGAAGGCAAGACCTTGCCGGGCGTCCACGCCTTGCGGAACCACTGACCACAGTCGACTTCAAGGCGGGGAGGCGGCCATGATGGTCGTGGGCCTGACCGGCTCGATCGGCATGGGCAAATCGACCACCGCCGCGATGATCCGCGAGGCCGGCGTACCAGTCTTCGACGCCGATGCGGCAGTGCATGACCTTTATCGCGGCGAGGCGGCCGCCGTGGTAGAGGCCGCTTTTCCGGGTGTCGCGCGCGACGGGGCGATCGACCGGGCAGCGTTGGGCAAGAGGGTGCTCGGCGATGCGGCGGCCCTCGCTCGGCTGGAAGCCATCGTGCATCCGCTCGTCTTGGCGAGACGACGCGCCTTCCTGGCCGCCGCCGAGAAGGCGGGGGTGTCGCTCGTGGTGCTCGATATCCCGCTTCTGTTCGAGACGGGGGCCGACAAGGACGTCGATGCCGTGATCGTCGTGTCGGCACCGGAAACGGTGCAAAACGCGCGGGTTCTGGCTCGCCCTGGCATGACCGAGGCCCGCTTTTCGGCCATAAAGGCCAAGCAGATGCCGGATGCGGAGAAACGCAGCCGCGCCGATTACGTGATCGAGACGGGGGAGGGCCTTCCGGCCGCCCGACATCGCGTCGATGCCGTGCTGGCCGCGCTGCGCCGTAAATCAGGTGAGGGGCCGACGCATGCGTGAGATCGTTCTCGATACGGAAACGACCGGGCTGGACCCCTTCAAGGGCGACCGGCTGGTCGAGATCGCCGGGATCGAACTCATCAACTCGATCCCGTCCGGGCGCGAGTATCATACCTACATCAACCCGCAACGCGACATGCCGGACGATGCGTTTCGCGTTCATGGCCTCTCGGCCGAGTTCCTCTCAGGCTATCGGCTTTTTCACGAGGTGGCGGACGAGTTTCTGGATTTCGTGCAGGACGCACGGCTCGTGATCCATAATGCCGAATTCGACATGCGCTTCATCAATAGCGAATTGAAGACGCTGGCGCGACCGCCGATCGGCATGGAGATGGTGCTGGATACGCTGGCGCTGGCGCGCCGTCGTCATCCGGGTGCCGCCAATTCGCTCGATGCGCTCTGCCAGCGCTACAAGATCGACAACACCCGCCGCGTGAAACATGGCGCCCTGGTCGACGCGCAGATCCTGGCCGAGGTCTATGCCGAATTGCAGGGTGGCCGGCAGACCTCGCTCGGCCTCGCGACCCAGGTGGTTGTGCTGCGCGGCGACGCGCATGCGGCCCAGATGCGGCGGCCGCGCCCGCTGCGGCCTGTCATCACGGCTGCCGAGCGCGAGGCTCATGCGGCTTTTATCGCAAGCCTCGGCGGCGAGCCGATTTGGCTCGGCTATCGGCAGCCGCCAGCGGCCGAAACCGTGTCCGTGCCAGAGCGCTCGCTCATCTCGGCCTGACGCAGCCTCCATCGCGGCCCCTCTTGTGGCGTGGTCGTGTTGCTTGTATGACCACCTGCGGCTCCCGCGATCGGGAGCTCTGGTGAAGGCGTCTCGTGGCTCATTTGGCCCAAAATGATTCGGTGATCGGGGTCCGCAACGCGGCCCGAGCGGATCTGCGCCTGCCGTTCGCCGCTGCAGCCGCTTTCCTTCTTCAGATCCTGCTTCTTAGCCGCCCCTGAGGGCCGGCCGGGCCTTTGGCCTGGGCGCTCAGGGGATGCAGGTCTCGGCAGATTTCGAGCCCGACGCAGAGGCGAGGGCCAGCACGCTTTGAAGGATCACCCCATGTCACAATCTGAACCGCAGCATCAGTCGGCCACGCCGGCACGCGACCATATCGTCATTTTCGACACGACCCTGCGGGACGGGGAGCAATCCCCGGGCGCCACCATGACGTTCGAGGATAAACTCAGCGTCGCGGCCTTGCTCGACGAGATGGGCGTCGACGTCATCGAGGCAGGCTTTCCGATCGCCTCCGAGGGGGACTTCGAAGCCGTGTCGGAGATCGCCCGCCGCACCAAGCGCGCCACGGTGGCGGGGCTGGCCCGCGCCATCGAGGGCGACATCGCCCGCGCCGGAGCGGCCGTGCGCCATGCCGTCAAGCCGCGCATCCACACCTTCGTGTCGACCTCGCCGATCCATCTCGCCCATCAGATGCGGAAGACCCAGGACGAGGTGCTGCAGATCATTACCCGCACGGTGGCCCAGGCGCGCGGCCTCGTCGACGACGTCGAATGGTCCGCCATGGACGCGACCCGCACGCCGATCGACTATCTGTGCCGTTGCGTCGAAGCCGCGATCCGGGCCGGTGCCACGACCATCAACCTGCCCGATACGGTGGGTTATGCGCTGCCCGACGAATATAAGGCGATGTTCCAGTCGGTTCGCGAACGCGTCCCGGGTGCCGATGCGGTGATCTTCTCGGTCCATTGCCACAACGACCTCGGCTTGGCGGTCGCCAACACCTTGGCGGGGATCGACGGCGGCGCCCGGCAGGTCGAATCCACCATCAACGGCATCGGCGAGCGGGCCGGCAATGCGGCGCTCGAGGAGGTCGTGATGGCGATCCGAACGCGCGGCGACGTCTTGAACCTGTCGACCGCAATCGACAGCACGATGTTGACCCGCGCCTCCAAGCTCGTGTCGGCCGTCACCTCATTCCCGGTGCAATACAACAAGGCGATCGTCGGCCGAAATGCATTCGCGCATGAAAGCGGCATTCATCAGGACGGGATGCTGAAGGATGCCTCGACTTACGAGATCATGACGCCGGAAAGCGTTGGCGTCTCCAAGACCTCGCTGGTGATGGGCAAACATTCGGGCCGCCACGCCTTCAAGGAAAAACTGCGCGAGATGGGCTATGTGCTCGGCGACAATGCCATCGAGGACGCCTTCAAGCGCTTCAAGGATTTGGCCGACCGCAAGAAGACGGTCTACGACGAGGATCTCGCGGCTCTGGTCGACGACGAGATCGGCAGCGCGCACGAGCGGATCCGCCTCGTCGCCTTGACCGTGATCGCCGGCACGATGGGCCCGCAATCCGCGACCCTGACGCTCGATATCGAGGGCACGCATACGACGCGTCAGGCGACCGGCAACGGTCCGGTCGACGCGATCTTCAATGCCATCCGCTCGATCGTGCCGCATGAAGCGGGGCTCGATCTCTATCAGGTTCATGCCGTGACCGAGGGGACAGACGCCCAGGCCGAAGTCTCGATCCGGCTCATCCAGGGCAGCCGCTCCGCCACGTCCAAGGGCGCCGATCCGGATACGCTGGTGGCCTCCGCCCGCGCCTATATCGGCGCGCTCAACAAGATCCTGGCGATGCGCGCCGCCACGCCCGACGTTTTGGCGGCGGGCTGAGGATCGAGGCCAGCAAAACCAAGTGTCCGGCGGCATTTCTTTCGAAAGCGGCTGGACACCCCTGCCGGTCCTTGCTACATGGCACCTCCTGCTTGCAACGGCGAGCAGCGTGATGGGCGCTTAGCTCAGTTGGTAGAGCAGCTGACTCTTAATCAGCGGGTCGTAGGTTCGAGACCTACAGCGCCCACCATCACGCCTCTGAAATTGGTTGTAGTTTCAGAGGGTTGTTGCGGCGGCGTTGGTCTTTATCATGGCACATTACGATTTGAGCAGTGTTTAGTGACCAATCAGTGACCAGCGAGGCGGTTAGTTATAGGACGTTGGGTCCTTAAATTGATAGCTCCGAGCACCCTTCCCATCGAGTTTGGGAAACGTGATCGCCCATTCGGTGTTGGGTAAGTCAGGCTTTTGACCGTCCCTGATGCTCAAAAGCTTAGACTGCCATAGCCACTTCACGGCCGCACGCAACTCTGCCGGCTCAGCGAACCAGTCAGCGAAATGCGCCGAACGAACGCAAAAGATCCGTTCCCCGTTGGGCTTCCTTGTGTACCAGGCTTGGCAGTCGGATTGATCGCCCGCCGAAGGCAGTTCACCGACCGAGCCAATGCGATGCAGAAGTTTGGCTCGGGCGCGCTCTTCAACGCTCTGCATGTTTGAAATCTCGCGCAGCCCGTCGTCGAAGCACCGCGTCAATGCGACGAGGGTTGACTCAGCGGTCCATCTGGAACCCACGCCGGCCTTGTCTGCCATGGCGGCACCAGCGTACAAGATCGCAAAATTTCGAGCCGCGTGTTGAAGGGCACCCGATAGCTGGCGACCTCGCATTGAGTCCATAAACATCTGCATATGAAACTCGACCTTTCGCCGTAGCGTGGCACGATTTGCTACCAAGAAGGCAACATACGTGTCGAAGGCGTGACCATGGTGGTTGGCGCAAATGCGGCGCAGTTCGACCAGCTTTTCGCGAGCCCATTGCTCCCGACCTTCAATCGGTAAGCCACGTGGAAAGCTGTCGAAGATGGTCGTGTTGCCCGAGTGGAGCGCAGGAACGTCAAACGCCCGGGCATACTCACCCTCGTCGCGTTTTTCGGCGGCCAATTCAGCGAGTGCCTCAAACGTATTTTCGGAACTCACCAGCATGATGCCGCGCCACTCCAGAGGAGCACCATCGGTCCCATAAGCGGATTTGCTATGCCGCGCTGTATCTCGCCCCTCAGAGTAGCGGTAGGTGAGCGGGCGAAGGATTTGATAGGCATCTTTACGCGGACCGCTCACCAGCCCAATCTCGTTGACCGGCAAAACTCGATCGACGAATTCGGCTGCCGTCTCCTGCAGCGCAGACGGCGTCGCGTTGAAGTTGGGCAAACCACCTTCAAGGCCGATTCCGATGACCGACCCTGCGGCGAGCAACGCTGTCGACTTTCCGGCTTTGGACTTGCCGGCGAGCACGATGCTGAAGGATTGAAGGTCGACGACGCGGAGGAGCGGCGCTGCGAATGCGGCGCATAAAGCCAAGCGCAGGCGAGTCGAATAATGGGCAATGTGCATGACCTGCTGCCAACCTTCTGGCGTGCCCGCTTGGCTTAGGGCAAATTTGCGTGTGTTGTTCGATAGCGGTGGCTTGAGGATCAGCTGAGGTTTCGCCGCGCTGCCGAAAATTTGGCCCCGATGCGAGAATGCTGTGAAATTTGGTTGCCAGCCGTCATTTCGAACGAAGAGCCAATGTTCGCGCGGCGACTTGGCCGATGCCGTTTCGACGATTGTGCTTGCTGCTTCTCTGTCGCGGGGCAATTGGCCGTTTTTGGCGATGAGAGCCTGCGCAAGCGAGTCGGGGTTGAAGGCCTTTTCGCGCGCCACCTTTTCGATTCCGAACCGATCCGACGGCTTTTGAAAGGCGTAAATTTCGCTGGCGTCGCCGGTTCGTTCATCCTCGGCGTTTGCGAGAAGCACAAGGGGCGGTAACGGGTCTTTGTTCGTCACGCCGACAATATCGCGATAGCTAAGGTCGGCGGCGGTTTTGGGTTTCGAGCGGTTCGACATGGTGATCCTCGATTTTGGCGTGCTGTGCGTGTCCAGCGTGCCGGGAGGCGCGGACACTTAATCGCGCCAGGAATGGGGCACGGCTGGCACGGTCGGCACGGTGATTTGAAAGCTGATGATGAGGGTAAAAAGCGAGCGAATGGCGAAGTGCAGTTCAGTCACTTTTTCAATGGAATTGGCTGTTTTCCTGAAGGATTTCGGCCAAACGGCCTACCATCAAGGCGCTAGCCGTATGCTGTAGCTTTGTTGGCATTGATGCACTTGGCATCGGAGTGTGATGAAGCGAGCGGGGATCGTCAGTCCATCAAGAAACAGTCGAAGTTCGAGCCGTTCAGCCGACCGAAGTCGCTGCTTCGATGTCGCACGACAGAGCCTCAGCGCTCCGGTCCTTCGAACAGTACGAACGTCGTCGTCCTTACCTACTCGTCGATTAAAGTCCGGCTTCAGCGCATATAGGGAGGCTCTCCGACCACCCTTGAAGACATTCAGGAGAGCCGGCCTTGGTATCCGATCCGTAGCGGGGAACAGACCACGCAGCTGCTTCCTGAGAGCCTCAATGTCTGTCGTCACTCCCATCAGGTACACATGAGGCATCCAGAAAGGCACATAGCGCTGCTGCTGGTGCTCATTCAACGAGATGTCGACACCTCCCGCTGCCCATGAAATGCCGAGCTCTGCCAGTTGACGGCGGAGGCGTCGCTTGTGGTTCAGCGGGTCGTAGCTGCTCAAGTCGCCGACCGCTTTCATCTCCGCCTCAGTGACCAATGTCAGAGTGAAAACCGTTCCGTCGCTTGGCTTGGTGCTAATCATGGCCCGGAGTGCTTTAGCGTAGTTTTCCTGGGCCGCCGTCGCACACACCGGACAGGCTGCAGAACCACATCTGTCCGACTGCCTGCAGCCTTGTAGCTTCGCGGCTAAAACGATGGCCGCCGCTGTTTTCCCCTTTTTAGGCAGCCAGAGTATGAGCTGTCGTGCCATCCTTCGAGCTTTGCGTTGCCGCACTCGGAAGGGTGGCACCGGCAGTAAGTGCCGATGCCATCTTCTCATTAGCGGGCTCCCTGCTGGGAGGTCGACTGAACCGCGTGAGCTTCTTCCCACGCGACCACATCGTCCATTCGGTAGCGGACCGAGCGACCACCGGCGACGCGCACAAAGCGCACGCTACCGCCGCTGACTCTTAAGTTGCGGAGGGTCTTTGGACTGATTTGCCAACGTATGGCCAGCTGCTGTTCGTTGAGAAGTCCGGGGGAGAGCTGAATGTTCATCGAGCAGACCTCTTATGGTCTTTGGCGCCTAAGTTCTTTTCTGGCTCGCTCGGCTCACTATCGCCTGGATATTCTTTTGAAAAAGCTTGATAAAATGCATTACAGGAAAACGCTATCCTTTTAAATTTATCAACATCTAACCAGACTTCATCTGTACCCTTTTTAATATATAGTATATTTCGCATATCAAGAAGATCTTCGATATATACTATCAAATTAATTGCAAATTGCGCTGTATCGCGAGTGATGAGTTGTTTCATAGTAACCTCCGCTGCCAGCGGACCGAAACGATTGCAGGACATAACTTCCCCGTCCTTCGCGAAACATCGCGGATTCACATACCGTTGAAGCGCTATGTGCTATTCTGAGGTTGGGGTGTGGTTTTGTGCCTGCGGCTCGTCGCTGTCCGATAGGCTCTTTATAAGGCTCTTTGAGCTCATTGCAAGCTCTTTGAGATCCATAAGGCCTTTTAGGCGATTTGTCTCGCCAGAAGCCGCGGTACCGCTTTGATCACGGCCTCAATGCCGGATCGTAATGTCGATTTGCTCGAGTTTTAAATTCAAACGCTCGGCCAGGAGCTGCTTTGCCGAGGCAATCACTTCCGCATAGCCCGTGCCGCTCAGGGCCATATCACCCGGCGCCCGGCCATGGCGTAATCCAAGCTCCGGCTTCTCCTCCTCCTCTGCAGGCTCATTGCCCTCGTATGAGTCGAGCTCGGTATTTTTTCCTTGCGCGACCTCGCCAATGCTTCGAGGGCTGTAGGCCCAGATGAAACGGGTCTTCTTGCCATGGCGCCCGATTCGAAAATCGCCCAGCTCGAGCTTGGCCAGGTGCTTCATCAGCGTCATCACGCGCTCGTAAGGCTGCCCCGAGTAGTCGCGAATCGTGTCGACTGAGCTGGCTGTGATGCGGTTGGCATAGCTGGCCAGCACGTCAAAACACTCACGGGCCCCCATTTCGTGCTCATACAACCTGCGCAACTCGCTTTGAAGTGACATAGAAGTGCCTCGACCCTGTTATAAGCGCTCATTGTAACGCTTTGACGGTGGGGGAGCAATCGAAGCCGTGCTTCACGGAAGCCCTGAGGCGATGGTTCTGTCAGTCGACACGCTTGGATCGAACCTGAATCAACATAATCGGGCAAAAAGAGAGCCCGGAGGTCGGCGTCTGCTTGACCAAATCGCTTAATTTCAGGGTTGCGGAGCTCAGCTGACAGCGAGTTTGCAAAGCTCCCAAGATCCGCTTTTTAGTTTTGACACCCAAAAGCATTGGGCCACCGCGTTGCCCTTTCCAGGAGGGAGCTTGCGAATGTGCTACTGCAGCATACAGATGCTGGAGCCGGCGTGAGTCGGTTGCATGAACCCTAAGTAATTTTTGGAGCGGCACGTGTCCTTGAATGACTCCGGCGACGAAAGTCTTACCACCGCAATGTTTTATCTCTATTGGGTTCGAGCTATCCAAAGAGGATGGTACCAGCTCTACGGCGAAGAATTGGTGTTCGAACGTGGCAGACCATATGATCAACATAAAGAATGCGTTAAACTGCTCAGCCCGAAGCTTAAGTTCGAGGAAGAACGCAAACGCTGGCAAGGATATTTTGATTTTAAACCGAGTGTTACAATCGAAGAGATTATCACAACGATTTCCGTTGAGGTGCCAGTGCCCTTCCCCGTATTGACTCCAGTAGCAATGCCAATAAAGAGCGCTGAAGACATATCGCCAGGTATATTCAAATTATCTTGTTATGAAGTTGCAAATGAGATCGGTGTTTCGGGACAATCTGTAGATGTGGATCTGACAAGCTTTTTAAGACGCTCTCTAAAAAGTATGTTTGCGAAACTAAAGCTCGAAAGTCGATTGAACGTCGGCGCTAACCGCCATTTCCCGCGTTTATACAAGTGGCTTTTGGAGATCGAGGACGAAACAAATTGGATCGGCGGACCTGGTTTTCGAATGAAAAATGCGAGTGGAAAAGGCGCCGTCAAGGAAGATCCAACTGATCCTGACAGCCTGAAGGTCACGATTAAAAAGGATTGGCTTTGATCAGCTGTTGATGAGCTGTCGATCAGCTACGGTTCGATCACGATACGAATCTGATTGGGCTCGCAGCCAAGTGCATCGGCGATGGTCTTTTTAGCAGCGGCTAAAGCAGCTTGGATTGTGGCAGTGCTACGCGGAAGGCTCGGGCGTCGGCCTTCCTTCGGCCTGAGCTGGGCTCTTCCTCCCTTACCGCTCTGAAGCTTTTGTCGTAATCGAAGCTCGAAAGCTTCGGAGTCGGCACCCTGCACCTGCACGGTGCCGTTTTGCGGCCACCAATTGACGATCTGGCCTTTCTGGCTTTTGAACCGGAACCGATGTGGCTTCGGTATTTCGCTCCAAATGCCGCGCTTGCCACATTCACTGACAATAGCCTTGAACTCTTCAAGTGTTCCGAAATGTTTCTTCAATTCCATCGCAGTCTGCTCCGCATGCAAATGATGCGAATATTTTACCGTCTTCAATTTTGATTTACGGGGTTCTTGGGGCGCCGGAAGTTTAGCTTGTGCGCCAAAGCTCGGCTAATGGACCGGTGAAAAGCTGGCCCGCAACCGGCGATATTGGCTGATTTAAGAGAATAGCCGGCTAATCCGCGCCACCGCAAGCTCCTGGGCTCTGTGCTGCGCTCATGGGTACTCATCTATAACTACCAGCTGATTGCGAAATCGCACGTTCATAAGTTGCGCCCAAGGTCCAGATCAGTATCTGATCAGGTTGAATCGCTTAGCGGGGCCACCCCCCTAAAGCTGCTGACTTTTTTAAAGTGGAGCAGATCGGATATCGCCGATGGTGCTCTAGCAGCTCCGGTCCAGTAGACCCACACGAGCGGATGTTCCCAGGTCAGGTCGCGATCTACCCAGAATGCAGAGGCCCGAACAGCCGCTCCGTCCCGAGCCATCGCGGCAATTCTACGGCTTGACGGCCGGCAGCTTGGCTAACCGGCTCGTGCTCAAAGGCGGATATTTTTAGGGTCTCCCGCGGCCCTCAAAAGTTCCTTGCCGCCCTTCTCCAACTTTTTCAAATGCTCTTTCCATTTAGGATCATCTCGTTGCGCTGCGTCGAAGCCGAAAATGACAAGCCCCACTGCGGCCGGATCGAAATGCAAATCGGCGCCGTCGGCAACCTCGCTGATGATTGCGGCTACGCTTCGATGGCCCTTGCTCATCGCTGCGAGCTGCGTGAGGTTCTTAGCAACTCGCTTGTAGCTCGTCACAACGTCCGCATGGTGGTGGTTCAGCGTCGCCTGGTATTTCGCAATTTGCGCGACGACCGGCGCATCGCCTTCCCTGGCCCGGAGTTCGGGGTTGCCGAAGTCTTTCGCTTCCCAGAATACAAGCTCCGGACCGGAAGAACCTACCTGGAATTTGGCGATGTCGATACGCGGGAGGTTGCCAGCGTCCGCCTCCGCAATCGCAGCTTCATCCATGCCGGTCGTGGTCAAAGCGATCTCCACATCCACGACGGCCAGGTCGCGTGACACCATCACATGCACACCCTGCTTCTCAACACCCGAATACGATCCGGCGGCCGTCTTCATTTTCTTCAGCGTGGCGGGTCCCATGTAGGTCTGGATGAATCCGCTGCTTAGCAGCGCGTCGATCTTGAATGTTTCGCCGTCGAAGGGCACCTGCTTCGACAGTGCCGGGTCGACCAGGTACTTCGGATGCGTGCTTGCAGTGACGGCGCCACCTTTCAACCGGATCGTGAACAGAGACTGACCCTGCCAGTAGATGTTCAGGTACTCGTTCCTGATCGCGATAAGGAGACTCTTGTCGGCAAGGACGTCCGACCACCAGCCTTGTTCGGCCTGTCGTTCCAAAGCCCCGACGAACACATCGCTTAGCCCTTTTCTGAAAACACCTGTCACGGTCTAAATCTCCTTCCACTCGCCGTCGGCGCACGCCGCGACGTTGTCGAACCATAGGGGGTAGTTGTGCCCTTCCAAACTGTGGATCGGCACGATGCTCTTTGGTTTCATAGCGGCTGCTAGCCGTTGCAGATCGACGAGACTGGCGTGACCCGAGGTATGAATCGCTGTAAGCGGGATATTGGCGGTGTCGAGCGCCGCGCGTAACGCGACACCACGATCTTCCGCCAAATAGCCATCCCATTGCGACCAGACCGCGCTTGCTCCGCTGAGGCAATCCGCCCGTTGAAGGTCGTACAGCATGGCCGGCCGGAACAGCATGACGAGATCCGGCGCTCGCGCCTTCAGCGCCTCGGGAAAGAGCCGGTTACTCTTGTGGCGATCCAGGATGGCGAAGAGACTTTTTTCCATGATCTGCCGCCGCTGGTACTGCGGCGTGAACAGGGCGACGTTTGGCCAAAAGCTTTGCGGAATGTTCGGGTTGCCTGTCGCGCGCAGCATCTCAGCCGCGTAGAGGTCGATGAGCAGCGTGCGCCCGGTGCGTTTCGCGGCCCTGTAGATGCTCACCATCCGGTCGATATTCTGAGCCGAAGCGCAGACCAGCACCAGGCCGGAACCTGCCGCGAACGTATCAACAAAGCGCTCTTCGATCTCGGCCTCGGTCGGCAGCCCGGCCGTTCTCTGCGGACGTCCGAGAGTGGTCCCTTCCAGCAACAAGACATCGACATGAGCTGGCGGAGTGCGAACCATCCGTCCAAACAGAGCGCCCTTACGGCCGTGAGCGCGCAGGTCGCCGCTGTAGAACAACCGCTGGCCGTCAGCTTCGACCAGAAGCGCGTAGGCGTCATAGGCCGAATGGTCGACCGTGAAGGGGGTTATACGGAACGGACCCAGATCGAAGGTTTCGCGATCTGCCATGATTCGCACCGCGCTCGGCATAGCCATGCCCGGCACGAACGAAGCGGCGGCCTGCATGATCCTATGCGTGGCTGCTCCCATAGTTACCGGGAGGTCGGGACAGGCGAGCGGGATTAGACCCCAGTGATCGCGATGCGAGTGCGACAGCACGATGCCGAGCAGGCTCGGATCTTCGCCCTTTGACAATCCCGGCACATTGGGCAGGAGATCAGGCGTTGGTTCTGTAGCATAAAGCGGCTGTCCCAGATCCAGCAGGATACGGACACCTTGGGCTTCCAGTTCGACGCAGGATCCGCCGATCTCCTGTGTGCCACGATGGATACAGAAGCGCATCAGGCTAGGATCCTCTGCGAGATTGGAGACGGCGTGCTCATCGCACGCCCCCGGCGACCAGAAGCCCCTCGGCAAGATCCATGATGTCGTCCGGCCAGAACCGCCTAGGACGAGCTCGTCGAGCGCCTGTCGAGCGCAGGGGACGACAGGACATGATCATACTGACCCACTGCCGGGGCAGTGCGCTGCCGCCCTCCGCCGCTCCGAGCAGGGCCCCTACAATCGCGCCGTTGGTATCTGTGTCCCCACCGCAAGCCACGGTCTCGACCACGCCTCGCTCTGCGGTGCGGCCGATTGCAAGGCGGTAAAATGCGTTCTGATACGCTGTCAGAACCCACCCCATCTGGTCCTGGAAATTTGCCGGCAACATTGTCCCGGCGGCGGCGAGCCTGGCCCGGACGATGTCCGCATCCGCGCCAGAACCTGCATGGGCGTCGGCAGCGTCGAGCATGTCATCCCGCCGACCGGATGCGACGCCGACCGCGATGGCGGCCGCGAAGGATGAACATGCTGCGATGCAGACAGGATGCGCATGGGTCAGGGCGCTATCGGCCGCCGCGAGGCGCGCGGCGCGAGCCGGATCACCCGCCGCAAAAATCCCGATAGGACTCACCCGCATCAGCGAGCCGTTCGCCTGGCTTCCGGCCTGCGCCGTTGCAACTGGGCCATAGGTCCGCGTCAGAGCGGCTGACGTGGTCTGACCGATGTCGAAGGGGCCGGATTGACGCCAATCGCCGTAGGCATCGAAGACCGCTTCCGCAGCAAAGCTTTGCTCCCGAACGAGGCTGCGGGCCAGAGCCAATGCCATTTCAGAATCGTCGGTGCACTGGCCCGCGATGATGTTCCACGGACCGCCATCCGCGAGTTGGCTTGGCCCGCCTGGGAAGCGGGATGCGATCTCGTCCTGAGTTTGGAATTCCACCAAAGCGCCTAGGGCATCGCCGGCGACCTGCCCGAGCAGACAGCCTTGAGCGCGATCGAGCAGATAGGCCTGGCGCACTCGGATAGCGGGACGGGCGGGACGGGAATCACCCGGATCGGGCACCATGGCTTTGGACCAGGGTCTCGGCACTAGGCTGTCCACAGCCGCAGGCGCTCCACCAAAGCATCGCTTTGTCGAAGCTCGGCCGTGAGCATCGTAGGTGATCTCGCGACCCTGCTCGTCGACCAGAGCGCCACCGGCCCCGCGGAGAAGCGCGTGCCCTGCCGCAAAGTCCCAGGCCCGAAGCGGGTTCAGCGCGACGGCCGCCACAACGTCGCCTACGGCGGCCAACGCTAGTCGGTACGCGATACTCGGCATGGCGATGAAGCGCGCGGGCTGGACCAAGCCGGCGTTCACGTCGGGCAGTTGCGAGGCCACGTAAGACAAAGCGACCACCTGGGCTTTGTCGAGCCGGCCAGCCCGAAGATCTGTAGGAACTGCGATTCCGTTGCGTTGGACTGGTCCGCACCCCTCTGCCCAGGCAATCGTGTCGCCGCGGGGCGGCATCGCGAACGCGTGGACGACGCCGAGCACCGGGCGTCCGTCGCGGATTAGCGCGATCGAGACGCTTGAGCCACGGCGTCCATCCAGAAAGGCGCCGGTGCCGTCGTGCGGGTTAACAACCCAGGCGAGCCCCTCGCCTTCTGCAACGATACCGGTTTCTTCCCCGAGCCAGCCGCATGGAATTAAGGCTTGTAGGCGTTGCTTGAGGAGGTCTTCCATTTCCTTGTCGATCTCGGCCGAACCGTGCTCTCCGCGCGGACCTCCCTCTCGATGGAACTCTTCCAGCAGCAGGCTGCCGGCTTCCCGTGCTGCGGCGACGACGCCCTGGAGAATGGGCTTAAGATCGATCAGGATCAGGGCTGCAGAGCGGATCATTGGACCTCTTGTTGGCTCGGTTACGATGTTCCCCTAATTCCACGAATGCAGCCAAGGCCGCGGATCTGCCGGAGTTTTTACAGTGACGGAGTTCCAGGCCGAGAAACTTGTGCGACCAGGAGGCACGCGCTTCGTCGGCTTCTACTGGACCTTGCCGATTCCAGCGGTCGGGTTCGTGCGATTGCCGAAGGCCATTGATGATGCCGCCGCGGCCAGTCGCACCATCCGCTACCAACGCGAGCGAGTTCGGCGCTGGGTGGAAAGCCAGAAGGGCCACATCGTCGCCGAGTTCGCGTTCCTGGAGTTGAGACCCGACCGGGGAAGCGACGCGGTGGCCGAAGAACTCGGCAAGGCACTCCGGAAGGCCCAGGAGACGGGCGCGACGTTTGTGTACATTCGCTTCGCAGACTACCATCAAGCTCGGCTACACCCGTTCATGCAGGTGATCCTGCAGGTGACCTCAGTGCCGTGTGTGGGCCTGCCACCAGATCCCGAACAGGTCGGATTTGAGACGTTTGATCCGATCGCTCATTTCCGTAAATCACGGAAGACTTTGCCCCGCGCCTGGGACTCGGAGCGACAAGAGGCGCTTCAGGCGGCCGTCAACGCCGCGGTCGTGGCCGTCGGAGATGTCAGAGGCAAGGCAGAGCGGATTGCTGAGCACCTGAATTCAAGCCAGATTAGGACAACAAATGGGCGCGCCTGGACAGGCTCAAATGTCAGAGCGTTCATGCGAAAGCTGGGGTAATCGAGCGCGGTCGCGGCTTTGCGGTATTCGCCGAGTTCATGCACGACGAGGCTCTGGAAAACCTTACACTGCAAACCGATTTACGCCGTGCAATTGCGCGTGGTTAGTACAAGCTAAAATTCTGCTGGTTTACGAGCCCAGGAAGGGGCGCATGACCGGCATGGAAGCCCTGATCCGGTGGGAACATCCGAAAAGGGGCTGGCTGGGGGGGACCCGGAGTCCTTATCGCTATGGCGGAAGAGATCGGCATTATCGCGACATTTGGTCGCTGAGTGTTGCGGGAATCTTGTACGCGAATGAACGGCCCGATCGGGCCTGTCAACATGAGTGCGGCCGCGGCGGTCGTGCTCTTAAACTCACGCAGCGAGGACCCCCACAGGTCCAGCGTGGTCTCGATTGATACACCCGCCATCCACTATGCTCCGAATCATGGTGAACCATGGGTTGAGAGATCAGAATCCTGCGCAGCTGTAAGCTCGGGTGGATTCTTCTACTATGGTGGCGGCCGGTACAGCCAGAATGCCGGTACGAGGCCTTGACCGCGCCACTCTTCGATCAGCTCGATACCCGGCAGTCCGCCCCAGACGTCCTCGTCCGCGTGATCGAGGATAATGATCTGAAGCCGGCTTTTTGCGCCGATCGCTTCGGCGCCGAGCAAGGCGAACACCTTGCGGACGGCAACGACGTCCTGGTCTCGCCAAGTGATCACGTCAGGAGTGTCGTCGGCGGCGGCGCGCTTTGGAAAATAGACCTGGCTGGGCTGGTCGAAGATTAGCATTCCCGGCACCGGATGGTGCGGCTCGTCCAGGAAGAAGTGCTGAAGCGCCAGCATTGTGGCGACGTGGTAGGCGAGCCAGTTCGCGCCGCTGCCGATTTCCCACAGGTAGTCTTCGCGGGACCCACGTAACACTTTGACCGTCAGATCCTCGATCAGCAGCCGGATAGGCGCGTCAGGCCATTCGGCATCAAGTTGGGGAACGAGGCGGTTCGCTTGGTGAGCGATACGGGTCAGGGCGTTGAGGAGCTTGCGCTTGATGTCGGATTCCGAGACGATCCGTTGCAGGACCGCAATTTGCTCTTGAAGCTCTACGATCCCCTGCCGGAGCCACCCAGACTGATCGGCCCGGTCGTACAGCTGAAGCGCTTGTTCAAGCCGTCCCAAGAAACGCTCGAGCCGATCAAACCGACTGACCTCGTCGCGCGCTGCTTCGGAATCCCGTTCGAGCGTGGCGACTTCAGCCCGGACTTGGTTTAAGTCGGTCAAGACACGCTCGGCGTTGCCACGCTGGCGCAAGATCTCTTTGTCAAGCGTGTTGGAGAGGGCGGGGTGAGTCCGAAGCCGTATCTCAAGGCCGTCAAGGTTGTCGCAGAGCACCAGGATCTTGTCTCGAGCGCCATCGCCCATGGCGACAATGGGGTCGGCGCTGTCCGACGCCATATCCCGCAGCCAGGTCGACAGGCCCAGCCGATCTCTCTGAATGCGCATGGCATCGCCATAGGCTTCGCTACTCTCTACAAGCCGCCGCAGCTCATTCAGTCTCTGACGATGTTCGGTTAGCTGCGCCGCAAGTTCGGTCTCCTGAGCGCGAAGAACCTCTAGGCGGGTCAGCACAACGTCGATCCCCGCCATGCTCGGTCGCGCAAGGCTGGAATTGCTCTGGGACAGCCTACGCAAGAGATCGACGACGTCGTTCCAGTCTTTGGGAAGGGCGTTGTCGGGTGGCAGCAGGCCTAGCTCCACGGACTGACGCAGCCACGCGTCGCCTTCTGCGTGCCAAGCGCCTGTCGCGGACACGATTGCGCGCAGTTCGGCGTCCTTCCGCCGCAGGATCCGCTGAAGACGATCAATCTCGAAGCGAGCCTGAAGGACCTTTGCAGTTACTGCACCTAGGAGGTAGGGGAAGATCGTCTTGAGCTTTTCCCGATGTTCGGTCGTGTCGGCCTTGAAAAACATCACGTCCGGGTTGGCGACGACGTTTTGAGGCTGAAAGGTGAAAGCCATCAGGTCTCGGAAGCTGGGCCTGAGTTTGAAGCCGTTCTCCGTACCCGGTTCGAAGTCGAGATCCGTGAGCCCGGCGAGACGGTTCATTGTCCGCTTCACCGTGTCGACGTTGGTCGTCTTGTCGGTGATGGTCTGCGGGATCTCCACCTGGGGCCCCTCGATTAGCACCATGTCGCCGGTGCTCTGCTGATCACCCGGCTCACGTCGCGCGAGCAACTTTTGACCTTCCAGGGTGTCAATTAGAACGCCGAACCAGCTACAGTTTTCGCGGATGACCCCGACCGGGATTGCGCATTTGTCGGAGCCGAGGCAGTAGTCGATAATTGGGATTACCGCTGATTTGCCCGTCTTTGACGCCCCGCTGATGACGTTGACGACGCCGGGCTTGAACTCAACGACCCGAGGGTCGCCGGGCGTACGGGGCCAAAGAATCAGCGTGCGGAGTTGGAAGTACATTCAGAACTCCACCCGTAGCAGGGTTGTGACCTGGGCAATGCTGAGTTTTGAAAACCAGTACCCCAGCTTTTCCGCCGCCGGACCCACGTGCTTGACGCGCTCCGGCAGAACCAGCTTCTTCTGCTTTTGCTCCGGCGTATTCGCGCGGACGGTCCCATTCGCGTAGTCGACCGACATCAGGCGTCCGCTGACTCCCATGGCGAGCGACTGGAGCGTCAGGGTCCGGAGCAACAGTGCGCGTTCGTTGGAGTGGGCCCCTTCCGGTGGACGGTTTTAAGCCGCCGACTTGACCGTCTGCCGGGTGAAGTAATCCTCGAACTGTTTTGGGCTGAGATAGCCGAGGGCAGAATGCAGCCTCGTAGCGTTGTAGGTCTCTTCGATGAAGCGGGGAAGGTGTTCGGCCACATCCTCGAACGTCTCGAAGGCCATCGGGTAGACCGCCTCGACCTTGAGGGTCTTCATGAAGCTTTCGGCCTTGGCATTGTCGTATGGATTGCCACGTCTTCCCATAGATCCTTTGAGGCCGCGGGCCGCGAGTTCGTCGCGGTAGACCTTGGCAGCATATTGCGATCCTCGATCCGAGTGATGCACGCAACCGGACGACGGTTTGCGATCCACAACGGCAGCCCTCAGAGCCGCCAGGGTCAACCGGGCATCGATCGATCGGCTCATGGCATAGCCCACGACCCTTCTCGACCAGGCGTCGAGGACAATGGCAACGTAGACGAATGAGCCGACCACTTGAACGTAGGTGATGTCGGCGACCCAGAGTTGGTCTGGCCCGTTCAGCGCCATGTCCTGTGTCAGATTGGCGAAGATGGGATGATCGTGATCACTGTCGGTCGTGATGGTTGTGCGCCGTCGGATCCGCGGTTGCAGGTCATGCTCGCGCATGAGCCGGCGGACCTTCTTGTGATTGACCACGAGACCCTGCTGCCCAAGAGCTGCTCGAACACGACGCCATCCGTAACGCTCGAACTCTTCGCAGATCCGCCACATCGCTTCGACAAGGGCGGTTTCGTCGACGGCAGCCACCGGCCCGTCATAGAACGTGGAGCGAGCAAGACCCATCAGCCGGCACCCCTCTGCGACAGACAAGCCGCAGGGCCTGCTAAGGACACGGGCACGCTTTTCGGCCGGAGAGATGCATGAGAAGCCCCCTTTAGAAAGTCCAGCTCGAGAGCCTGTTTTCCGACCAGCCGCTCAAGCGCTGCGATGCGCGCCTCATAGGCCTGCAGAAGGTCTGCCGCGCCCAGGTCCTGATCGAGCGCCCCCGCCTGAAACTTATCTACCCAGATCCGGATCAGGTTGCGTGACAGATCGTGGCGCTTGGCGAGACCATGCAGGGTCTCGCCAGCCAGGTACTCCTGGACAACCTGTCGCTTGAATTCGACGCTGTGGGTTCGGTGTTGACTCATGGACTTTCATCTTTCGAAAGCCCGACCTCCGGTCAATCGACGATCGCCAACCTGTCCATTGTCAGGGGCCCACTCCAGATGCACGGCCAAAAGCTGCTCGCGCTCTTTGCCTAGCTTGGCGGCGAAAAGCGCCAGGCCCGACGGCCGGTAGGTTGAGGTGACATGCTCGATTGTCGCCCGGTGCAACACGATAGGTAGCACCAGGAAGGCAAGCGCAAAGTGCGCCTGCCGTTCTTCGTCCGCTTGAAAACCTTGGCCGAAGCGCCAAAGGGCGAACGCCCCTAGTCCAGGATTCTGTACGATCGCTAAGTCGCTGAGTGGGAGTCTGGGACGACTGGGGATCGCAATATCGCTCAAGGCTTGACACCCATCAGCGTTTTAAATTGCGGATGCCAGCCAAGCCGGAGGTCATGGGACAGGGAATTATACGAACCGTGTACAAAGTGACCGGGGACCACCCGTCCATCCAGAGGCGGTTGGAGCAGCGCGCACCGGCGATAGACAATCCGGCCTTGGGACGCAGCCTCGTTACCGGCGTGAACGTCCTTCACTTCCGCTGCAATGTGCTCGTGGCGGCCCACGAGATCATCGTCCCAATCGGTTAGGTTTTTTTCGAAGATGAGCCCTCTTTCTCCCCACACCGACACATCTGACAGCGTTCGCAGGTAGTCGCTGACAGCCCGAAGGCACGCCTCATCTCCGGCTTCGATCAATTCGAGCTGCCGAACGAAGGCAGGCCGGTCCTCCATCAGCTGCTGAACGGTCTCATCCGAGGGCGCCTTGGTAAAAGAAGACAGGAGGCCGGGGAGATTGTTCTTCTGGACGAAGGCTCGTTGCTCAGCTTGGAATGCGGCCGCATCAATGATCGCGGGTTTCCCGGCCCGGATGAGCCTGTCCGCGCCTTCTTTCGCTGCGCCGATCGCTCGTTCGCACACCAGGTCAAGGACAAGGGGGGATACTGTAGGCTTGAAGATCGCCCGGATCGCATCGACCGGGTCGACGTCGGTGCTGATGATCTCAAGGTTTTTGATCAGCACCGACCGCTGGGCCGCATCCGCCGCCAGGAATGCCTTCACGTCGGCGTCGCATCCCGGCGCAGATTTAAGCTTCCCGTAGCTTTTGCCCAACGCCTTCAGCAACGCTTGGATGGCTTCATCCGTGATCGCCGCACTCAGGGACTGGGCGAAGGCGCCGATTTTCACCGGGGTGACATAGAGCCGAAACTTAGTTGTCAACGGATCGACTTCGCCTGCAGCAATGAAGCTTAGCCAGTTGGCGAGTGTCTTCCAGAGTTCGCCGGCCCAGTCGGACAGCGGGTTTTGCTTCAGAGCGCTCTTGCTCTGTTCCAGAATTAGTTCAGAGGTCGGCAGATGCACAGCGACGTCGTCTAGATGTTCGAGTGACACAGATGCGCCGTCCGGGGCGTTTAGCAAGTGAAAGCAAAGGCGTACCGGCTGCAACGAGTAGCCGAGGTACTGGCCCGCCGCGCTGTGCTTACCTGTCTGCGTTAACGCGTTCATTCCCTGTCCCAAGCCACCGCTTTCGAATTGCAGACTCGAAAGGAAATCATAGTGGGCTAGATCGACAACCCGTTCAATCGGGGAGCTATTGGCCGCCGACGGCGTGCTTTGGATTCATGACGCCGTCCTTTGCCGTCGATTCCATCGCGGTCGCCATCTCCTGCCATCGGGTGGTGCGCAACGATGGCGCCCCTGTCGGGCTGCCTGGGGTCGAACGCAAGCCGATGCTGATGGAACGCTAAGCGGCAGCCTAAAGATGGCTCGCAGGTTGTCCGATTGAGGTCGGATGTAAAAGCTTCCAGCCCGAGTAACGAACGTCCGGTTCCTTCCTGCGTGCTGATGTCTGTTCCTGCCGCAGAGCAGACCCGAGCGAACTTTCGGTAAGCGGCAGCTTCGTTGCGCAAAGCGCACCGTGCATAAATCAAAACTTTTGCAAACTCACTTGCGAGTAGCAAAAACAGCGACTTAACTCATGCAGATGTCACTTGCGAAAGCCGGCCGCGACCGTAATGTCGAAACATGGCGACGATCGGTTACGCACGCGTGAGCACTGATGGGCAGACGGTTGATGCCCAAAAGCAAGCTCTCCAAACCGCCGGAGCTAGCAGGGTCTATTCCGAAACCGCCAGTGGCGCTAAAACTGATCGTAAGGAACTCGCGCGAGCGCTAAAAGCTCTGACGGTAGGCGACACCCTGATCGTAACCCGATTAGATCGCCTGGCCCGGTCGACGCGCGATCTGCTCAACATCCTCGATCTCGTGGCCAGGGCTCAAGCTGGCTTCCGCTCGCTTGGGGATCAATGGGCCGATACCACCACGCCCCATGGACGGCTGATGCTCACAATCCTCGGCGGTCTGGCTGAGTTCGAACGCGAACTGATTCGCGCCCGTACCAGCGATGGACGGCAGCGGGCCGCGGCGAGAGGTGTCCACATGGGCCGACCGCCGAAACTGACCCGTCATCAGCGCGAAGAGGCGCTCGAGGCGCTTAGTCTCGGTCATGTCTCGCAAGCCGATTTGGCGCGGCGCTTCAACGTCGATCAGGCGACCATCTCACGTATGGTTCGGCGAGGCGCAGTCCTCGCGGGCTGACCCGGGTAAATTGAAGCTAGCTGGCTGACGCCCTTGAACCAGTCGCATTTCACGTCAGGTGCTTTCCTCGCCGCGTCCTGTATGCGCCGATTGTGTTGAAAAAGTCGGTGTTGCCGTGGGCTTGAAGTCCTGATTCAGTTCTCCTGGGTGGAGGACGGCGCGATGATGGGCGAACGGCAGGTCGTGCAAGAGGCGCTGTTTTACGAGTTTAGCCTTGAGCTGCACGTCCCGACGGATCATCTGCTGCGTGCGATTGATCGCGTCATAGATTTATCGGGTCTGCGCGCGCAAGTGCAGCCGTTCTACAGCGCGATGGGTAGACCCTCGATCGATCCCGAGCTGATGATCCGCATGCTGATCGTCGGTTACTGCTGCGGCATCCGCTCGGAGCGTCGCCTGTGCGAGGAGGTGCATCTCAATCTCGCCTACCGCTGGTTCTGCCGGCTCGGTCTCGAAGGCCGCGTCCCTGACCATTCTACTTTTTCAAAGAATCGACACGGGCGCTTCCGCGACAGCGATCTCCTGCGCGAGCTGTTCGAGACCACCGTCCGGCGCTGCATCGAGGAAGGTTTGGTTGGTGGAGAAGGCTTTGCCGTCGATGCCAGCCTGATCACGGCCGACGCTAATAAGCAGAGCTCCGCAGCGGCCTCCGAGGTGGTCGATTGGGACGACCTCGCGCAGACCCGCAGGGCAGTGCGTGAGTATCTCGACACCCTTGATCAGGCGGCCTGGGGCGCGGCCAGCGAGGTCAAGCCGAAGTTCATCTCCCGCTCCGACCCTGCAGCACAATGGACAGGGGCGCAGAAAGGCCATGCCTTCTTCGCCTACGCTACGTACTATCTGATCGATCTCGACCACGCCGTCATCGTCGACGTGAAGCCAGCCGCGCCATTCGGCAGGCTGAGGTGGGCGCGGCGCGCACCATGATCGCGCGCACCCAGGAGCGTTTTGGCCTCTGGCCGGCGAGGCTGGCCGCCGACACCGCCTACGGCTCTGCCGAGACCCTCGCCTGGCTGGTCCACGAGCGCGGGATCGAGCCGCACATTCCTGTGTTCGACAAGTCCCAGCGCAGCGACGGCACCTTCAGCCGATCGGACTTTGCCTATGACCACAGGCGTGACCGCTACACCTGTCCAGCGGGAAAGGAGCTTCCCCAATACCGCCGTCGCTTCGGTATCAGCCGTGAGGGTGTCGATCCCGATGGCTTCATGCGCTACCGCGCCAGCAAGTTCGACTGCGATCCCTGCGCGCTAAAGCCAGCGTGCTGCCCCAACGCACCGGCCCGCAAAATCCTCCGCTCGATCCACGAGGGCGCCCGCGACATGGCGAGGGACATCGCCATGACCGAGGCTTACGTCACCTCAAGGCGCCAGCGGAAGAAGGTCGAAATGCTGTTTGCCCATCTCAAGCGCATTCTGAAGCTTGACCGGCTCAGATTACGAGGCCCCCACGGGGCGCGAGACGAGTTCCACCTCGCGGCCGCTGCCCAGAACCTTAGGAAGCTCGCCAAGTTGCTCCCGATGTCCACGCCAACACTGGCGTGAGGCTCGGGCCCTCCGATCACGCCACCAAGCGGCCGCCCTTTCGAACCGTCCATCGACCGACTTTTTCAACACAATCCGCCAGGAGCGGAAGTTGGCGGTTCGCAAAAAAGCGGACATTCAACTTTGGGCCCAAGATCGTCATCCAGCAGCCTCCGTCAGTTCTCGCACGCGGCCTTTCGTCGAAGGCAACAGCAAGGCGACGGCGTGACCGACCTAACTTACAAAGCGATCTTGCATCGGGTCACGTCACACTATGAGCCGACCCCATTCGGGGGTAACGTGTCAGCCTATGACGTCTCTCCGTAAGCTCTTGCCTTCAGCAAATGCTTTGTTCGTGTTCGAGGCGGCCGCACGCGAACTGAGCTTTACGAAAGCCGCTGCCGAACTGAACGTCACACAACCTGCGGTCAGCCGCATGTTGGGGCGCCTGGAGCGGCATCTCGGCGCGCGGCTCTTCGAACGGTCTGTTCAAGGTGTGGTTCTGACCGAAAGCGGCCGCATCCTCTACCGCAGTATTGCGGCGGGATTTCGGGGCGTCGAAGGGGCTCTCGACGAAATTCGGCAGAGGAGGACCGGCTTGGAAACGGTCACGCTCTCCGTGTCGTCCGGCTTCACCACGCACTGGCTGATGCCACGCATCGGTGCCTTGCAGACCGCTTGTCCCAACCTGGACCTTCGATTCCAACTCATCCCCGGCGCGCTGAAAGGGCCGGTCGATACGGTCGACCTTGGCATGCGCTTCGTCGAGGGACAGGATGCGTCGCCCGGCTCTGTTTTCTTCGTGAACGAAGTGACCGTCCCGGTCTGCAGTCCCGCCTATCTCGCGGGACGCGTCGCGGGCAAGACCCAGGACACCTTCATCAATCTCGCCGACAGCAGCACAGACTGGATTGCCCCACTCCGTCAGGGACAATTCCGTCCTGGCCAGCATTCCGACCTTCTGCACGTGTCCGACTATGCCGTCGTTCTACAAGCGGCCCTGCTTGGTCAGGGCATTGCGCTGGGCTGGATCAACGTCGTGTCGCAATGGCTGAAGACAGGCGCCCTCGTGCCGGCCGGGCCGAAGCTGGTGCGGACCAGTCGACGCTGTCATCTGGTGTGCGTCCCTCACAAAGAAGGTCGCCCGACCTTGATGAAAGTTCGCGATTGGCTGGTGGCCGAAATGCGCGCGGACCTCGAGGCGATCGAAACCCTGCATCCTGGATGGGGGATTCGGGATGCCAGTTTGTGACCTGACTTCAGGCACGGCTGCACCGCGCTTGGGCAGAAAACATAACGATGAGGCAAGGCTCTTAGATCATTACATTATGTAATGCGCAGCCAGCTTATTTGAGCGTTGCTGCGTGCTGCTTCTGTTGCGAAGCTCTCCTTCGCACCATGGCGTGACAGAGCAGTGAAACGCCGAAGTATCGTTCGATCCGCGACCGGTTTTTAGCGTCGGAGGAGGATGTATAAGCATGAGTTTTGCGGCCGATCCCTCCTTCTCGACGACAATGGGGTCGTCCGAAAATATCGGGGTGTCGATCCGGGCCGCGAGCCTTCGCTATAACGCGTTTATGGCGCTCGACAGCATCGATCTCGACATCGCTCCCGGTGAGTTCATGTCTTTGCTCGGGCCATCGGGCTCCGGCAAGACGTCGTTGCTCAGCCTTTTAGGCGGCTTCGCCCAGCCCTCCGCGGGACGCATTTTTTTCGGCGAAAACGACGTAACGTTCACGCCACCGCACAAACGCGGGATCGGCATCGTGTTCCAGAATTACGCGCTGTTTCCCCATATGACCGTCGGTGAAAACGTCGCCTTTCCGCTTCGGGCACGTCGGGTGCCACGGGCGGATCAGAAAGACGCCGTATCCCGCGCTCTCGCCATGATGGAGCTCGCTGGATACGAAGACCGCAACATAGCGCAACTTTCGGGTGGCCAACGCCAGCGCGTGGCGCTCGCCCGCGCGATCGTGTTTCGGCCGAAGCTGATCTTGATGGACGAGCCCCTTTCGGCACTCGATAAACAGCTGCGGGAAACGATGCAGATCGAACTGCGTCACCTCCATCGCCAGCTCGGCGCGACGATCGTCTACGTGACGCATGATCAACGTGAAGCGCTGACCATGAGCGACCGCATCGCGATCCTCCGGGGCGGCCGTCTCGAACAGGTTGATACGCCCGAGCGGCTCTACGACACACCTGCGAACCGCTTCGTCGCGAGCTTCATCGGAGAGGCGACGCTCGTTCCCGTGACGCGGGCCGGGCACGATGGCGTGAGCCTGGGGCCCACAATCCTGCGGTCCACACGAACGATTCCGGCCACGGGTTCCCTGATGCTTGCGTTGCAGACCGAAAAGCTCGTCGTCGGGGCCCGATCGGCTGATCCGGTGTTGAACCAACTCTCGGGTACCGTCACGGAAACAATTTATCAGGGCGAAAGCCTTCGGGTCTTCGTGCTCCTCGACGGCGGCGTCACCGTCAGTTTTCGCCAGCCAAGTCACCATCTCGGCCGCCTCAACCTTCCGGCGCCCGGCGGACGCATCGATCTCCTGCTCCACCCGAACGATACCGTGATCGTGGCGGCGGAAGACGACCGGCAATTGGCCGGACCATGAATGGCCTTCAATCAGCAACATCGCGCCAATAGGAAAAGACCGTACATGTCGCTTCGGGATTTCAAGCTTCTCACCTTCGATGTCGTCGGAACATTGATCGACTTCGAAAAGGGCGTCCTCGATTATTTTCGGGCCGTCTCCGGTAAGTCGGCCGCTGAGGTCAGCGACGACGCCATATTCGCGTCCTACAAGACGGGGCGGGACCGGAACTACAGCCGCTCAAGCGAGGTCATGCGCCACGTCTATAGCCATGTGGCGGCCGAACTGGGGTTTCCGAACGAGACCCAGCATGCCGAAGGCTTCCAGACCGCGGTGCTGCAATGGCCAGCTTTCGCAGATTCTGCCGACGCGCTGCAACGGCTTCGTCGGCGCTTTCGACTCGTTGCCATGACGAACGCGGATCGCGTGGCCCTGTCTTGCTATGCACAGACCCTGAGTGACCCGTTCGACGACACCGTCTGCTGTGACGACACCGGCGTGGCCAAGCCCGACCCCAGTTTCTTCGCTTTCAACCGTGGGCGCCAATCAGCCTTCGGTTACAAATTCCGCGATATTTTGCATGTGGCGCAGAGTCAGTATCACGACATCGGGATCGCCCGGCAGCTCGGCTACACGGTATGCTGGATCGAGCGTCGTCAGGGCCAGGACGGCTACGGCGGCACGCCGGCCCCTCAAACGTTTACGAAACCCGACTACCATTTCGCGACGCTCGCTCAATTGGCCGACGCCGTCGACGAGGCGTTCGATGGGCCGGCGGTCCGAGCCGCCTGATGCAGATCGCCACGCCGGTCCAATCGCTTTGGTCGACCAGCGCCACGCCGAGGGCGGCTTGCCGCCGTCTTGCGGGCGAGGTGCAGGCCGATGTGGCGATCATCGGCGGTGGATACACGGGACTGTCTGCCGCGCACCATATCGCGGCTGGCGGTCTGCGACCCGTCGTGTTGGAGGCTAATACCCTCGGCTGGGGCGCAAGCGGGCGCAACGGCGGCGTCGTGTCGGCGAAGTTCCGCTTATCCTTTGCCCAGGCGGCGGCCCAGCACGGGATGGACGTGGCGCGGCGGATGTATGCGATCGCCCATGAGTCGGTCGACGTGCTCGAAGCTTTGGTCAGTGACCTCGGTTTGACGGACGCCGGCTATGCGCGCGTCGGGCAGGTCAAAGCCGCCCACAATGCCGTCTCACTCGCGGCGTCGATCGCCGATATGGACTGGATGAGGGCCGAGATGGGG
This sequence comes from Lichenihabitans psoromatis, assembly GCF_004323635.1. Classification (NCBI taxonomy): domain Bacteria; kingdom Pseudomonadati; phylum Pseudomonadota; class Alphaproteobacteria; order Hyphomicrobiales; family Lichenihabitantaceae; genus Lichenihabitans; species Lichenihabitans psoromatis. The sequence continues at coordinate 1,655,008 of NZ_CP036515.1, forward strand.
GACAGCTCGGTTTCGGCTCTTTCGCGTGACGAGGTGGCGCGGGAAACCGGGTCTTCGGGCTTTGTCGGCGGGGTGTTGTCACCCCATGCGGGCGCGATCCACCCCCTCAACTATCTCGGTGGTCTCGCGCGGGAAGTGACCGCACAAGGCATCGACGTCTTCGAGGCATCCCCGGCACTACGCCTGCGTCGGGATGGCCAACGGACCGTCGTCGAAACGCCGGACGGTGCCGTCAACGCCCGACATGTGGTGCTTGCGACGAACGCCTATTCGGACCTGACGCCGGCGACCGCCGCCGTGCGGCGAAAGCTCATTCCATTCCGCAGCGCCATGATCGCGACCGCCCCGCTCTCGTTGGCCCAGACGGCCACCGTAATGCCCACCCGTCGCGTCTATGTCGAGACCCGGCGCATGATGCGATGGTTTCGCATGGTGGACGGACGCGTTCTGTTCGGTGGCCGCGGCGCCTTCGGCAAGGCCGACTCGGACACCGCGTTCCTGGCGCTACAACAGGCTATGATCCGGACGTTTCCGACCCTCGCGGCGACAAAGGTCGACTATCGCTGGTCGGGTCTTGTGGGCATGACGCTCGACGCGCTTCCGCATGTCGGCCGGATCGACGACCGAACTCTTTTCGCCGTGGGTTACAACGGCGCAGGCGTCGCGATGTCGACCCTCATGGGCAAATACGTGGCCGCGATGGTTCGGGGTGAGCACCTCGACGTCGCGCTGCTCGACGCCGAGCGCTTCCGAACCGTCCCGTTCTACCCATTCCGAGAAGCCGGCGTGCGCCTCGCCGCCGGCTGGTACCAACTTCTGGATTCCGCCGGCCGATAGGCGGCCGTCGCAATCAACGAGGGAGAGCAGCATGATCCGGTGTTTTGCATCGTCAAACGTTAGACTGTCGGCCTCGCTTCTTGCGCTGCTGGCCACGACAGGGCTCGCGGCCGCGGCCGATCAGGTCGTTTTCGTGTCGCAGGGGGGCGCCTACCAGGAGGCGCAGACCAAGGCGATCCTCGATCCTGCCGCCAAGGCGCTTGGGATCACAGTCAACCAGGACAGCAGCCCGGATGCGTGGCCGGTTATTAAGACACAGGGCGCCACAGGCGCTCCGACGTGGGACGTCGTCGATACGCCGACGGAGGATTGTGTCCGCGGCGGCGATCAGGGGCTGATCGAGAAACTCGATTTTAGTCAGATCCCCAACGCGGCCAATATGCCGGAGGCGTATAAGACGCCCTATTCGGTCGCCTATGAGTTCTATTCCAGCGTTCTCACCTACAACACAAAAAAATTTGGCGGCCACCCGCCCCAAAGCTGGGCCGATTTCTGGAACGTCAAAGCATTCCCCGGGACACGCGCTTTGCGGAACCATCCGCTCGCGACCCTCGAAGCGGCCCTTATGGCCGATGGTGTGGAGCCCTCCAAGCTTTACCCGCTCGACGTCGATCGCGCCTTCAAAAAACTAGAGGAGATCAAGCCAAACATCACGGTCTGGTGGACCTCGGGCGGCCAATCGGCCCAGCTTCTGCACGACGGCGAGGTCGATATGGAAATGGCGTGGAACGGCCGCGTCACGTCCGTGATGAAAGATAATCCTGATATCGGATTCACCTTCAACCAGGGCCTGTTGCAGAATACATCCCTCTGTATCCTGAAAAATGCACCGCATCTGAAGACAGCCGTGCGCTTTCTGAACGAGGCAATCGACCCCAAGCTCCAGGCGCATCTTCCGCTTGCGATCAACTATGGTCCGGGCAATCCCCAAGCCTTCAAGACTGGAATCATCCCTGCGGATCTGGCCAAGACCCTCCCGAGCGCGCCCGAAAACGCAGCCAAACAAGCCTTGATCGCCAGCGCGTGGTGGTCGTCGCCAGCCGGCGACGCCGCGCTCAAGCGTTGGGCGACCTTCGTTCAACAATGATCCGTCGGGACGAGGCCGAGCTATGGCGACCAACGTGACGCAAACCTCCACCTCGTCCCCTCGCGGTCGCGGGCAGGAGCAGATGATGCTGTTCCTGCTGCTCGCGCCAGCTTTGCTCGTCGTCGTCGGACTGCTGCTTGTTCCGCTGCTGTGGCTCGCGTGGCAATCCGTCTGGGATAACGGCTTCACCTTTGAGAATTATCGCCGTCTCTACACGGAGCCGCTTTATGGCCGAAGCTTCCTGCTGACATTCCGGTTGAGCGTCGAGGTCACGGTGACGACTTTGCTGCTCGGCTATCCTGTCGCTTACGCCGCCACAGTCTTGCCCCGATGGCTCAGCCTTGGGGTGCTGGCGCTTGTGGTCGTGCCCTTCTGGACCAGCGTGCTCGTGCGCTCCTACGGCTGGTTGGTGCTGCTGCAGCGCACCGGCGTCGTGAACAAGCTTCTCATGGGAATGGGCCTCATCGATACACCCTTGAGTCTGGCCAATAACGAAATCGGCGTTCTCATCGGCATGATCCACATCCTGCTCCCCTTCATGGTGCTGCCGCTCTATGCCGCCATGCAGAAGATCCCACGCGATCTGCTTCTCGCCGGTGCGAGCCTTGGAGGACGGCCCGCGACCGTCTTCGCTCGCGTGTTCCTCCCGTTGTCCATGCCGGGGGTGGCGGCCGGAACAGTCCTGGTCTTCGTGCTTTGCCTCGGCTTTTACATCACCCCGGAATTGCTTGGAGGAGGCCGCACGCTCATGGTCTCCATGTTGATCAGCCGCAATATCGAACTTTACAACCAGTGGGGTGCCGCCAGCGCCATCAGCGTCGTCCTGCTCGTCGCGGTCATGCTGATCCTGGCGGTCGGCCGATTGGCCGTGCCGCTCAAAAGCGTCGCCGGTGCGAAATGACGCGCCTCAACCCGTTTCATCTTCTCCTCGGGGCAGCGGTTCTCCTGATCCTGTTATTCCTGATTTTGCCGCTGCTCGTGATCGTCCCGATGTCGTTTTCGAGTACCCGCTTCCTGACCTTTCCGCCCCCAAGCCTGTCGTTGCGCTGGTACGAGAGCTATCTCGAGTCGGCCGCGTGGATGCAGTCCACAAAGGTCAGCCTTACGGTCGCGGTCTCATCGGCGCTCTGCGCGACCGTGCTCGGAACCGCCGCTGCCTATGCGTTGAGCCATATGACCGGCCGCCTCGGGCGAATGGCGGAAGCTCTCCTGCTCCTGCCACTCGTGACACCGATCGTCATCGTCGCCGTGGGCGTGTTCTTCGTCTATGCCCGGCTCGGGCTACTGGCCACGTGGCTCGGGCTGGTGCTAGCCAACATCATGCTCGGTATCCCGTTTGTCCTCACCGCGGTTTCGGCGGGCTTCCGGCAATTCGACCACGCTCAAGAGATGGTTGCCCGCAGCCTCGGGATGAACCGCTTGCGCGCCTTCTTTATCGTTACACTTCCGCAAATCCGGCCAAGCGTCGTCACCGGCGCACTCTTCGCCTTCATCTCGGCTCTGGATGAGACGGTCGTGGCTCTCTTCGTGTCCGGAGGATCGAACCAACCTCTCACGAAGCGGATGTTTACAGCTCTCCGAGACGAGATCGATCCGACCATCGCGTCCATCTCGTCCTTGCTGACAGTGGCCTCCATGATGTTGTTGCTCACTGTTTGGCTCAGTGCACGAAAGGCCGGAGGGAAGCCTTGACCCACGTGCTCATTCTGGGCGGCGGGTCGGCCGGCTGCGTTTTGGCGGCCCGCCTCACGGAAGACCCGCGGTTCCGCGTCACGCTGGTCGAAGCGGGGCGAGACATCTCTCTCGAGACCATGCCGGCCGACATCCGTAGTCGATATGCCGGCCGTGCCTATCTCGACACCCGCAACATCTGGAACAGCCTGCAGGCCTTTATGGGATCGCCGCGTAGCAACAGCGTTGCGAGAGCGACCCGCCGATATGAGCAGGCCCGAATTCTCGGCGGGGGTTCGGCCATCAATGCGCTGCTGGCCAACCGCGGCTCTCCAAATGACTATGACGAATGGGAGCGGCTCGGCGCCTTGGGCTGGAATTGGGAGGCCTGCCTCCCTTATTTCCGCAAGCTCGAGCGGGATTGTGATTTCATCGGCCCTCTGCACGGGCTGGAAGGACCGCTTCCGGTCCGTCGAATCACCCCGGACCGGATGTCTCCCTTCGTGGCGGCCGTCGCCGATGCACTCGCCCAGCGCGGTTTTCCTACACGGCCGGATCAGAATGGCGAGTGGAAGGACGGTGTCTATGCCGCAGCGCTTGTTGCGAGCGAAGCGGGGGAACGAGTTCCGACGTCCGTCGGCTACCTCACCGACGCCGTGCGCCGACGCCCCAATCTCTGCATTTTGACCGACAGGATCGCGGAGCGCATTCTCTTCGAAGGAACCCGAGCCACGGGCGCATTGCTGGCCCCGATGATCGGCGGCCCTGCCGAACATATGGCCGCCGACGTGGTGGTTGTTTCGTCAGGAGCAATCCACACGCCGGCCCTGCTGATGCGGTCTGGCGTAGGACCCGCCGCAAACCTTGCGGCACTCGGGATTCCGGTCGTGGCCGACCGTCCGGGTGTCGGGCAAAATCTGATGGAGCATCCCTCGATCGCGGTGTCGGCGTTTCTGCAGCCGGCCGCCCGTTTCCGCGATCCTGCCGAGCATCACGAGCAGGCGATCGTCCGCTTTTCCTCAGATCTTGAGGGCACGCCGAACGGAGATATGCATGGTGCGATCCTCTCGCGCTCGGGCTGGCACAGCATTGGCCGGCGACTTGGCACGGTCTTCTTCTGGGTCAACAAGTCGTTTTCGAAGGGCTTCGTTCAGCTTGCCTCGTCCGATCCGCGAGCCGAGCCGCATGTCGATTTCCGCATGCTGTCCGATTGGCGCGATATGGAGCGGCTCAAGTTGGCGCTTCGATTCGGAGCCGAAACGTTGATGCGGCCCGAGATGCGCGGGCTCTGCGACTCCGTTTTTCCGACGAGCTATTCACCCCGTGTCGCAAGGATCGCGGTGCCGGGCCGCAGCCGCGCAATCCAACGTGGCCTGTTCTCGGGCCTCCTCGATCTGAGTGCCGGCTTTCGCCCGGCTCTCGTCCGCGCATTCATCACGCAAGGCGCAACAATCGAGGCCTTGTTGAATGAGGATGCCGTTCTGACCGACTTCGTGAGCCGCAATGTCGGGGGCACCTGGCATCCGACCTGCACCTGCCGAATGGGCGCAGAGGACGATCCCTTGGCGGTCACGGACAGCGCGGCCCGGGTCTTTGGGACTGAGAACCTCCGTGTTTGCGATGCATCGCTCATGCCGTCTATTCCCTGCGCGAACACAAACGTGCCGACCATCATGATGGCTGAACGCATTGCCGACATGATGAGACGTGATCCGGGTTGATGCTCGTGATCATGCAATCGACGTCAGGATGACGTCCGGTTCGGCCGCATCGTCGCCCAGCTTATCGATCTCGGGCGCGGCAAAGCCCGTAATGCTGAAATCGAAGCTGAGATCGAGGGTGAGGTCGATGGAGAGTAGGTCCTTAAACTCGAGGTCCAGCAGCTTCTTGTCTACGCCAGCCAAAGTCGCGATCTGATTATCGAGGATGCGGAGCGCACTCTTCTGAGCTGCATCTAGATGATCCAGACGGACCACCGGGAGCTCCTTGAAGCCAAGGAGCTTGGCTGCAGCAAGACGACCGTGACCCACGATAAGTAGGCCCAGCTTGTCGATCACCAGTGGGCTGACGCAACCAAAGGTCTTGAGCGACTCCTCGATCTGCTTTTTGGAATGGGTGCGGGGATTACGACTGTAGGGGTTGATGGAAGCAATCGGCACATATCCGATGGCGAGCTGAAGTTTGGCAAAGAGGCCGAGAGGCATTGCCGCGGGTTGCTGTCCCAAATTTTGACCGAGCGGGAGCAGTCCCGCCAAAGATGGTTGGTGCATCAGAATTCTCCGAACGAAGGTGCTGCTGCTGCAGCGTTATGTTTGCCGGCTAACTCTTACCGGCGACTACAAGACACTCACCACGACTCGCTCCTGCGCGATACGATGTCAGGTGATACCTAGTCCGTTCTATAATTTTCAATATAAATCTCTATAAACTCTCAATAAGAGTTGTCTCTGACCGTCTGACAAAGAGAGTGTATTACCCTGATGATGACAAAGGAACAGTAATTCTCTGCAGTGAAGCGGCATTGATTGGGCGAACGCTCCTCATCTACGATCGAGAAGGTCGAAAAGACGTTTATCGCCTCAATGTTTTTCCCTGCAGATTTCCCTCAGAGCAGGGAATCTTGGTGCAGAGAACCGTTAAAGTCCTTCCCGGCCCATTACGCACTCTCGTCGAACTGGCGATTTCCGTTTTTTGGCGGGAGACTGCTGCGATTTCAGGACCTTGGCCGAAATAGCGTCATTTCGGCACTCTCTCTGGGGCCCAAATACCGGCCACTAGGAGGCCTGCTTTTAGGGCATTTCTCTGGGTCGCGTATTGGGTTTCCGAGCCGCACGCTGGTCCTCGTGTGGAGACCGGTTTGCGCCGTTGCGGAGACCAGTGTTCGTGTCTGGTTCTCAGCAGTCCAGATTTGTCGGTTACTTGCCCGAACAGGAGTGGACTTCTGCTCGGATTGCAGCGGAACTGGTGGTGCCAAACCGCTGATCGAAGCGGCGGGTTCCTGCCCCGCTGACCCTGGTTCGCGCGCTGCCGTCGCCGCGGAGATGTCAATTGCCAAGGAAGATCTCGACGCCTCTGAGTTGATAAACTCGGCGAAGAGATCGCCTCTGGGTGACTGAAGCCCTCGACTTGACTGCGGCTGTCCGGGTTTCTATTGCAGTGCAAACTTGGACTGGTCGGAGGAGACCCAATGCCGCGAATCCTTCCTGTCATCATGTGCGGCGGTTCAGGAACCCGGGTCTGGCCCGAGTCGCGCGAGACGATGCCGAAGCAGTTCATTCCGCTGGTCGGAAACCGATCGACCTTCCAGACGGCGCTCGACATGCTGCGTGACCGCTCCCTGTTCGAGCCTGCTATGGTCATCACGAATCTTGACTACCGGTTCTACGTCGCTGAACAGATTGCCGACAGCGGCGTCGACGCTGAGATCGTCTTGGAGCCGGTGGGACGCGACTCGGCGCCAGCAATCGCGATCGCTGCTGAAATCGCCGCAAATCGCGACCCCAGCACCATCCTGGCAATTTTTGCTGCCGACCACGTCATCGAGAACCGGACCGAATTCGTCAAGCTTTGCCGGGAGGCTGCCGAGGCTGCTGAAGCCGGATGCATCGTCACCTTCGGCATCAAGCCGACACATCCAGCGACCGGCTTTGGCTACATACGGCCAGGCGCGCCTGTCGTTCTTGGCTCGCCTGTGCACCATGTCGACGCTTTCGTAGAGAAGCCTGATGCTTCGACAGCAATTGGCTATGTGTCGGAGGGCTATTTGTGGAATTCGGGGAATTTCGTGTTTCGAGCCGATGTGATGCTCGAGGAACTCTCACGCTTTGAAGCTGAACTGGCTGAGGCGGCTCGAATTGCCGTGCAGAGCGGTGTTCACGACCTCGGCATGTTCAAGCTGAATGAACCGGCCTTCTCGCGGGCCACTAAAATTTCTATCGACTATGCCATAATGGAGCGTACCACGCGTGGGGCCGTTATTGCGGCCGATATGGGTTGGTCTGATATCGGCAACTGGCATGCCGTCTGGGAGTTGTCAGACCGAGACCCCCTCGGCAATTCGGTACGTGGTTCTGGGGTCATTATGGATTCCAACAACGTTCATATCCGATCGGAAGACGTCTTGACTGCCGTGGTTGGTGTCGACGACGTCATCGTGGTGACGACGCACGACGCGGTGCTGGTGCTTAACAGCGCTCATGCCGGACGCGTAAAAGATTTGGTCGAGCAGCTGAAAGTATTGAAGCGGCCGGAGGCGGCGGAGCATCGGCGTTCCTATCGACCCTGGGGCTATTATCAGAGCATCGACCGAGGGTTGCGCTATCAGGTCAAGCGCATCGTCGTGAAGCCCGGCGCTCGACTGTCCCTCCAGAAGCACCATCATCGGGCCGAGCATTGGGTTGTTGTAAAAGGGACTGCCGAGGTCACCCTGAATGAGGCGATCAAGCTCGTTCATGAAAATGAGTCGATTTATTTGCCGATCGGAAGCATCCATCGGCTTGCCAATCCTGGTAAGATCAACCTTGAGCTGATCGAGGTGCAAACCGGCAGCTACCTTGGCGAGGATGACATCATTCGCATCGAGGATGTCTACAATCGTGTTTAGCGTGATCTCAAACGTGAAGATCGGGACTTCAACTGTTCCTCGGACCAGCGTAGCGCACCACCGTTTCTAGTCATTCATTTTCGGGGCGACGTTTGCATTACCTAAGCAAACTGTCGGTCGTAGTGGCCTATTATCGTTATAACGCACCTGCAACCTGTTACGTCGAGGGTCTAATTCGCAGGTCCAGTTGAAGTTTGGAACAAGCGGGCTGCGGGGCTTGGTCACCGATCTTGTGGGATGGCCAAGCTATACACATTCGCTCGACGGGCGCCCAAGCCTTATCCGCCCCCATTCTCATCGGACGGGATCTGCGCGCGAGCAGTCCAGAAATCGCTGCAGCCGTCGCCTCTGCCGCTCATGCGCTTGGCATCCGTGCACTCGATTGCGGTGCACCCCCGACGCCTGCCTTGCCCCTTGCGGCGAAGCAACGGTAAGCGTCAGCCATCATGGTGCCGGGAGACGTATCTCCGAGGATCGTACGGTCTGAAATTCTACACGCGATACGGCGAAAAATTACGAAGCCGACAAGGCTTCGATCCTTGCAGCGCTTCCGGCAGCGAAAACGCATTCTTGGAGCCTATCGGGCGAGAGGTCCCGGTCGACATGTTGGACGGCGTGCGAAGACAGCTGAACAGTGGTTCAACGTTGCACTTTCCCGTTTCGCGCAACGCCCCGGAACTTCGTTGTTATGCTGGAGCCAAAAGCACAGCAGAGGCAGACAAACTGGTTGCTTGGGGGCTTGACGCAGTCGAACAGCGTGTATGACGATCAAGTTGTCAGTTTTAAACAAAAGCTTGGCTCTCAACTACCGTCGCTGACCTGCTCCTTAGAAACCACGCTATTTGTAAGTTGGCTCGTCGATGGAGACGAGTGATGCGGCGAGGCCGACTCGCCGAAGATCAGGTCATAGGCGTTCTGTGCGAGCACGAGGCTGACTGATCATAGAAGCATGGCGCGGAGCGGCCGCAACACTGTGCGTCCACACAGCAGCCTTGGCGGGCTGGCGCCCGTCGACTTTACAAACCGCCCGGGCCAAGGGCTTATGGAGACCGAAGCTGAGTTATCGGCGGTCTGAAAGCGGGGAGAAGGTCACATCCGCATCTTCGGTAGATCACCGCTCGCTCCGTTCCGCTTTAATTCTACGGCGAGTCGATGCTGAGGCGAGTTTCTGGACCGGTAGCGGCATATTTGATAGCGCCACGACGTGTGAAGCTTCGGCTGTCGAATTCAGCCGAAGTGGATCTTGTCGCGTGCCTTGTCGACCATCGGAAGAGCCCAGGCGAGCATCGCGATCGACCAAAGGACGGGATACCAAGGGGTATAATGTGTCTCCACGATCGGCCCGAAGAGGCCGCCCCGGACCATCTCATAACAATGTACAGTAGGGACGTACCATGACAGTTCCTGTGCATAATCCGGCAGCCAATTGACCATGTAGAAGAAGCCGCAGATCGGCAGGAAAAGATATTGGAACGGCTGGATAAAGCGTTCCGCCGCCTCATAGAACTCGGTCAGCACGCCGAACACCATCATCAGGCTGAACGCCAGCAGTGCCATCAAAAGCCAGCCGGATGCCATCAATCCGAGGTCATAGATTGGCCCTACAAGACCCAATGTGTAAAGTGACCAATAGACTACCGTGAACGCAATGGTACAGCCACCGAGCTCAAGCATGAAAAGCGCAAAAGCGCAATCAAGCAGCGTGATGTCCCGGTGGTAAAGCATCGGGCCGTTGCGTCGCAGGAGGAACGTTCCAGCTGACGAGAGATGCCGCCAAAGCGTCAGAGGAAGGTAGCCGGTTATAAGCAGCGAGATCAGCGGAACGCCGTTCTCTTCGCTATCGGAGATCAAAGAGCGAACGACGAGCACGCCACAGCATAGAATCATGGGCTCAAGCACGAGCCAGAGGAAGCCGATGTTGCTCCGTCCGTATTTGGTCATGAGCTGGCGGATCATCAGCGCCACCAGTACGCGTCGCTGAACAGCTACACCGCGCTTGAAGTTAGCCCACGTATGAGCCGGCTCGGTGATGTCTTGCGTGGACATTGTATGAATCCCTTGGCCGCACTGCAGGCCAATGACCCGCCCAAGATACTTTCATCGCGCAGATTGGCATTAATGGCCATAGGGAACGAACGTGGGCTGCCCATAACCGAAGCTTCGACGACTGACGAGGTGGATCAATGGATGACCAAGCCGACGCCGGGCGCTTTGAAACTGCAGCGCCTCTGACATAACGGCTCGCTTTGGGTCGTGGCACGCGGCGCGAAGCAGGACTAAATGTTATCTTTTTATCGTCTGTCGGGTTGATCGATCTGGTATTCGACGATGTTGAAGAAGCTTGCTTTGTCCCGTCCCGTCATCAGGCTGACAAATGAGCTTGAGCGTTTCGCCTATGTGATGCGCACTACCGTGCTTTGTGTGATTGCAGCCCTTGCGTTAGACGTTTTGAACCAGCTTGTTTTCCGATCGTGAATCGTCACAATTATCTTCGTGTCTTCATCGCTCTTCTGGTTTCGCGTACAAACGATAAGGCACAGCTTGCCCCGTATCGCGCCAGCACGATTGATCCACTAACGGGCCTGCTAAACCGAGGAACACTGCTGAACCACCTTGATTATAGCTTCACGACGATGGCCTTTATCATCGTCGATGTCAATCGCTTCAAGCACGTCAACGATACTTACGGCAATTGGGTTGGAGATCAGGTTCTCCGTGCGACCGCGAGCGTGATGGCACAATGCCTTGGTAGTTTTGGGCGCGTCGGGCGGCTGGGTGGGGAAGAGTTTGCTCTGCTCGCGTCCAACGAGCATCGAACGACGCTCGTCCGAGAACTTGACTCTTTCCGACAGAGAGTGGCCGGGACGCCAATCCTGACAAACGCAGGTCAAGTGTCGATCACGATATCGGCCGGCCTCGCAAAACAGCACGGCGATCAGACATTTGAGCAGCTCTTTTCCCGTGCCGACCGTGCCCTTCACACGGCGAAGAAGTCGGGCCGGGATAGGATCGTTGTGGCGGAGGGTCTCGACATCTAGCTGGAAGATGAACAAGCCATCGGCGACGACAAATCAGCTGTGAGACAGTACCCCGCTTAATCTGGCAGACCTGCCTGTGGCTCACCCTTATTACGTGCATGACGCTGATTAATAAAGCGCCACCCGAACCTCGGGTTCAAAGCCTAAGCGCAAGCTCGATCCAGCGGCAGCTTAAGCGTGTGTTATAAGCGAGCCGCTGTGGTGGTTTCGCAGAGCAAGTGCTTCGCGGAAGCGGTCGCTCGATCGCGGGCACCGAGTTTACCTTGATATCGCTCGCGGCAGGAATACGGCGGTATGAAGGGCAAACAGATGAAGCTCCTGAAAGAGCTCGAGGCCGAGAACGGCCGATTGCGCCGAGCTGTGTCGGCCCGTCCACAACGGTCTGCGACCACTTCAGGCGCGGCGACCCGATCGACGGCGGTCGACTCCGCATATGTCAAGGTCCAGCGCTCTGCGTTCGGGGAAAGGGGGGCGAAGGCGCAGCCATCGGGCCCTCGCGCGGCGGCCAGACGACGAAAGTCCATGCCCCCACCAATGTCGTCGGGCGCCCCTTCAAGCTGATGCTGACACCGGGCAATGTGTCGGACGTGACCATCGCCCCGAACTCCTCGCCGGCGTGCAAGAAGCCCGCTACGTCCTCGCCGACAAGGGCTATGACGCCGATGCGTCGGACCTTGCGTCGGGCGGGAGCCGTCTTGGTGATCCCGGGCTGTGTCACTCGCAAGAAGAAGATCTCGCTCGATAAAAGCGCTACCAAGACCGGCATCGGATCGAGAACGCCTCCTGCCGGCTCAAAGACTTCCGGCGCATCGCCACCCGTTACGACACGCTCGCAGCCAACTCTATGTCCGCTGTCGCCCTTGCGGCCACACGGGCTTTCTCTGATCGAATCTCGATCCTGAGGGGCATCGCTGATGCTCACCGCAGCGCGCTCCTGACGGAGCGGAGACATCCGGAAATCCGCAGCAAAATCAGTCATATTTACGATCAATATAACGTTGTTTGGCAACATCTGAATGCGTTCGCGTTTGCAAAGACGCTTGGCGCCGTGGTACTGACCGAACGTATCAATCGGGAAACAATTCGGCATGCAGCATGATAATGCAATCGGCCTGTCAAGCCTCGACGTAAGTGGGTATGACCAGCTTAATGACGGTCTAGCAAAAACTGTTTTTGTTATCCCGTCGGTCAACGGAGCGCGCCTACTTGAAAGAATGTTGCCGACCCTAAAGATACCGTCGCATATCATCTACGTCCTCGATCAGGGGAGTGATGACGCGACAGAGGCGGTATGTAATAAGTACGACGTAAATCTTGTTCAGTTGTCAAGTCGCAGGACATATACGGAGTGTTGTAATATAGCGCTCGATATTGCGATAAAGCAAGATGCTGAATATTTTTTCGTATCAAATAACGATATTACGTTCATAACCGACGTTGCTCGAGAGTTACTGTTCGAAATATCGCTAGATCCAGCGCTTGGTATTTTATCATGCTCTCAAATAATAACTGATGAGCAGAGGAGTAATCCAATCTTAAGCAGCCGCGTTTTTTGGAACTTGGAAAAGGTCGGATTTGATCATCAGACGAGTATTCTAGAGAGCGATTACTATAGGCTCGAATCGGATTTTTGTGAGCTAACGTTTGCCGTCATGCGGACCTCCGCAGTTTCGAAAGTTGGCGGATTTGACGACAAGTTCGGTTTTTACCACGAGGACGCAGATCTTGGCTTCAGATTGCGTGAAGCCGGCTATACGACCGCCTATCTCCCGCAGTCTCAAATAGAACATTTTGCCGGCTCTACATTCAGGCAAGGTCTGGATCAAGCCAGGCTGAAATATATCGCTAATAGCAAGCGCGTGTTTGAACAAAAACATCTCGGAGCTGGCATCAACTATCCAGAGCTACATTCCGACATCCCCTCTTCTTGGACGATTATAAATAAGAACCTGTTCGGCAGTTTGCGGTCATTAGGCCTAATAGATCAGAGCCGCCCTGCATTGACGTTTTCGCACCCAGGGGAACGCCCATTCGAATATTTGTATTCGGTCTGGGAGACAAGTATTCTTCCAAAGTAATGGCTTGATTATAAAGATAGTTACAAAAGCGTCTTCTTACCCTCGAAGTGGAATCTTGAAGCCTTTCAAAGGTCTGGTTTTGTGGACTGCCACTATGTTCCATTAGGGGTAGAGACAGACATCTTTCACCCGTGGGGCGAAAGCAACGAGAGGTCGCAAGAGCCCACATTCTTGTGGTTCTCGCGCAATCAGCATCGAAAGGGCTACGATGTTCTTAGGAGCGTCTGGAGTAAGTTCAGACTTAAGATGCCCAAGGCAAAGCTGATTGTAATGGGTCATGGCATACTTACGAACTCCGATATACCTACGGCGAAGATGCGTAGATGGCGCGAGTATCTCATCTACGAGGATGTTAGTTTGGGCGTGACGTTTAAAGAAATTATTGTCCCGCTATCTGACAGGGATGTAGCAAAAATTTATAGAAGTGTAGATTGTGTTCTTGTTACCTCAAGAAGCGAGGGCTTTGGTTTCAATGTCGTAGAAGCTATGGCTTGTGGCGTGATGGTTGTCTTCCCAGAATACGGCGGCACCGGAGACATGGTATTTCCAGGCGCGCTCACATATGGCGGTGCCGAGGTTAAAGCTGATTATTCGGACAAAGGTTTTTATGACGTCGGCAACTGGTGGGAGCCCAATGAGAATGAGATCTTGACGGCGATGCACAAGGTGCTGACTCTGACGGCTGTCGAAAGACGTGAATTGCTGAGAAAGCAGCTCAATTTGGTTAGGACGTCGTTTAGTTGGCGGAATACCGGCTTTTCTGTTCGTAAGGCGCTCCTAACTCACCAAACTAAACGGTCGAAGGATTACTTCGCAGGAAGTGACGTTCTAGAAAATATAAATGCGGAGTGGCTTGTCGGCACAATGGAGTCTGGATCTAGCCAGCTTCTACCTTTGTCGACAGTCATTTCGTCTGGAGTAGAGAGACTATTTGCAGATTTCGATAGAGCTACCTACGAGGAGTTTAATGACGATATCAAGGGGAAAGGTGTTGATCCGCTATGGCATTTTATAATGTACGGATGGAGTGAAAACCGTTTCATCGCTCAGGGTGTTTTGGTCAGGGATTATCTGTCTAACAACAATGGCGCTCAGTCCCTGATTATACATTACCATCAGATTGGTATGACGTTTGCCAGCAGCGATCTAAATAGAAGCATGCTAGAATGGACCGGAGGTATTTTCAAGAAGTCCGTTACCGAAAACCGTGTATCTGATAGGATGCTTCTCACAGGCCTTTACAAGATGGTGTTGCGTCGTGACCCAGACGCTCAAGGATTGCAGGAACATCTTGCTGCGCTATTTGACAAGCGGGTTTCGAGGGCTGAGATGGTTGACAACTTTCTGAATTCTGAAGAGTCGCATAAGGTAAATCGGATCTAATCGCGATAGTGTCGTGTAGTTTGTCTTAAGGTTCCGGGCAGCGTATACCCCAATCCACGCTGCCCCTCGAGGCGGTTTTGACATTAGCTTCATCGATGAGAAATCGAACCGTTTCGTCTAGACATAGAAATTTGCGTTTGTTGAAATGCTGCGTGAATACCTGCAATATTGAGCATAGTGATTAAACATAATATCGAATATAGTTATTAAATATAATCAAAAAATACTGAGATTGTCTCCGGGGTGATGTGGCGGCATCTTCTGGCCGATAGCTTGGTCCGCGGTCGAGCAATCCTTCTCTAATCTGAAGCGCTGCCCCTGAGGGTGGCATTATGATCCCTGACCTCTGGAATGCTATCTCGCAGTTCAAACCCTGCGAGTGCGCCAACTCCTTCGAAGGCGCTGGTACCGGCCGATTCAAGGCGAGACATCGCTGAATGAACCG
Source organism: Lichenihabitans psoromatis (assembly GCF_004323635.1). Lineage (NCBI taxonomy): Bacteria > Pseudomonadati > Pseudomonadota > Alphaproteobacteria > Hyphomicrobiales > Lichenihabitantaceae > Lichenihabitans > Lichenihabitans psoromatis. The sequence continues at coordinate 1,670,150 of NZ_CP036515.1, forward strand.
GGCAGGCACCATTCGGCTAGTGGATCGTCTTCACGTCGTTCGGCTCGGTCCCGGACCACGTGACCACCATGCACTCATTGGCGCTGAGCGGGACTGTGAGGGGGGCGGCGGCACTGGTCACCATTCCAAATGCCGGACCTGATCCGGCACCGCCGCTCGCCGCGTTCGTCAGAGTGACAGCCGCGTTGAAAGAGGCGGATTGCTTGATAGAATGCGTTTCGTCACGATGGCTCGTGGCACAAATTGCGGCCGGCGAGGCACCCACGGCTGTGCTCGATATGCTCTGCCCAGCGTTCATGTTGTGGTGAAAGACGCTATGCGTACCGGAGCCTGGCGACGACCCGCTGTCGGCTAACGCGGCGACGGTGTTCCCAAACAAATTGTTATCGTGAATGTCGAGGTAGTCCGACGTTCCGCCCTGCGTGCGAATGCCGATCTGATTGGTCTTAACGCTTGGCGGAAAGGCGAAAGGGCCGAACGCGCCGCTATTGTTGTTGGAAATATTCCAATGACTGCAGCCTGGTGCCAAATCGATCCCAGCGTTCCAGCCGGCAATCGATGCTCCGGAAATGGTAACGTCTATTGCGCTCGGTGCCGCGCACTGCACTCCTGATCCGGTCTGTCCGGTAACCGACAAAAGCGAGCCGCCCATATACTTCACACCAACAATCGATCCCGCGATGTTCGTGGGGAGTTGGGCTGGCACCGTTCTGCTGTCGTCCAAGATGAGACCGCTTGTATTCGTCGGCCCGATGTTCGTGACCCACATGTCGGTCAGGTGGAAGTCAAAGATATAACCTCCGCCGATAGGTTGCAGCACGATGTTGTTCGCTCGAGCAGCGTCGCAGTAGTTGTTTGCGCCGAACTTTACTGCCTGGACGCTCTGACCTGTAGCGGGGGACGCGATGATGCATGACATCATGCCTGTGACGTCGACGCCATTAACCGTCGCGGCCCCCTCGTTCTGAAGTCGGATACCAAAGCTGGGATAGTGAGCGCCGCCGCCGTCCGAATTGATACTTTTGATGACGACGTTATCGATTCGGTTATCTGGCCCGAAGCCAGCGTTATTGACATCAATGCCACCACTACCGGGGTGTAGCGCGCCGTCTGCCATGTAGCGCATGACTCCGTCTTGGACGGAGTTGTAGCCACCTGATCGGCCCCCATCGGGTGGTCCGGGTTGATTGTTAGTTCATGGTCGGCCTGGGCGCCACCCTGAGCATGGCCGGCGGAGATGGTCGGGGTTTCGCAGCCGGCCATGCGGCGAAGGCGGGCACGAAGACCTCCGGCGCCGGGGGCTTGTAGCCGATTGATCCGTGCGGGCGCACAGTATTGTAATGCCTTCTCCAGCTTTCGATGATGACCTGAGCTTCCTTGAGCGAGTAGAAGATCTCTCCGTCGAGCAGCTCGTCTCGGAAGCGAGCGTTGAACGACTCGACGTAGCCGTTCTCCCACGGGCTGCCTGGGGCAATATAGGCGGTCTTTGCTCCAACCGCCGTGATCCAGTCTTGCACAGCCTGGGCGATGAACTCGGGGCCGTTGTCCGAACGGATGTGACCAGGCACGCCGCGCAGGATGAACAGGTCGGACAGAACGTCAATGACGTCGGTCGAGTTGAGCTTGCGCGCGACCCGGATGGCCAGGCACTCCCGGGTGAACTCGTCGACGACATTGAGGGTCCTGAACTTGCGGCCGTCATGCGTGCGATCCTCGACAAAGTCGTACGACCAGACGTGATCGCGGTGCTCGGGCCGGAGGCGAATGCAGGAGCCGTCGTTGAGCCAGAGACGTCCCTTCTTCGGCTGCTTGGCCGGCACCTTCAGCCCTTCGCATCGCCAGATGCGCTCGACCCGCTTGTCGTTTACCAGCCACCCGGCATCGCGCAGCAACGCCGCGATCTTGCGATAGCCGTAGCGGCCGTACTGCCGCGCCAGCTCGATGATGTCGCCCGTCAACGCCTCTTCGTCGTCAAAGCCCCGCGGCGCCTTGCGCTGCGTCGAGCGGTGCTGACCGAGCGCCGCACAGACGCGGCGCTCGGAGACAGGCAAATGCTGTCGCACATGCTCGATGCAGACGCGCCGGCGCGCGGGGCTCAGAAGTTTCCCGAGGCCGCCTCCTTCAGAATCAGCTTGTCGAGCGTGAGGTCGGCGATCGCCTTGCGAAGCCGCATGTTCTCCGTCTCCAGCTCCTTCAGGCGCTTGACCTGGTCAAGCTTCAAGCCGCCGAACTCCTTCCGCCACCGGTAGTAGGTGACCTCGGTCACCCCGATCGAGCGAACCGAGTCCGCAACGGTCTTCCCCTGTGAGACCAACACGTCGACCTGACGCAGCTTGCTCACGATCTCTTCAGGCTTCGGTCGTCTTCCCATCGATCCATCCTCCAGGCTCGAAAGCCATACATCGGGATGGACCACTTCAAGGGGGGACGATCACCCGCGCGGCTGTGAAGTTGGTGAGGAATCATGGGCGAGGGTGCCATATTCAGTTTATGCGGAATGCCTGCTCCATGCCCTGGTGCAATCGGCACACATCCAGGACCACGACGGCCGTTTTTTTGCGATTGTCACCGTGTTTCGCCGGTATCCGTTTTTGCTAAAACTCTATGCCGATGGCGATTCTCAAAGCCCCGTCGTTTAAAATCGCTCCGCACCCGGTTTCTCTTCCGATTGATGTGGAAATTGTCAAGCGGTCCGACGCCGCTAAGGGCCTCACAGGCACACCAAAGAGTAGGCTCGTCGAACAGCGCACTCTCCCTTCACTCCATCGATGCCGCCGCCTCGCCAAACACTGGGAGTGCTCAGTCGAAAGGTCCTTGCGTTCCTCCTGCCACCGATCCGCTTCATGATCCAAAAGCTATGCGAGAAAAGACATTATCCCTGCGGACTCTCCAGAATCGCGATAGACGGACCGGGTCAAACAGACGTTTATGCGGACACTCATCATCCGGTGCATTCACGAGCTTTATCGCGACACCGTCGAGCCCGTTCTCCAACGCGCCAAGCTTATCCGGCTATCGAGACAACCGCGAGCTTACGTCGCCCTCTAGCCGGTTCCGGTCGAGCTTACCACACTCGGTGTGGCCCTGCACTTAGGTTTTTGTCAAAGAGGGAGATGCACTGACCGCGTGAAAAGAGAATGGCGCCTCGTCGAGGAAGGAAGCGAGCATACTATGTCTCGTGGAACCCGACCCTGCTTCGCAGTATGTTAGCGATCGTATCCCAATGTAAAACTCACGCCCATCGTCGTCGATGTGCGGAGTTGGGTTGATAACACTGATCCGTACAGACGCTTGGCCTACTTCGTTAACGGGCACGTTGACGGTTGCGACGAGCGGCACACCAGCACGATCCATATAGATCGCAGCTGATTGCTTGAGCGTGAAATCGTCGACTTCAAGTGGCGAAATGGCAAAGCGGCCTCTCCTGTTCCATGACGGGATGACGAGCTCCACTGCGACGGTGACAACGGAACCAGGCTCAAAAGTTGTCGGAATTTCAATCACGCCTGACGTGCCACGCATCCAAACTTGGTGTCGCTCCTGTTCGTAGAAATCAGCGTGCAGGAGAAATCGGATAGGGTATTGAAGCAGGTTACCAAGATCTGTGATCAAGAAGTCAGGCTTGAGCAAGCTATAGTTTCTGCCGGGTAGAACCTGAAATGGCTTGCGGCTGGCGGATGGCGTCGAATGGGCCAGTTTTATCAATTGAACGAATCTGTCCCCCACTTCGGCCCAGGTCCGCGGTTTAAAAAATTCAGCGATCGCTCGCTCGCGGGCCTTGCGATAAGACGGCACTGTTACCATCCTTTCGACGACGGCAATACCGTCGCGTATGTTCAACGGATCAACATAATCTACGAGGTCGCCACCAACTTCCGGGATTGAACAGTTGTTCGACGCGACACATGGCTTACCGAACACGAGGCTTTCGCCGACAGGCAACCCCCAGCCCTCTACCAGACTCGTAAAAACGGTAAAGTCGGCATTGCGATATAGGTGCGCCAAATCTCCGTCACCTACGTCATGCATGAAGTGGACGCGTCCGTCGAGATTGTGAGTGCCATCTAGGAAACTACGAAGTCCTTCGATTCGCCAGCCCTCTCTCCCGAGAAAGATGAGGTCAGGCATATTAATATTGCGCCGTATTAGTTCCTGCCAAACATTAAGAATATATAGATGGTTCTTTCGTCCCTCAATTGTTGAGACGTAAAGTACATAATGTCTATCTTGGATTTTTGCTGTCAACGTTCGCAAAAAAAAGTCGCTTGCTTTCTGGCTAGCATCCGGAATCGTCAAGAAATGAGCAAGAGGAATGCTAGTTATCGGAATGGGACGTAAATGATAAGTTTCTATAAATTCGGCAAGAACTCGAGCGACATAGTCAGATATCGTCGCAAAAAAGTCAACGAACTGAATCATTGCAGTAAATGATCTAGCAAACATCTCAACGAGAGAAGGGGCGCAAAATTCGGGGTGAGATATTGGAATCAGGTCGTAGATATAAACCCCAATCTTTACACCGGACATATTTAAAGCGCCAAACGTATTGGCCGCTTGTTCTATAATCCAGAAAGCACCGGGAATAAAGACAATGTCATCTCGTTTGAAACGTGCGCGACGACTATGCTCCTTCGTGTTTTTAAGGAGGTGATCTAAGTTCGTGCGTTTCAATTCATTTCCTGATGCGACGTATTGGACTAAGTCTTTTACACTTGCGGTCGACATCTCCCAGAAAGTGACAGAAGCATGCGAGTGATCGTCGGACGTCACTAAATACTGGAATTCGTCCTCATTATTCAACAACAGGTTAGATATAATGCCTACCTGAGTGCGCTGGATCCCTGACAAAGTAACATGTGCTGTCAAAAACTTAAATAGGTCGTCGAGGAGCAGAAAGGTGGTCACGGCGCGATCTGGCTCGGGCAGCGGTGATGCCTTAGCTCCGAGAGAAAGTGCGTAGTCGTAACCCTCGCGCCCTCCGCTCAGCTCGTGGTTTCGTTCAAACGCGGTCATTGCATCGAAATCTTGACCATCGCGCAGCAACGCATGTGCAAGGTGAAGCCACACCTCTGCATCGTCCGGTAGCAAATCAACAGCTCGCCGATATGCAATTGCCGCCTGGGCGTAATGACCTTGTTCTTTGACGGTATGCCCTAACTGAACCCAGATCGCTGCATCTTGTGGTTTAAGGTCCAGATGTTGCCTGTAGCTCCTTTCGGCCGCGTACCAATCTCGTCGATCGCGTGCGGCGTCTCCAGCGCTTCGATGAGCCGTGTTTGCCCGCAATCCTTTGAACATACCGAACCCTGCTATCGATTGAAAAACTCCTGTAGCCTTCGCGCTGCGTCCTTGTCACGTTGATTTTAGCGAAGCCGTGCGAACCAATTGCTCAGGTTGATGGGCTTGATCGTCACGTTCGACGCTTCGACAGCCAGAACTATGTGACGTGCGCTGACCATACTTGTCTGTCGAGGAGCCGCTTGGATATGAAATATTCCGGACCAATTCATGAAGCGATAAGTCGCTGCGTTATAAGCCGGTTTGGATCGCGCTGAGTTGGTCGACGGCGGACTTCCTTAAAAAGCGGGTTCTACTGACGCCTTTCGCGTCGCGAGCCCCACGAATCGGATCGTCCGATCATGATTGTGCCTGATCCTCGACGCTGCGGCTGGCTATCAGGCTCGCGCGGATGGCAACGAAACCGTTGGTATCGATTGTTCGGGACGCGTGTCAGGGGATATCGCAAAGTCAAACCAGCATCTCGCCGCCCTGGTGTTGCTCTCGGCTCAGAAACCTCTCCGCATTCTCGCTGCGCGCGAGACCCAACAATCGATCCGGGAATCGTCCAAGCGCTTGCTCGACGACCGCATTCAGGCCTTGGGGCTGACGACCCGCTTCACCTCGACCGAAACGGAGATCAAAGCGTCCAACGGCTCACGGTTTCTCTTCGCGGGCCTCGGCCACAACCCTGATCAGATCAAATCCATGGAAGGTATCGACATTGCCTGGATCGAGGAGGCCGACACTATTTCGCAGCGCTCGCTCGACATCCTGGTGCCGACGATCCGCAAACCCAACTCGGAATTATGGTTCTCCTGGAACCCCCGGCACGCGAGCGACCCGGTCGATCATCTGTTTCGCAGCAGCCCAGCCCGGGACGACGCGCTCGTGCGGCCCGTCTCATTTGCCGACAACCCCTGGTTCCCCGAGGTGCTCGAGGTCGAGCGGCGATGGGACCAGAAACGCGATCCCGACACATACAGGCATATCTGGGAGGGGGCGTACCGACGCCATTCGGAAGCCCGCGTGTTCAGCAATTGGCGGATCGACCGGCTGGAGATGCCGGCCGGCGCGCGGCCCTATTTCGGGGCCGATTGGGGGTTTTCCAACGACCCGACCGTTTTGGTGCGCGCCACGCTTCTGGAGCGATTGCTCTATATCGATCGCGAAGCCTACCGGATCGGCTGCCCGATCGACGAGACCGCAGCGCTGTTCGCCACCATTGAGGGCGCGGCCGGCCCAGAGCCCTGGCCCATCACGGCGGACAGTTCCCGGCCAGAGATGATCGCGCATCTGCGGGCCAAGGGCTTTCGCATCAAACCCGCCCGCAAGGGTAAGGGCTCGGTGGAGGAGGGGGTCGCGTTTCTGCGCTCGCTCGACATCGTCGTGCATCCGGATTGTCGGCACACGATCGATGAACTGACCCTCTATTCCTACGCGGTCGACCGACACACCGGGGAGATCCTGCCGGCGCTCGCAGACCGGCAGAACCACATCATCGACGCCCTGCGCTATGCGCTCGAAGGCGTTCGTCGCGCCGATTATCAGCTCCTCAAGCTGCTCTGAGAGGCTGCAGCCGGTCACCCGAGGGCAGCCGACGGCGTCCCGACCCTCCTCTGTCCAGCAACGGAACCCGCATGGCCCGGAAAACCAACACACGCCGCCTTGCCGCGACCGACAGTCTGTCGAATTTCGCCGCCTCGCTGAACGGCGGCAAGGACAAGGCCGCCCAAGACAGCTTCTTCGTGGCCGACATCGCCCGCGACCAGATCGAAGCGATGTATCGCGGCGATTGGTTGGCCCGCAAGATCGTCGACATCGTGCCCTACGACAGCGTTCGCGAATGGCGCGAATGGGCCGGCGATCGCGCCGCCATCGCGGCCATCGAGCGGACCGAGCGGCGGCTGAACCTGCGGCGCGCGATCCAGCGCGCCATGATCCTCGGCCGGCTCTATGGCGGCGGCGCGCTGATCATCGGCACCGGCGAGGATGATCCGGCCGCACTGACGACACCACTCTATCCGGAGGCGATCGGGCCGGGGGATCTACGCTTCGTTCATGTGGTGAGCCGCTGGCAACTCGGCGTCGCGGAGATCAACCAGGACCCGCTCGACCCGTTCTATGGCGAGCCTGAGAGCTACATGCTGACGGCGCCGGAGCGTGGCGCGTTGAACCTGCATCCCTCCCGCGTAATCCGATTTTTAGGCAATCCGCTGCCCGATCCGCTGACGTATGGGACGCAGCTATGGTCCGATAGTGTGTTGCAGACGCTCTACGACGCGGTGCATGCCGTGGCCGTGACGACGACGGGTGCCACGAGCCTCGTGCATGAGGCGAAGGTCGACATCGTGACGGTGCCGAACCTGTCGGAGCATCTCAGCAACGCGGCGACGACGGCGCAATTGTCGGCCCGCTTTTCCTATGCGGCGACGATGAAGTCGATCAACAACCTGTTGCTGCTGGGCGATGGGGAGACTTGGGCGCGGCAGACGATCGATTTCGGCGGCCTGCCCGAGATGGTGCGGACGTTTCTGCAGATCGCGGCGGGAGCCGCCGATATTCCGGTGACGCGGCTTTTGGGTCAGTCGCCAGCTGGGCTGTCGGCGACGGGCGACAGCGACACGCGCAATTACTACGACATGATCTCGGCCCGGCAGGAACTCGATCTGCGGCCGCAATTGGAGCGGTTGGATGCCGTGCTGCTCCGCTCGGCCGGGGTGGACCCGGAGGCGCTGACTTTCGAGTTCCGGCCGCTGTGGCAGCTCGATGCCTCCGCCAAGGCGGCGGTGGCACTGAGCAAGGCGCAGACCACGGCGGTCTATGCCGGGCTGAGACTGTGGCCCGCCGCAACCACGGCCGCGCTGGTGCGCTCGCAGTTGCTGGAGGATGGACCCTATCCGGATGCGGATGCGATCTTCGCGGCGAACAGCGCGACGCCGCCGGCAGAAGGGCTGGCGGCAGAAGGGCTGTCGGAGGTTGTGGATGTGGACGCTGGCGAGCCGCGCGATCTGGATGAGACGTGAGCGGGAGGCGGTGGCGCTATCGAGGCCCGAACGACCCGGCTAGCCGAAAGCGGCTGGATGCGGTGTCGCTCTGCCTGTGTCGCCGGCAACTTGTGGTCGCGGTCGTCACTCCGCCCGGCCGGTCAGAAAGCTCGGTAGCCAAGCCAGCTCTGGCTGGGGCTGGCCGGGGTTGACCACCACGGTCGCGGTGCGGCCAGCCAGCAGCTGCACGTCGGGGGGCACATCGTCAAGCTTGACCCGAACCGGAACCCGCTGCGCTAGGCGCACCCAGGTAAAACTCGGGTTGACGTTGGCCAGCAGATTGGAGCCGGAACTGCGCTCGCGGTCCTCGATGCCCCCGGCAATACTTTCGACATGCCCTGTCAGGCGCGTCGCTTCTCCAAGGATCCGCACCGACACCGGGTCGCCAACGCGGATCATCGGCAGCTTGGTTTCCTCGAAATAGCCTTCGACATGCAGCGTATCCTTGTCGACCAGTGCCATCACGCCCTTGCCGGCCGAAACATATTCTCCGGGTTGCAGGTCCATATTGGTGATGGTGCCGGGCACTGAAGCTTTGACGTCGGAACGATCGAGGTTGAGCTTGGCAATATTTCGATCTGCGATCGCCTGTTGGTAAGAGGCGACAGCTTGTTGTTGGGTCGCGGAGGATTGTTCGAGCTTTTCGCGCGACACGACGTTGTCGCTCAATTGCTTGTAGCGCCCGAGATCGGCCGTCGCGATATCCAGCGCGGCCTTACGGCCCGCCACCACCGCGTCGGCTTGGTCGAGCGCCAGAGAGAAACGCTGCCGATCGATGCGGAAGAGGATGTCGCCCTTCTGAACGGCTTGATTATCCTTGACCAGCACATCCGTCACGAGGCCCGACACATCCGGTGCGATCGCCACGATGTCGGCCCGCACGCGCCCATCGCGGGTCCATGGCGCATCCATGTAGTAGACCCACAAATGCCAGCCGACGACGACGGCCGCGACGACCGCCACCATGGTGACGAGAAAGCGCCCGAGAACGGAAACGAAGGCGGACATCAGGCGACCCTCTGCGCGGCGGCCACGATGCCGCCGAGGATGAGAACCAGCAACGCGGTATCGAACAAAGCGCGGTGCCAGACAAGACGATAGAAGCCGATGGCCGAAAGCAGCCAGCGGAGCGGGAGGCTGACGAGAAACGCCAGGACGATCCAGACCAGAAGGTCGGGCAGGAAGACGCCGTAGAGATCGATCTCGTGGATCATGCCGCAAGACGCTCCGAAGCAGGGTCGTCGGGCAGCAAGGCCCGATAGGGTGGAGCATCGGGGAACAGGCCTCGCCTGACCCCTACTGCGCCGAGCAGCGCGTCGCGACGACCAGGGCCGTCATCGACGCTCATGAGGATCGTCAAGACATGATCCACACAGGCCAAAAGCGTCGGGGCAGGCGGCTTGCGCCGACCCTCATAGTGATGAGCCAGACCATCGAGCAGCCTGTCGATTGCTAAAATAGCCTCCTGCGGCAGGCCGTGCCGCGCCCGACGGAGATCGATCACGTTGAGACCGATGCGGACGCCGCCCAACAGATCGATGGTTTTAAGGGTTGTGTCCGGTTCCAGCGACGCCAGTTTGGGCGAGATCAGCCCGATGCGGTCGAGCATCAACGCGATGAAGCGGTTGCGGTCGTGACGGCCGCGGTGTCGCGCCGCGCGGACGATGGTCCGGCGGGCCGAGGCAATCAATCGCCAGATCGCCCATTCGGCCCCGACGGACCGCATCAACCGCATGACGATGGCGCCGATATACATGCCGATCAACAACGCAAGGTTTGGATTGACGTAAGCGGCGAAATCGGACGACCCGAGATTGCTCTGAAGGGCCAGAACCGCCGCTCCATTGGCCGCGAGCGCGAGGCCGATGCCCATGGTGGCCGGTCGCGCGATCAAGGCTCCGATGACGAGGAACGTCGGGGCCAGCACCAGAACCAACATTTCGAAGTCATGTACGGTTGGCAGGATCGCGAATTGATAAACCGCCATGATCAGCACCGCGACGCCGCTCCAATTGGCAAATTGCAGGATCGCGGGCACGGGATCGTCACGCGAGGCGAAGAAGCAACAGGCGACGGCGGCCAGCATCGGGGCGGCCGACCCGTCAGGCCAGCCGGTTCCGATCCACAGAGCCGAACAGAGGATGATGGCTACCATCACGGCAAGACACGACAGCAGCGCCATCGCATGATCGCGGTGCTGGACCGCGACCGTCGTGGTGCCCGGATCGAAGGCCAGCGGGCCCGGAAGGCTCGCTTGTCCGGAGCGAATGGCTCGCCGCAGCATCCGCGTGTCGCTGGCGATATCGACGAACTCGCGCAGGCGGATCAGCAGGCTTTCGCCCAAAATGTCAGACCAGTCGGCGCTTTTCGTCAGACGCGGGCTCGCTGCGGCGATCATGCGTCGAAGCCGATCGGCCTCTTCCATTTCACGCGCTGCATCGGTCTTGTCGGGCGAGAGGTCGCCGGGCTGAATCCAGCCCATTACCGCGTCGATCAGCGGAACGAACTGAGGCGGTGTCCCGCCATCGAGAGCACGGAGCGCGGACATGCGATCGCCGATCGACGAGAGAACCGGCAGCACCATCAGCATCCGAAGTCGGAGCGCGCGCATATGGCCCCGGAGATCGCTGAGGCGTGAGATATCGTAAGCCAGATGGGTCGACAGCATGTCGATTTCGGCGGCATCGCCGGCCAATCGGATCAATTCACCTCGCGTCCGCTCCCCCGCATCCGGCCCGCTCAGAATATCGCGCGTCAGCCGGGCCGCATGACCGAGCCAAATATTGGCACGTCCGGCAACGACTTCACCGACCGACATCGGCCAGAATAGCCCTGCGACCACGCTGGCGCAGACGATACCGACGGTGATCTCCTCGACGCGGGCAACGGCCGTGTCGAAGATCGTGGCTGGATCGAGAACGGTCGGAAATCCGATCAGCGCCGCCGTATAGCCCGCCAACATGAACACATAGGAGCGCGGCGACCGATCGAGCAACGATGCGTAAAGGCAGACCGCAACCCACAGCGCCAAGACAAACACGAGCAGCTCGGGCGCATTGACGAGGTTGGGCACGACCGCGACGGCTGCGGCCGCTCCGATCATGGTGCCGACCACCCGATAAGCCGCCTTGGAACGCGTCGAACCCGACAAGGGCTGCGAGCAGATATAGACGGTCGCCATCGCCCAGTAGGGACGCGGTAACGACATGGCGACCGCAAGATAGATGGCCGCCATGGCGGCCACGAAGGTCTTGATCGAGTAGAGCCATTCGCGGCCTGTCGGGAGCATCATGGCGTCGACGTCATCTGCGACGCCCGCTCGAGCGCCGCGAAGACACGAAGACTAGCGGCGATATCCTCGGGGCTGACCTCGGCGAAAATGCGGGCCCGTGTGGCGTTCAACCGCTCTTCGAGCTTGGCCGTCAGCGTGATGCCACGGTCCGTCAGATGCAATGTCTTGGCACGCTTATCGGTGCTGTCTTCCTGGCGTCTGACCAGATCGGCAGCGCAGAGCTGGTCGAGCAGGCGGACGAGCGATGGCCCCTCGATGCCGATGTGCTCCGCCAAGGCGGCCTGCCGCATGCCGTCGCCAAGGCGGCTGATGAAGAGCAACGGATAAGCCGTCGCTTCCGAGAGATCGAATTCGTTCGAGGTCGCGTCGGCAAGCTGCCGCCACGTTCGGGACGACCGAAGAAGGCCCAGGCAATAGCGCTGCAACAGCGATGTGGTGGTGCGGGGCACGGTTCGATCTCAAGACATCGGATGCTTGCCTAAATAGTAGGAGCCTATCGAAATGGCAACATCCATTTTGGCTGCCCGATCCCCGACAGGAGAGATGATGTTGATTCGCGATACAGCGGCCGCAACCTCGAGCGAGGTGACGCCGGAAGGATTCCTTCGGGTTCGAGCACGCATCGGACGAGCCGGCATCCAGGATTACCGCGCCGCCGAAATCGGCTCGCCCGACGGCTTCGAGCCCGGCGATCTCGTGCGTGTGTATCGATCGCCCGAGGAGGTCTTTCATCCCGACAGCCTGCGCAGCTTCGCCGGCAAACCGATCACCGATGACCACCCGCCCGCGATGGTGGATGCCGCGAACTGGAAACGCTACGCCATCGGCCACGCCGGACACGAGGTGACCCAGGATGGCGAGCATCTGGCGGCCGACCTGCTGATCGCCGATGCGGCTGGCGCAAAGCGCGCTCAGGCCGGCGCCGAACTCTCGACCGGGTATTTTGCCGACGTCATCTTCGGTCAAGGCGTGACGCCCGAGGGCGAGCCCTACGATGCCGTCCAGCGCAACATTCGAGGCAACCACATCGCCCTCGTCAAGGCCGGGCGCTGCGGCGAGACCTGCAGGGTCGGCGATACCGCCATCGCCGATTGTCGCTGCGGCGGCGTCGATACCGACTCCAGCATGGTGGATGAACTTCACCGCCGTCTCGCCGATCGAGACGCCTTGCAAAGCGAGGCGCTGGCGGCCGCCGACGATCGTCTCGCGGCAGCGCGCGCCCAGATCCTCGACGACGCGGCGATCGACGCTCTCGTGGCCGAACGCACGACCGTGATCGACGTCGCCAAACGGGTGCTCGGGACTTCCCTTGCAACCACCGGGATCAGCGTTGCGGATCTTCGCCGACAGGTCGTGGCGCGGGTGCTCGGTCCCGAGCGGGTGCGCGATCGGGCCGACCCCTACGTGGTCGCCGCCTTCGAGACGCTTGTGGCCGCACGAACGATGTCCAACCCGCTCGCGGCGCATCTCGCCAGCGGGATCAGGGACGCGGCCCAGACGCGCGAGACCGCTCTCGCGGCCCGCAACCGATACCTCAGCAGCGCCTGGAAGGGCGACGTCAATCAAGGAGATTTGTGATGCCGGCAGTCCAGACCGCTTATCCCAACGCGCAGGCGCCCGCCTATCTCGGCATGGTGGCCAATGGCGAGTGGGTCACCAATGTGATCTCCCGTATCGTCGATCCGGCGAGCGCGACGCCCATCAACTTCGGTGACGTCGTCCTGCAAGGCGCCTCCGAACAACTCGTCGTCTCGGCCAACGGCGCGACCGGCGCCTTTCGGGGGCTTGCCTTGCGTAACCCGACGCTGCCGCCCGGCAACAGCGACCAGTATCTCGCGACCAATTCCATCGCGGTTCTGACCAAGGGTGTCATCTGGGTCAATGCGGCCGTCGCCGTCACCCCGGGCCAGCCGGCCTTCGTCACCGCGGCAGGTCTGCTGACCAATGTCTCGACCAGCAACACGGCTCTCGTCGGCGCCCTCTGGGACAGCGGAACCACGGGGAGCGGATTGGCGAAGCTTCGCCTGACCTGAGCCGACCTTTCGTCCCGATTTTCACACCCTTCAGGAGATCAACAATGCTACGCGCAAGCGCAGTCTTCGACGCTCAGGCGGCTCTCGGCTTTCTCGTCTCGCAAGTCACCTCGATCGAGCAGAACGTCTATGCGATCCGATATGGCGACATCCAATATCCGAACCTCGTTCCGGTCGATACCTCGGCCTATCCCTGGGCCCGGACCGTCACCTATTTCACATCCGATCACGCCGGACAGGCCGATTGGATGGACGGCAACGCCAGCGACATGCCTTTCGCCGACGTCGCCCGCACCAAATTCGAGACAACCGTGGAATCGGCCAAGATCGGCTATCGCTTCTCGCTCGAAGAGGTCAACGAGGCGATGCTCATTCCGGGCATGACCTTGTCGGCCGACAAGGCCGCCGCGGCCCGGCGAGCCGGCGAGGAACTGGTCGAGCGGGTCGTCATTTCGGGGGACAGCCGCAAGGGATTTTTGGGCCTCGTCAACCAGACATCGGTGCCGCAGGTCGCGGTCGCCAACGGCGCGGGTGGCTCGTCGCTCTGGACCAACAAGCAGCCGATCGAGATTCTGGCCGATATCAACAATGCCCTCGTCGGAGCCTGGTCGACGAGCGCCCAGGTCGAATTGCACGACACCGTGCTGCTGCCGGTCGCCCATTATGGGCTGATCGCCTCGACGCCCCGGTCGGCGACGTCGGATGCGACCATCATCACCTATCTCCAGGCCAACAATATCTACACCTCGACCACCGGCCGGCCCCTCACGATCCGCACCTTGCGACAGCTGGCGGGGGCGGGTGCCGGCGGAAGCAATCGCATGATCACGTATCGGCGCGACCCGCAGGTGCTGAAATTCCACATGCCGATGCCCCATCAGTTCTTCCCGCCGCAGCAACGCATGCTCGAATTCATCGTCCCGGGCATGATGCGGCTCGGCGGCCTCGATGTGCGCCTGCCGAAGGGCGTCTCCTACAACGATGGGATCTAGCCGCATGCTGGCCTCCGTCACCAACAAGGCCAAAAGCCTGCGTGGCTTCCACACGCTCGATCGCGGATCTGTACCGATCGAGCCGGGCGCCCATGCTCTGCTCGATCTTGCCGATCATCCGCTGCACCGGGCGTGGGCGGACGCGGGCGAGATCTCGATCATGCCGCTGTCCGACAAGGACGCGAAAGCCGTTCGGAAAAAACTCGATGCCGACGCCGACGCGCTGGACCGGTCCAGGGTTGTGGCTCTCTCAGCGCTGCCGGGTGCCTTTGCGGCCGGATCATAAACCCTGAACCAAAGGCTCACCATGTCGCTCACTCCTCCTATGGCCGCCGATCTGGTGAGCCGCTTTCCCGCCTTTGCGACCGTCCCGACCGTCACGCTCACGGCGCGCTTGGCCGAGGCATCGACACGCGTTGATCAGACGTGGACCAGCGGCGAGGACGGGCTCGCAATTCTGCTCTATGCGGCACATCTGCTGACGCTCGACGGATTTGGAGGCGGCGCCGAAGCGTCTCTCGCGGCTGCGGGCGCTCTCGGTTTCACGAGCTTCCGATCCGGGCAGTTCAGCCTTGAGCGCCGCGGATCCGAGCGGACGACGCAAGTCTCCGACCTGTCGGAGACCATCTACGGACGCCGGTTTCTGGCGCTGCTCCGTGTCAATCAACCCGCCGTTCTGGTGCCTTGAGAGGAGCCACATGACTCTGCTGACCGGCGGCCTCGCGGCCGTCTTCGGTGCCGCGTTCGGCGCGATCTTTGCCGATGGCGTGCTCCATCAATCGACCGAAACCGCGACCGGTACGGGGGGCTTTACGGTCTCCTGGTCCGATAGCCCGATCAAACTCTGTCTCGATGCCGTCGATCAGGTGACGCGTGGGGCTGCCGGCTTGCCGTCCAAGGTCGTCAAGCTCACGGTGTTGCAGGCAAGCGCCCCAGGCGGGATTGGCCTCGACGATCAGATCAGTCTCGCGGGGCTCACTTACCGTGTGGTCAATGTGGACACGGACCCGGCCGCCGTCGGCTTCGTGCTGCTTGCGGTGCCGATCTGATGAGTTGGGAGATCGAATTGCTGAAACGCCGCCTTGCGGCGGCTCAGCAGCGTGCACGGACGAACGTTTCGGCCGCACTCGAGACCGTCGCACAGGACATGATTGACCTCGCTCGCCAGTCGCTGTCTGGAACCACCTCGCCGAGCGACGCGGGAGTCTCCGAGACGCTGGGCTGGCGCTCCGATCCAGCCGATCCATCGGTCGTGGTCACGGCGACGAGCCCCGCAGCCGTGTTCCTGGAATACGGAACGATGCAGCGCGCCGCCAAGCCGTTCTTTCGGCCTGCCGCCGAGGCCGCGTCCGAGGCGGCTCAACAGCCACTCGCCGCCGCATTCGCCCGTTCGGTCTCTGGAGAGGGCTCATGATCGCAAGCGACCGACAGCAAGCAACGGTCGACGCCATCCTGCAGGCTCTGACGGGTGATCAAGCTCTCGCGGCCCTCGTCGGCCAGCGGATCTTTGACGCGCCGCCCGGCCGCGCCGTGACGCCAGAGATCACGATCAAGCTGGTGACCGCCATGGACCAGTCCAGCGCCGACACGGATGCTCAGCGCTTGGTCTTCGATCTCGACATTTGGGATCGCTATGCGCTCGGCACCGACCTATCCCGACCCCGGATCATCATGGGGCATATCCGCCGCATTCTGCACCTTCGCGCGCTGACGCTCGTCGGCGCCAACCTCGTCGTCCTGCGCTGCATCAACGCGCAAGGACCGTTCCGCGACCCAGACAATGTTGCGCTGCACGGCATCGTGACGGTCTCGGCCTTGGCCGGCCACGAAACCTCGTCCTGACGGTCACCACTTCTTCTCCAAAAGGAACGCCATCATGTCCGCTTCACCCGGCAAAAGCCTCCTGCTGCGCGTCAATACCGCCGGCTCCACCTTCGTGACCGCAGGCGGTCTGCGGACCAAGCAAATCAAGCGATCGGTCGGCAAAGTCGATGTCACGAACGCCGACTCGGCGGGTCGCTGGCAGGAACTGCTGCCCGGCGCGGCCGTGCAATCTTTGGCTTTTTCGGCCAGCGACTTCGTGTGGCTGAACGATGCGGCCTATCAGGCCTTCCGGACCGCCTTCGACAGCGGCGTGATGCTGGTCTGCCAGATCGTCTATCCAGGGGCTGGCTATTACCAGGGCAATTTCGTCATCACGCAGCTCGACGAACAAGCGCCCTTCGACAAGGAAATCACATCCTCCCTGACGATCGAAAGCTCGCAAACTCCCGTATGGTCGGCCGGAGCACCAGCATGATCCGGGCCGCCTCCTCCTCCCGTCCCGATCGCCGGGGCCTGATCAACCCACTCAGCGGCGAGTTCCAGACGTCGATCGACGGCACTATGTGTCGCTTCGACACGCGGCTCGCAACCATCGCGGCGATCGAAACCGCATGCGGCGACCGCGCCATCGTCGAGGTGCTGAACGGGGTCATTCTCGGGCGCCGTGCCAAGGATCAGATCGCCGTCATCGCGGCCGCGCTCGCAGCCGTCGAGCCGGGCCGTGACGACGCAGAGGAGCGTGCCGCACGTGCCACGGTGAATGAAGCGGAGGCGTTCGTCCTGGCGCTGGTTTTCGCGCTCGGCTTTTCGATCGCGTCGTCGCAAGCGGAGGCGCGTGCGGATGGCCGCCCTTTGGACGGGCCGAGCGCTGGCGCCAATGGCGAGAGTTCGCGCTCGGCTGCTTGAAGTGGCGTGAGGCGGACTTCTGGGCCTGTTCCTGGATCGGTTTCACCGACGCCTGGAACGGGCATCACCGCTTCGTTCTCGGGCTCGATCCGGACCAGCAGCCGGTCGGCGCCACCGAAGCGAGGCGCCTCGAGCAGCGCCTGAGACAATGGCAGCAGACCGGCATCTGGGAGGACCACCATGTCTGAGACCGCAGGCGAACTCACGTTCAAATTCGGCGCCGACTTCTCTGGCTTCTCGCGGGCGACCGACAGCGCGGGGCATCAACTCGACGTTTTGGCGAAAGCGACAGGCCGTCTTCAGAGTGCTGCGGCCTCGCCGCTTCGACAGGCGATGCCCCTCGGCCTGATGCCCACTCTGGCGACGGGAGCTCGAGCGATAGCGCCTTCTGCCACCGACAGCGACGACACGGCGAGCGACAAAGAGCTTAGCCGTCTTGCGGACCAGCTTGCGCTGCTCAAGACGACGGGCGCAGCGCATGACGCGATAGCGCTCAAAATGAAAACCGAAGTCGAGCAAGCCAAGCTTGGGGCAGACGCGACCGGGGGACAAAAGCAAGCCGTGGCGGCTCTCGTCGGCCAGATCGATGCGGCCAAGACGGCGCAAAGCTCTCTCAAGCGCGAGCAATCCGCCACGAACGAGGCCTGGAGTTATGGGGCCGATCAAGCCGAGCGCGCGATCGAAGGTGTGCTGCTTTATGGCGGACGATTGCAGGATGTCGGGCGATCACTGCTCACGAGCGTCTCGCGCCAGGGGCTTCAGGGCGCTTTGACGGGGTCGGGCTCGCTCGCGGGTTTGTTCGGTACCGTGGGGACGGGTGGACAGACTGGCGGCCTCTTCGGTGCGATCCAGTCATTGTTCGGAAGCGGCGTCGGCAACGCAAGCGGTTCGGGTCTGTCTGGATTCTCCGGTCTCTACGCGAACGGCGGCAGCATCGGCGCGGGCCAATGGGGAATCGCTGGAGAGAAGGGCGCCGAGGTCGTGGCCGGCCCCGCCACCATCGTGCCTTGGACCAAAATCCCGACCGCCCGGACCGCAAACGGTCCGGCGGCGTCGCATCAAACCATCAACTTCAATGTCTCGACCCCCGACGCGCCGTCCTTCGCGCGATCGGAAACCCAGATGGCATCGTTGCTGTCCCGCGCGGTCGGTCGTGGTCAACGGAACGCATGATGACGAGCTTCAACGAACGTCTATTTCCGACCGATGTCGCGCTCGGAGCCAAGGGTGGTCCCGAGCGACGGACCGATGTGGTCACGCTGCGCTCGGGCGGCGAGCAACGCAACGCGATCTGGGCGGAGTCAAAGCGCAAATATCAAGCGGGCTATGGGGTCAAATCCTTCGCTCAATTGGAAGCCGTCCTGGCCTTTTTCGAAGCGCAGCGCGGTCGCCTCTATGGTTTTCGCTGGCGGGACCGGTTCGACTTTCGATCTTGCGCGTCGCCGGCACTGCCGATGCCAACCGATCAGCCGGTCGGGATCGGCGATGGAGCCACCGCCGTGTGGCAATTGACAAAGACCTATGGGGCTGGAGCCACCCCTTACGTTCGTCAAATCCGAAAGCCGGTCGCCGGGTCTGTTGCGGTTGCGGTCGATGGACTTGCGGTTTCGGCAGTCTCCGTTGACGCCACAACCGGTCTCTTGACGTTCATGCCCGTATCCGTCCCGAAAAGCGGCGCCCTCATCACGGCGGGCTTCAGCTTTGATGTGCCGGTGCGTTTCGACACCGATTATCTCGAGGTCGACCTCTCGCATTTCGAGGCGGGTCAGATGCCCAACATCCCCATCGTCGAGATTAGGGTCTAGCATGAAGATTGTTCCTCCGGCGCTGGCGGCCCATCTTGCCACCGGCGCGACGCCGCTCGCCTATTGCTGGCGGCTGACGCGGCGCGATGGCGTGGTGCTGGGCTTTACCGAGCATGATCGCGACCTCGTCTATGCGGGCACGACCTTCTCGGCCGCGTCCGGCTTCACGGCCTCGCAGATCCAGCAATCGCTCGACCTGTCGATCGACAATCTCAACGCGGCGGGTGCGCTATCCTCGGCCGACCTGACCGAGACCGACATTCTGGCCGGGCGCTACGACGACGCCGATGTCGAACTGTTCTGGGTCAATTGGGCCGACCCGAGCCAGGGCCTGACGATCGCGGTCGGCAACCTCGGCGAGGTAACGCGCGCCGGCATCGCCTTTTCGGCCGAGTTCCGCTCCATCGCCAACCGGCTGAACCAGAAGATCGGCACCACCTGCGAACGGTTCTGCTCGGCGCGCCTCGGCGATACCCGTTGCGGCATCGATCTTGGTGCGAGCGCCTTTCACGGCACCGCGACGGCCGCGACGGCGGGGCAGATCACCGAAGTGACCGTCATTGGGCTCGCAGCCTTCGCGACCGACTGGTTCACGTTCGGCACGCTGTCGTTCACGACCGGCGCCAACACAGGCCTGCTGCTCGACGTGAAGGCGCATCTGCGCACCTCCGGCATCGACATCCTGCAGCTGTGGACGCCGACGCCCTTCGCGGTCGCGATCGGCGATATCGCGACCGTCACGGCCGGGTGCCGCAAGACGCTGTCGGTCTGCCGAACCAAATTCGGCAACATCACCAACTTCCGGGGCTATCCCTATATTCCGGGCTCGGATGTCATCACCCGCTACGCCGTCCAGGGCGCGCTCAACGCGTCCGGCGGCTCACTCTTCGCAGGCTCGTGATGCTGACCCGATCCGACATCGTCGCGGCGGCGCGTCGCTACATAGGCACGCCCTATCATCATCAAGGCGCGCTCGCCGGGGCAGGGTGCGATTGCCTCGGCCTCGTGCGCGGCATCTGGCGCGACCTCTATGGCGCGGAGCCGGAGCAGCCGCCGGTCTATACGCCCGATTGGGGCGAGGTCGGCGGCGATGAGCATATCCTGGCGGCGGCGGGGCGGCACATGCTGGCCCGGCCGGTGAGCGAGGCCGAGCCCGGCGACGTGCTGGTGTTCCGGCTGCGGCGCGGCGCCATCGCCAAACATATCGCGGTTCTCTCGGCCGCCTCGCAACCCGACGGCAGCGGCGGCCGCATCATCCACGCGCAATCGAACGATCAGGTCCGCGAGGTGGTGCTGACGCCGTGGTGGCGCCGCCATGCCGTCGCGGCCTTTATGTTCCCCGGAGCACAAGCCTGATGGCGACCCTGGTTCTTCGCGCCGCCGGCGCCGCTGTCGGCACCGCCCTCGGTGGCCCGGTCGGCGGCCTCATCGGTGGGGCGCTCGGCGCCGTGAGCGGCGCGGTGGTCGATTCGCTGCTCATCAACGCCCTGACGCCGCGCCGCTCCAACCCGCAACTCTCCTCGCTCGCGGTCACCAATTCGGCCGAGAACACCACGCTGCATAAGCTGTGGGGCCGCATGCGCCTCGGTGGCAATGTCATCTGGTGCACGCAATTCAGCGTCGGCTACAGCCATGTCGCGGCCGCGTCCGGCAAGGGCAGCCTGCTCACCCCCAAGACCAAGGTGACGCATAACAGCCTGTCGTTCGCGGTGGCGTTTTGCGAGGGCGGCGACAATGTCTCGCTCGGCCGGGTCTGGGCCGACGGCAACCTGCTCGACATGAGCAGATATCCGCACCGCTTCTATAACGGCTCCGAGAGCCAGGAACCCGACAGCCTGATCGAGAGCGTCGAGGGCGCCGGCCGCGTGCCGGCCTATCGCGGCACCTGCTATCTCGTCTTCGACACGATGGTGCTCGACGACTTCGGCAACCGCATGCCGCAGATCACGGCCGAGATCATCCGGCGCCCCGACGTGATCGACGGCGACGACGTGGTCAGCCAGTTGAAAGCCGTATGCCTGCTGCCGGGCGCCGGCGAATTCGTGCTCGGCACGCTCGAGTATCAATCCTCCGACGGCTTCGGCACTTGGTATCCCGAGAACCAGCATCAGAAGACCGGCCTGCCGGATTTCTACGGCTCGATGGACGAGCTCGCGGCCGCGCTGCCGGGCCGCCAGGCCATCAGCCTCGTCGTGTCGTGGTTTGGCACGGATTTGCGCGCCGGCACCTGCCAGATCGTGCCGAAAGTCGAGACGCGGCAGAAGACCGTCAAGCCGGCCGATTGGACCGTCGCGACCTATACCCGCGCAACCGCGCCGCTGGTCAGCCAGATCGACACCGCGGCCTTCGACCCGAACGGCACCGGGCTCGGCACCTCGCCGGCCTTTGGCGGCACGCCATCCGACGACACCGTCACGCAAGCCATCCGCTACATGAACCAGGAGGGCATCCGCGTGATGTTCTACCCGTTCATCATGCTGGACGTGCCGCCCGGCAACGGCCTGCCCGATCCGCATGGCGGGGCCGAGCAGGCGGCCTTTCCCTGGCGCGGCCGCATCACGTGCTTTCCCGGGCCGGGGCAGGCGGGCTCGGCCGACAAGACCAGCGCGGCCGCGACGCAAGTCGCCGCCTTCTTCGCGCAATACACGCCGATGGTGCTGCATTACGCCAGCCTCACGGTGGCGGCCGGCGGGGTCGACGCCTTCGTGATCGGCTCCGAACTCGTCGGCTTGACGCAGGTGCGGGCCTGGGACGGCAGCTATCCGGCCGTGGCGGCTTTGAAAGCGCTCGCAGGTCAGGTCAAGGCGATCGTCGGCGCAGCCTGCCGGGTCGGCTATGCGGCGGATTGGTCGGAATATCACTCCCACCGCCCGGCCGATGGCTCGGGCGATGTGATCTTCAACATGGACCCGCTGTGGTCCGATCCCGCCATCGACTTCATCGGCATCGACAATTACCTGCCGATCAGCGATTGGCGCGACGGATCGGCGAACCTCGACGCTTCGACCAATGGCGGGCTCGATGGCGGCCCGACCACGATCTACGACAAGGCCTATCTCGGCCGCAACGTCGAGGGCGGCGAGGATTACGATTGGTATTATGCCAGCCCGGCCGACCGGGTGGCGCAGCGCCGCTCGCCGATCACCGATGGCGCTTATGGCGAACCGTGGGTGTTCCGGCAGAAGGATATCCGCGCCTGGTGGTCGATCGCCCATCACGACCGTCCGGGCGGTGTGCGGGCCGCCGCGAGCACGGCCTGTGCGCCGCAGGGCAAGCCGATCTGGTTCACCGAATTCGGCTGCCCGGCGATCGACAAAGGCAGCAACCAGCCGAATGTCTTCTACGATCCCAAATCGTCGGAGAGCGACCTGCCGTATTTTTCGCTCGGCTCGAAGGATGATGCGATCCAGCGCGCCTATCTCGAGGTGACGCTGAGCTACTGGCGCGATCATGCGCCGATCTCGATCCTATATGGCCGGCCCATGGTCGAGGCCGCCAATATGTTCGCCTGGGCCTGGGACGCGCGGCCCTATCCGGACTTTCCGGGCCTCACCGGCGTCTGGCACGACACGCCGAATTACGAACTCGGCCATTGGCTGACCGGGCGGCTCGAAGCCGTGCCGCTCAAATGGATCATCGCCGAACTCTGCGCCGCCGTCGGCGTCACCGCCTTCGACCTCAGCGCCTCGACCCTGGTGCCGGGCTATGCGACCGACGCGCTGGCGAGCCCGCGCGACATTCTCGCCGGGCTGATGGACGCCTTCCAGTTCGATGCCTGCGAGAGCGGCGGGGTGGTGCAGTTCTTCGCGCGCGGCAACGTGCAGCCGGTGGCGCTGACCGAGGCCGATCTCGTGGTCGATGGTGACACCGACCCCGGTTATCATCTGGTGCGGACGCCCGAGACCGATCTGCCCGGCGCGGTGCGGATCAGCTTCGTCGACCCGTTCCGCAATTATGCCACCGGCGCGGTCGAGGCGCGCAAGCCGAATGGCACCAGCCAGACTGTCGCGACGGTCTCGACCGCGGCAGCACTCGACCAGACCTATGCGGCCGAGGTCGCCATGACGATCCTGCAGCAGACCTGGTCGGCGCGCGAAACCGCCTCGATCAAGCTGCCGCCGAGCGCCGTGGCGATCGACCCCGGTGACGCCGTGACGCTGACGATCGACGGCGTGACGCTGCCGTTCCGGGTCAAGCAGGTCGAGACCTCGACCTATCGCAGCGTGGAATTGATCGGCTTCGACCCCTCCTTGCTGAAGGTGGCGCTGTCGCCAGACTATGCGCTCGGCGGCGCGACGCCGGGCGCCTTCGGGCCGCCGATCGTCGAGATCATGGACCTGCCGCTGGTGACCGGGCAGGAGGATCAGCCCTGGGCGCCGCGCATCGCCGCTTTCGCCTCGCCCTGGAGCGGGACGGATATCTACCGGCAGAACGGGGCCGGGGGGTTCGACATCGTCACCACGGTCGACACGCCGTCGGTCATGGGCGTGCTGACCGGGCCGCTTTATGCCGGACCGGTCGACCGCTGGGATCGCGGCAACACGCTATCGGTGCGGTTCTTCTCGGCGGCCGGCCTGCTGTCCTTGACCGACACGCAGGTGCTGGCCGGGGGCGGCGCGCTGGCGGTCAAGAATGATGCGACCGGACAATGGGAGGTGGTGCAATATGCGGTCGCCACGCTCACCGGGGTCAACAGCTACAACCTGACCCGGCTGCTGCGCGGCCAACTCGGCACCGAGGCCGCGATGGCGGCGGTGGGCGATCCTCCGATCCCGGCCGGGGCACGGGTCGTGGTGCTGGATCAGAACAGGTTCGAAGTGCTGACCACCAGCCTCGACAATCGCGCCATGGCGCAGACCTTACGCTACGGCCCGAGCAGCGGCACCGTCGCCGACACCACCTTCACGACCATCACGGTGCAGCCGCAGGGGATCGGGCTGCGACCCTGGTCGGTCAGCCAGATCGCGGCCGTGCGGCAGCCGTCCGGCGACGTCGTCGTGACCTGGGTCCGGCGCACCCGCTTCGGCGGCGATAGCTGGGACCCCGACGTGGTGCCGCTGAACGAGGACAGCGAGAGCTACGATCTCGCGATCCTCGCAACCGACGGCAGCGTCATCCGCAGCGTCACGACGCTCGGCGCGCCGACCTGGACCTATGCGGCCGCCGACCAGGTGGCCGACCTTGGCGCGGCGCCGCCCGCCCTCACGATCTGCATCGCCCAACGCAGCGCCCTCTTCGGGCCGGGCCAAACCGCAACCCGACGGGTGACCTTGTGAGCCAGACCCCCAACCTGCATCTGCCGTTTCTCGACGCCAACCAGAACCAGAAGACCGTGACGCATAATGCCGCCCTGAGCATTCTTGATGCTTTGGTCCAATGCGCGATCCGCAGCGCCACCTTCACGGCCCCGCCCGCCGCGCCCGGCGATGGGCAATGCTGGATCGTCGCCAGCGGCGGCACCGGCCTGTGGGCCGGCCACGACCTCAATGTTGCGGCCTGGCAGGACGGCGCCTGGGCCTTCTACCCGCCCGGCCCCGGCACCCTGGCCTATAATGTGGCGACGTCGGTGCCGCTGATCTGGACCGGGGCCGCCTGGGTGCCGCTCGGCAGCGCGCTCGGGCCGCTGCAACTCGCCTCCCTCGGCATCGGCACCGCGCCCGATGCCGGCAACCCGCTGTCGGCGACGCTGAACAACATCCTGCTGAACGCGCTCGGCACCGGATCGAGCGGCAGCGGCGATCTCCGCGTCAAGCTCAACAAGCAGGCGGCCGGCAACACCGCCTCCTTCCTGTTCCAGGACGGTTTCTCGGGCCGGGCCGAGATCGGCCTGACTGGCGACGACGACTTCCACTTCAAGGTCTCGGCCGACGGCTCGACCTTCCGCGACGGGCTCAAGATCACGGCCGCGACCGGCGCCCTGACGCCGATCGCCTATGCGGTCGCGGCGCTGCCGGCCGGCACCCTCGGTGCCATGATCTTCGTCACCAACGCCCGCAAGATCGGCGAGGCGGCCGGCGCCGGCACCGGCACCATGGCGGTCTTCTCGGGCGGAGCATGGCGCCGCCTGTCCGACGACAGCGCCGTCGCGGCCTGATCCGGCGGCACACCACATCCGCCGAGGCTTCCGTCCCGATCCACCATTTTGAGGTTCTTCATGCGATTGTCTCTTTGCCGCGTCAGCCTCGTGCTGACCCTTGTGGCTGCATGGTCGAGTGTCCCCGCCTATGCCGATTCAATGCCGTTCCAACTCACACCGACATGGCAGAAGATCGCCACGGCGGGCCAGACGGTCGATGTGCAGAACACCAGCGGAGTGGCGGTTCTCGTCTCGACCTCGAGTGGGAGCGCGGTGCCGGCTCTGGCCGTCGGGCAAGTCCTCCTGGCCAATCAGCATCGGCTTTATGTCCTCGCGGCCGATCTCTACGCGCTAAGCTCCGCCGCGACGGGCGGGACCATCATCGTGACGCCCGGCTTGGCGAGCGCGGGCGGCACCGTCGCTCAGGGCGCGGCCGGAGGAACGGCTTGGCCGACCGCCGATTCACAAAACGCCGCCTTCTCCGATTTTACCGCTTTGACGATTGGCGGCCCGGCCGTTGCGGTCGGTCGCTCCGTCGAGGTTATTGCCACGGTGGCCGGGAACGTCACGTTTTCGTTTCTCAACGGCAAGACCAAGATGGTGCCGGTTGCGATCGGCTACCAAGCGTTCGCCTACGCGGTCACGGGTGTCGCGGCCTCGACCGCTACCGCCACGATCAACAATCTCTATTGAGCACCGCAGACCAGCGGCCACGCCGCCTTCCATTCTCTCTCATCATCGCTGGAGCATTTCATGTGGCGTCCTCTTCGCTTGACGACGCGACTGCTCGCGTCTGTGTCCCGACGGCTCCCGCGCACGATTCTCAAGCCAGTGCGAACCAGGCCCGTCGAGCGAGGACGGCTCGCGCTGGTCGGCCTCGGCACGGCGGCGCTCGCGATCGGGTATCGGCAGGGCGCATCGGCCGTTCCAAGCAGCCAAACACTGGCGGCCCCGCGTCCCTATTCGGACGGGCCATGGGCACGCGACCTGGTCACCCTGAAGGGTGATGGCAGTGACGAAAGTGTGGCCATCAAGGCCGCGCATGATGCCGCCTTCGCGCTTGGAGCCCGAACCTTGCACTTCGGGCCAGGCACCTACAACGCACCAAGCGCAGCTAATCTCGGCAATATCATTTTCATTGGGGAAGGGACGCTGACAGGCGCCTACCGCAAGCAGATCATCCCGGCCGGCGCGCCGAATCCGCCAACCTTTGAGCGCGGCATCCGCCCGGCCTCGCATTTGCCGACATTCATCGCAGCCGCGAACCCCGTGGTCCTGATCCTCGGCGACAGCATCACGACGCCGTCCGATCAGATCGACGCATCGAGCTACATCTCGCGCCGGATCCTCGCCAAGCTGAAACGCGAGTATCCGAATAAGACGATCACCTTCCTCGAGCGCGGCATTCCGACCACGGGATGGTCACACCTCGCATCGGCGTCGTCGATCGCAACACTCGGCCTTTCGCCCGCCCAGACCGTCAACTTTTGCCCCTGGATGACCGACAGCTCGAAGACGTGGATGAGCTACGTCCAGGCGGCGGCGCCGGATCTGATCATCTTCCACTTCGGGGCCAATACCGGCACGCCGAGCGCGGAGGTCGTGGCGATGGTTGCGGCCATGACCCAGATCGAAGCCTTCGCCAAAGTGCCGGATCGCATCCTCATCACGCCGATGGTGCCGACCCTGCAGAACGCCACCTACAATCCGGCTGCCCAACAGGAGGCGCGCGATCAGCAGGCCGCCATCCAGCGCGGCTACGCATTGCGCCGGAACTTCGGCCTGATCGACAACAACCGCCATTTCAACATGGCGCGCGATGGCCGGGACATCCTGGCGCAAAACTTTAAGCAGGTGGCGACCAACTTCGCGGCCAACACGTCCTGGACCTACACGGCCTGGTCGCACGATTATTACCTGCGGTTCCAGCTATCGGCGGCGCAGCTCGGCTATCTCACGGCGACGCCGATCTCGCTCATCCTCGGCATCGGTTCGTGGGCCGACAACAACATCGAGGTCTCGCGCACGGCGGGCGGCAATTTCGCGGTGCTGGTGCGGACCACCGCTTCGACGATCGCGGTGCCGATGTTCGATACCGGCATCCCGATCCCGGCCTCGGTCACCGGCTATTTCGAACTCTCAATCAAGGGCACCTTCGTGACGCTGGCCTATAGCGCGACAACGGTCAGCCAGGGCAATTTCCAGACGATCCTCTATCAGGGTCATGTCGAGCGGTTCGGCGGCGTCTTTGCGCCTCGCGTGGCTTACTCGAACTCGATCACCACCTCGATTTTCGTCAACTCGCTGGCGCTGTCCGAGTGGCCGCTGGTCATGCCGACCCTCACGGATGCCGAGATGTATGGCATCGGGGCCGGCTCCTACGGCTCGACCTATGGCGGTAACCTGATCAACCACCCGTCCT
The DNA here is from genome assembly GCF_004323635.1 of Lichenihabitans psoromatis. Lineage (NCBI taxonomy): Bacteria > Pseudomonadati > Pseudomonadota > Alphaproteobacteria > Hyphomicrobiales > Lichenihabitantaceae > Lichenihabitans > Lichenihabitans psoromatis. Next base: position 1,697,824 of record NZ_CP036515.1, read on the forward strand.
CGATCGGGTGCGAGCGCATCTACGGTCCGATGCTGGCCCGTGAGTCTTTCGCGACCTGATCGTCGCCTCACGACCGAAACGAACCGCAGCCGCCCTCGAGGCGGCTTTTTGCTGCCCGAAAGGATCTCCTATGACGCTGAGCACAAGCGCGGCCGGCCGCGCGACATTGATGGCGCGGGAAGGATGCCGGCTCACGGCGTATCGCGACAGCGTCGGTGTCCTCACGATTGGGGTTGGGCACACGGGCCGCGCCACGCTGCCCCGCGTCACCGCTGGCATGATGATCTCGCAAACCGAGGCGGAGACGATTTTCGCCTCCGATCTTGCTCCATTCGAGGCGGCCGTCAAAAAAGCGATCACGCGGGCCGCGACGCAGAACCAGTTCGACGCGATGGTGAGCCTCGCGTTCAACATCGGCTCGGCTGGCTTTCGTGGATCGAGCGTCGTGCGCCGGTTCAATGCCGGCGACCTCGGCGCGGCCGCCGATGCCTTTCTGCTCTGGAACAAGGCGGGCGGACGAGTGGTTGCGGGCCTCGCCAAGCGACGGGCGGCCGAGCGCGCGCAGTTCCTGATAGGCGATCCGATCCAATATGACGCGGCGTGCCCTCCCGCGTCGCTGCTCAAGCGGCTCTGGCTGGTGTTCCTGACGCTTCGCAAGACGCGGTGACCATCATCTGCATAGCGCTCCCCGCGCGCTTTCATTCCGAAAGGCTGATCAATGTTGTTCCTTCTCGATCTCGTGTTTCCGTTCGCGCTTCTGACCGCTTGGGCCATCGCCTGGTTCGCGGTCATCCACCCGTGGTTGCTCGCCTATCGTTGGACGGCCGGACTAACGGCCGAGATCGATGCTCGCGAATATTCAGCTTTGACGTGGATCCTGCTCCGCCTCAAGGGCTTGCGAACGGCTCTCATGTTGTTCGTGGCATCCTTAATCGGCGGCTTCTGGGACCTAATCCAAACCGTCCTCGGCGTCGATCCGAGCGCGCTTTCGCCGTTTCAGGACACGCTGCTGTGGAAAGCCGTGCTGCAGGACGACATCGCGATCAAAGCCGCGGGTCTGGCCGCCTTTGCGTCCGCGCTTCTGGTTCTGCATGGGAAACTGAAGGACGTCAGGACGGTTCCGCGCAACGATCCCGCCCCATCCGGCGCGATCTCTACCGAGGCGCGGTAATGCTGGCGTCCCTTCTGAGTTGGATTTCCGGCGGGCTTTTGACGTCGGTTCTTCAACCGGTCTTCGCGTGGCTCGGCAAGAGGCAGGACGTGACACTCGAGGGATTCAAGGCCGCTGCCGGCGAGGATGCGACGGCCTACACCGCATGGCTCGATTTTGAGAAGACGGTCTATACGGCAAGGCTCGCTGCCGCGTCATGGTGGGGACCGAAGCTCCTCTGCATGTTGGTTGGCGTCCCAGCCTGCCTGCATGTCGGGATGATCTTCCTCGATAGCACCTTCACGTTCGGCATGGGCCATTATGGCTCGCTGGGCATAGCCAAGCTGCCGCCGGATTATTTCGATTGCGAAAAGATCGTGGTCGATTTCGTCTTTGGCGTCTCGATCGTTGGACCGATGGCGTCCAGCGTATCCTCTTGGCTGCATCGAGCTTGACCTTCAGTCCGCGTGTCTCGGAGACCATTAATCATGACCGACAGCCTGAAGCAGCCCCATAGCGCCGAGGGCCAGATCACCGAGTTGCGGACCCGTGTGCTTGGCGTCGAGAACGGGATGCTGCGTATCGAGAGCATGGTGGCCGGCCTCGGTGCCAAATTCGACGCCAAATCGCAGACCCCATGGGCCGTCATCTGGAGCGCGGCGGGGGTCGTCTTCGCCATGCTGCTCGGCGTCGGGTCACTCGCCTATGCGCCGATCTCGAAGGATCAGGAGCGCGTGTCGTCTCACCTCGAGCGGTTGGCCGAAACGGCCGTCACTGACCGTGATCTCGACAAGCGGCTGGATATCTCCGGCGCGCGGCGGGACGATTGGCAGCGGGGCGCCGAGAAAGCCGTCGAGGCAAATCGCCAGCACATCGACAAATTGGAGAATGAGGTCGTGCCACGAGGCGAGCACGAAGAGCATTGGCGCGCCGTGGACCGGCAGTTCGCCGACGTTCAAAGACAGGTCGACGAACAAAAGAAGTTTCAGTCGGATCTCTACTCCGCTCGCGACATCATTCGGGATCTCAACGAACGAACCAAGACCCTAGAATTGCAAGCGCTTCGGACTGCCCCGACCCACTGAGGTCTTGGCAGCCATGGGCAAGCCCGGCCTGCCCAGTGAGGCCGGGCTCTTTCCCGTTTTTGCGTTTTCGGCTGGAAGCGGGCAATCAACGACCGGCGCGTCAAAGCAGCCGAGGCCTATGTCTTCCCGAAGATCGATGTCATCCATCCTGCTCTATCTGCGCGCACTGGCGGTGCTGCGCGGGGATGCGCCGATCGCGATCGTGCTGGTCATCGCCAACATCGCGCTCGCGGGCGCACAATTCGCCGAACCTGTTCTGTTCGGGCGCATCATCGACCGGCTGACGCGGCCGGATGCTCAACATCGCCCGGCAACCTGGGCCGACGTGACACCGCTCGGGCTCGCTTGGGCCGGCTTCGGCCTCTTCGTCATCGCTTGTTCGGTCGTGGTCGCGCTGCATGCCGATCGCTTGTCGCACCGCAACCGTCTTGGCGTGATGGCGCGTTTCTTCGACCATGTTCTGCATCTGCCACTGAGTTTTCATTCCGCAGTTCATTCGGGACGCTTGCTGAAGGTCATGCTGGAAGGGGCCAACGGCATGGCGGGGCTGTGGCTGTCGTTCTTCCGCGACCATTGTGCGGCTCTCGTTGCGCTGGTGGTGTTGATGCCGCTGTCGCTCGTGATCAATTGGCGATTAGGAAGCCTTCTTATTGGACTCGTGGCGGTGTTCGGCGTCCTGACCGCGCTGGTCCTTCGACGAACCGAGGGCCTGCAGGGCCGTGTGGAGCGATATCAAACCGACTTCGCCGAACGCGCCGCCGACGCTCTCGGCAATATCCCGGTCATCCAGAGCTTTGCCCGGATCGAATCCGAAACGTCGGCGATGCGGGCCCTCATCGATCGGTTGCTCCAGGCGCAGATGCCTGTTTTGTCCTGGTGGGCGTTTGCGGCGGTCGCGACGCGTGCCTCGGCGACGCTGACGATCCTGTCGATCTTCGCGCTTGGATTATCGCTGCATTTCTCTGGGCTCGCGACTGTCGGCGAGATCGTCGCCTTCATGAGCTTCGCCACCATGATGATCGCCCGGCTCGATCAGGTGGTGGCCTTCTTCAACGCACTCCTGATGCAGACACCGAAATTGCGCGACTTCTTCGGCGTGCTCGATACCGAGCCGGTCGTGACGGACCGACTTGGCGCACGCGACCCTGGCCGGCTCGCGGGCGAGGTCGTTTTCGACCATGTCGGGTTTACCTATGACGGCAAGCGCGACGCCGTCGCGGATCTATCCTTCACGGTGGCGCGGGGTGAAACCATTGCGCTCGTCGGGGCGACGGGATCGGGCAAATCCACCACGCTTGGATTACTCCATCGCGTTTTCGATCCAGGGGCCGGGCGGATCACGATCGATGGCATCGATCTTCGCGACATGACGCTCGCGGGTCTGCGCCGCAACATCGGCGTGGTGTTTCAAGAGCCGATGTTGTTTGCTCGCTCGATCGACGAGAATATTCGGATCGGCAAACCGGACGCGACGGTTGCAGAGGTCGAGATGGCTCTCGACAAGGCGCAGGCGGCGGATTTCGTCAGCCATCAGCCCGGTGGGCTTCAAACGATCATCGGCGAACGCGGTCGATCACTTTCGGGCGGCGAGCGCCAACGACTGTCGATCGCGCGGGCGTTGGTCAAAGATCCGCCGATCCTGATCTTCGACGAGGCGACGAGCGCGCTCGATCCTGCGACGGAACGGAAGGTCCAAATCGCGCTCCAGGCCGCCACGGCCGAACGCACCACCTTCATCATCGCGCATCGCTTGGCCACAATCCGCAACGCCGATCGCATTCTCATGTTCGAGGCGGGGCGGATCGTCGAAACCGGCCGCTATGAGGATCTCGTGGCACGCGGGGGCGCCTTCGCCAAGCTTGCGGCAGCCTGACGATACACAGTCACTCGGCGGCGCCGATGTGCGATGCCGCTTCGATTCGCTCCACCATCGCCTTGCGGATCGCGCCATCAAGCATGAGTTCGATTTCGTCGTCCTCCTCGCGCCCGGCCAAGGTGCGGCCGAGCGGCGAGTCGATGAAGATCAATCCCCGTCCGACGTCCTCCGGCCCGTCTGTCAGCAACAAAGAGCGCGGTTTCTTGTCATCGGCGAAGGTGAGCACGATACGGTCGTTCAGCCCTGCGGTGCGCTGCAACGCACTGTTTGTCAGCACGTCGTTTTCGGGTTGAGCAAGCGGTAATTCGGCCTGAACGGAAGGATCTGCGGCCGTGGCGGGGACGGTCGCGATGCGCCGTTCCACGAAGGCGGTTTGGAAAGCACGCTCCTGCCCAACGGGCCTCGGTTCGATGCCATAGCGCGCCAGGGCAGCCGTGAGATCTGCCAGCGTGCCGTCTGGATCGGCATAGAAGCTCGAGGCGAAGCAACGCCAGAAACGCCAGCCCACCCGCTCTAAAATACGCTGCCGGCGCATATCCTCGCGCCAGCGCTCGGGTCCGTGAAAGCTGTCGCCGTCGCATTCCACGGCGAGCCGCCGGCCACCCTCGCCCTCGACCACCATATCGATCCGGAACCCCAGCGCACCGACCTGCGGCTCCACATGATAACCGAGGCCCAACAGGCGGCTCATGACATCGCGCTCGAATCCCGACTCGCATCGGTCGAGCGGGTCGCCGATGTGCCGAGCCGCGCCGAGTGGCATCGGGTCATCGAAATGCGCCAGGAGCCGTGCTTTCAGGTCAGCCGGATTGAGATCCGCCCGTTCGACCGAGTGCACCAGCACGACCCTGTCCCGCGCGCGCGACATCGCGACGTTGAACCGCTGCTCGTAGCGGCGCATCGTGAGTGCCGTGCGATGGGTCCGGTCCGCCACCATCGACAGAAACATGATGTCGCGTTCGTTGCCCTGGAACGTGGCGCTGTCGCCGCAGAGGATCGCGTGCCGCTGCATCAACTCGGCTCCGAGGCGATCCGACAACAGGCTCCTGACGAGATCGGCCTGATCGCCGCCGATCAGCGAGATCATACCGATCGTTCGTCGCTCCATGCCCTTGGTTGCGGTTAAGGCGACGATCTCGTCGACGATCACGTCGGCTTCCGCGCGATTGATCTTCCGGGATTTCTCGCGCGTGCCATGCGGGACATAAATTGCGATCAGCGGCGGATCGAGCCGCTCGGTCGCGGCGGGTATCCGCAGCGGCAGCAGCGTTTCGGGATAGAACTGCATCGAGAAGCGGATGATCGGCTCGACGCAGCGGAAATGTTCCTTCAGCATCAATCGCTCGTTCGGAAACACCGCCTGCATCAGCGTGTAGAGGCTTTCGCCAGGCTCCAGCAGGCTCTGGAACGGCAAGCCGCGCAGATAGCGTTGGCGCAATTGGTCGATTCGCCCCTGCGAGACGAATGGCGCCATTGGGCTCACCTGTCGGTCGTCGCCGACCACGAGGATCTTCTTGCCCCGTAGAATAGCCGGCAGCTCGGTCACGTCCGACTGCGAGGCTTCGTCGAGGATCACGAGATCGAAGGCCGCAAGATCGGATGGAATCTGCTCGGCGACCCGCCAGGTCGGCATGATCCAGCACGGAACGGCATTGTAGCAACGCCGCATGGCGTCCTGTGCGGCCCGACGCTGCCGCCCGGCGCCCTTACCGGTGCCTTTCCCGAGCCGCCCGAGCGCGCGAACGAATTCCACGAGAGCGGATTTCACCGAAGGCGAGAGCCGCCGCTCCAGCGTGTAGAAGGTGCGCTCGCGGACGAGCTCCACGAACAAGCGGGCGCAATTGCGTTCATGTTCGGCGCGCTGGTTGGCGAGCGACATGAGCTGAGCGCGCGCATCGATCCGCGCCAGATGAGCGTCGGCGGCCGCAAAGTCCCACGTCTCGCGCCATGCCATGGAGATCAGCGGGTCCGCGTCCGCTCGAGCGGGTTCGTCGCGAAGACGGGCTGCCCATAATGGCGCACCAGCCTCCATGATACCGGTCGTCACGCGGTTGATGGTGACGAAATCGCTGGCTCGTTCGTGGAGATGGGTCAGGCGCGCCAGAAGCGACCTCCAGGCCGGCCCGATCCGGGTGGCATCGACCGACTCGCGGCCGAGCACATCGGCGAAGAAGCGCCTTGCCATGACGGTGGTTCGCTCCTCGCCCTCGTCGAAGAGCGCCGCGATGCGGACAGTGGTCGATCGTATCGTTTCGAGGCGGACGGCCTCGATGGCTTGGCGAAGCTGGGCCGCAAGCGCTCGCGCCTGCGCCGGGTCGGCCGCGATCGCGTCGAAGGCGGGAGCTGTCGACGGCAGGCCAGGCAGGTCACGGAAGGCATCGCGGGCCTGCCTCAGGTGTTGCATCGCTCGTGCTGCAGTCGGCAGTGTCGCGCCGTCGCTGGGTCCGGCGCCGACGTCGGCCGCAAAGGCGCGCCATCGCGCGTCGAGGTCGCGTGCGTGCAGCGCAAGCTCGATCCTCGCCTCCACAAGTCGCCACCCTGCTTCGTCGTCCTCCTTGATGGGCGATCCCCGCAGCCGGATTGAGGCGATGAGCGCCTTGGCTTGCGCCTTTCCGATCGAGAACATCGACCACAGACGATCACCGCGGACCACACGGGCGATCGCGGCGCGTGCCTCTGCATCGTCGAGAAGCCCGGGCGGCAGGTCGACCGCGTGGGTTGCAATTCTGGCTCGCGCCGCATCGCAATCGAGCCAGTCGGCGCAGAGTTTCGCGAAGAGGTCGAACCACGGGCCGGACGCACCGACCCCGCGTCCGAGCAGAAAAGGATGCAGCCAATGATCGAGCGGCAGCGCCTCGCGCGAGCGCGCCAAGCCGTCGAGGGCGTCCGCGAGATGTTCGGCCGAGGCGATGTCGCTCATCCCGAGCCGCATCCCGCGCGCCGGTCCTTGCGCGGCTGTCTCGGCAAGTTCGCCGCCGCGCAGCAGCATGGCGTGCCAGCCCGCCACCTCGTCGGCGTTCGGGAGGTCGGCGGGCGAGGGTAGCACGGCGCTGCGGTGGTCGATCAGGTCCGCGACCCGCCGCCGCGCGCCTGAGAGGTCGCGAAGGTCTGCATCCTGGAGGACCGTTTCGCTCGCATAGGCGATCGGCCGATCCATGAACCAGGCGTATGCCTCGCGCTCACTCGCGATCCTCCGCGCCAGATCGGCTGGCGTTTCCTGCCGAGGGCCGATCCGCAACGCCTGTACCGAGGCGATCCGATCGAGGTCGACATCGATTGCGGCGATTCGCTGGCGGAGCTTGACGATTTCGCTTTCGGCCATGGCGATGGCGCGGCGGCGCACATCCGGTCGACTTTCCTCGACGATCGATTGGATTTCGCGGATCGCGCCTTCGACCTGTTGCAGCCCTTGGCGTTCGTTCGCCAGAATGGCGATCGCGAGGGGTCGCACCTTATCGGGCAATTGATCGCGGAGGACCGAGAGCGCCGCTTCTCCGCGTGACACGACCAGAACGCGCTGACCGGTCGCCATGGCGTGGCAGATCAGATTGGCGATCGTATGCGTCTTGCCCGTGCCGGGCGGTCCTTGCACCACGAGCCCGTCGGAGGCCGCGAGGCGGCGAACGATCTCGATCTGGTCGTCGTTGAACGGCTTCGGAAAAAAAACTTCCGTGGCGATGCCGACCGGCTCGTCGGCGGTTTCGGGCAGCGGGCTGTCGCCCAAGATTCCGCTCAGCGGCGCCCAGTCGTCGCTTGTCGTAGCGGATGGCTCGGTGACGATCCGGGTCGACACGCCCTCGATTGACTGCTCAGGATCGCGCGCCACGACGCGGAGGCGGTCGATATCGGCCAAAACCACATGGTTGGTGCGAGGCCGCGCGAACAGCACCCAGCCGGCCTCGATCGTCGGGGCTTGACCCGCCGGACCGATGGCTTGATCCTCGTCGGCCAGATAGACGCCGTCGGCATGGAGGCGAGCCGCCGCCGCGATCAGCAAGGGCTCGAAAGTCTCCCGCCGGAACGGCGACATCCCTTCGTCGGCCGCGACGCGCGCGATCTCGCGGCGGACCACTTCGTCGAGTTGGGCAAGGTTCGGGCAGCCGAGATCCTCATAGGGCTTGAGATCGACCGTAGCGTCGCCCGTGGTCGGCCGAACGCGTAGCAAGCCGCTCGCCGCATCGTCGAGCTCGAGATCGACCCGCCGCTCGATGAAAGGGCGCTCGACGCGGCGACCGGCATGATGCCAGTGAACGGTGCCAATCCCCCACACGATTTCGATCGCAGCCTCGCTGCCGCTCACCTCCATCTGCTGCAGGAGTTTATAAAGCCGCTCATAGAGCACGATTGTTCGGCGCCGCGGCTTTTCGGCTTCCGACCACGACGTCCAGACGGTCGCGATCCATCGCTCGATCTCGGCTTCAGTAGCTTGCAGATCGTCGAGCTTCAGAACGAACAAATAGCTCGGCTCGGGCTGATGTCCGTCGTCTTCTTGCGGCTTGGGGTCGGCCGGAAGAAAGGCGTCGGCGCAAGCGCCAGCCGCGACGCGAGCGAGTCGCCCGGCGTTGTCAACCGGAATACGCCGCTCGCGAACGACGAGGGGCGGCTTGTTCGGATCGTTCGAGACGATGATCCAACCCGAGAGATGGACTGGCGGCAGAGGGGGCTCAAGCCGCTGCAAGCGCTCGATTGCGAGCCAGATCGGCCCGTCGTCGTCGTGGCCGTCGTGGCGAACGCTGGGGAGCGCGCGCGTATCGGCCGAGCGGAAGCTGACCGGCTTGCCATCCGCGAGCTTGTATTCGCCGATGTCGAACGCCACCCGTTCATCGAGACGGACAACCTGCTCGACGTAATCCAGCAGGGCGACGAGCTTATCGCGTGTGCTCTTCACGGCATGGGGCGGCGTTGATTCCAGCATCGGCGCCGAAACAAGCGCGGAAACGCCCGCGACGCAAGCGAATGCGGTCGCGTCACGTTCTCATCCCGTGCCTTGAGCTTCGGCTTTCTGGTCAGCCGCGCGGCTTGACGCGTGTCGTCGGCGGCGCATGGGCCGGATCGTCCGGCCAGGGATGGCGGGGATAGCGACCTTTCATCTCGGCTTTGACCGCCGCCCACGAGCCGCGCCAGAAGCCCGGCAGATCCCTGGTGATCTGAATGGGCCGATGCGCCGGCGAGAGCAGGTGCAGCGTCAGTGGCATGCGGCCTCGCGCCAAAGCCGGATGCTCGGTCAGACCGAAGAGCTCCTGCACGCGGATCGCCAGGGCGGGGCCGCCTTCGGCATCGTAGTCGACCGCGACGCACGAGCCGGTCGGCGCCTCGAAATGCGTCGGCGCGTCGTGGTCCAGCCGTTGCTGTAGCAAATAAGGAAGAAGAGCCTGAAGCGCATGGCCGAGATCACTCGCCGTGACGGCCGCGAGGCTCGACTTGCCCAGGATGAAGGGGGCCAGCCACGTTGCCGCCGTTTCGGCCAGTGCCGCGTCCGACAGGTCGGGCCAGACGTCAGGATCCGGGTCGGCGCGGCGCAGAAACATGACACGGTCACGCCACTGCGTCAGTGACTTGGTCCAGGGTAGACGCGCGATGCCGAGTGTCGCGATCCCGATCGCCAGCGCTTCGGCCGACATGCTATCGGCGTCGACCGGCAGCGTGCGATCGGACAGCAGCAGTCCCTTGAACCGCGTGACGGCGCGCCGCGCCAGGGCTGCGCGAGCCGGATCGAAGCTGAGTTCGTCCCGCTTTTCCAGCGCATCCCCTGCCAGCGTCTCGATCTCCTCTAGTGTGAGGGGAGCCGCCAGCAGAATACGCGCGCCACCCGCGCGGCCCGCGAGTTCGCCCACCGCGAGCCAGGGCTCTCGCGCTAACCGGTCATGCGCGTCCAGCGCCGCCGCGCGCCCGTTCGCCATTAGGAACTCGCCGTCTCGACCGCGCGCCTTGGCGATCCGATCCGGGAAGGCCAGCGCCAGCACCATGCCGGGACTCGGCGGCTCGCCAGGGGAGCGCGGCAGCGCCGCCGCCTTCAGGGCGGCATCGGCCTGTTGTCTGAACGATCGCGAGAGCCCGCGCGCCGCTTCTGCCCGTGCCGAACGATCGCGGCGCCATCCATCCAGCCTGTCGGACACATCGGTGCCGCCGCCGCCGAGGGCATGTTCGACCAGGAGGGTTGCGACCTCGGCCCCGAGTGCGGCCGCGCCGCGCCGCGCCGCCTCGACGACCATCCGTGCGATCCGCGGCGGGGCCGCGAGTGCCGCCATGCCGCGTCCCCACGGCGTGATCCCGCCCTCCGGATCGATGGCGTCGAGCGCCCGCAGGAGTGTCCGAGCCTCGCGCAAGGCGGGGGCGGGCGGTGGGTCGAGCCATGCCAGTGCGAGCGGATCGCGGGCGCCCCATAAGGCGAGGTCGAGCAGCAACCCCGACAGATCGGCATTGCGGATCTCAGGCGTCGCAAAAGCCGTCAGCGCGCCAGTCGCGGCTTCTTCCCATAATCGATAGCAAACACCAGGCTCGGTGCGGCCGGCGCGACCGCGCCGCTGGTCCGCCCCCGCTCGCGACACCCGAATCGTCTCGAGCCGCGTCATGCCGAGATCGGGCTCGAAGCGCGGAGCCCGTGCCATGCCGCTATCGACCACGACCCGCACGCCCTCAATGGTCAGCGACGTCTCGGCGATCGAGGTCGCCAGCACGATTTTTCGGACCCCCGGCTTTGATGGTGCGATAGCGCGATCCTGGGCGGCGCGGTCCATCGTGCCGAAGAGGGGGGCGATGACGATCGAGCGATCGCGCAGGCGCTCGTCGAGCCGTTCGGCTACGCGGAGGATTTCGCCTTGGCCGGGTAGAAACGCCAGCACCGAGCCGGTCTCATCCCCGATGGCGCGGAGGATCGCCTTGGTAACGGCATCGTCGAGCCGCTCGGTTGGATCGCGTCCGAGGTAGGTCGTCGTGATCGGGAAAGCACGGCCCTGACTTTCGATGATCGGGGCATCACCGAGCAGGCTGGCGACACGGGCGCCGTCGAGCGTTGCCGACATGACAAGAATGCGCAGATCCTCGCGCAGACCCGCCTGTGCGTCGAGCGCTAGGGCCAGCCCGAGATCAGCATCCAGCGAGCGCTCGTGGTATTCGTCGAAAATAACGGCTGCGACGCCATCGAGGCCGGGGTCGTCGAGGATCATGCGGGTGAAGACGCCCTCGGTCACGACCTCAATCCGGGTACGAGCCGAAACCCGCGTGTCGAACCGCGCGCGCAAGCCGATCGTCTCGCCGACCCGCTCGCCGAGCGATTGGGCCATCCGCTCGGCCGCCGCCCGAGCGGCGAGGCGGCGCGGCTCCAGCAAAATCAGTTTTGCTGTGCTGGCCCAAGCGTCGTCCATCAACGCCAATGGAACGCGCGTTGTTTTGCCGGCCCCGGGTGGCGCGACCAGCACCGCCGCCGTGCCGGATGAGAGCGCCGCACGAAGCTCGGCTAAAACGGCCTCGATCGGAAGGGGCACGTTCACGCGTCCAGACCCGCCGTCGCGCGGCGCGTCAGCGGGCCGGCTGTTCGGGTTCAGCGGCCGCCATCGCGGTGCGATAGGCCGGCCGGTTGCTGATGCGGTTCACGTAGGCGCGAATGTTGGGGCGATCCGACAGGTCGAGCTGCTTGAAGCGCTGCATCGTCGTGAACGGGAACGCCATCATGATGTCGGCGGCGGTAAAATCGAAGCCCGCAAAATACGGCACCACGCCGAGACGGGCCTCGACGAAATCGAGCTGCGCCTGACTATCGGCATGAACGCGCGACACGATGGGGTTATTGTCGGCATCCGGCATGAGCAGATCGAGATACCACTCGCGCAACAATTGCGAGGCGAAGCTGCCTTCGGCGAAATGCAGCCAGAAGAGATAGTCGGCAAAGTTCGGCGCCTCCGGACCAACCGCCATGCGGCCGCCGCTGCGTCGCGTGATATAATCCACGATGGCCCCGGACTCGGCGAGCGTCACGTCGCCATCCCGGATGATCGGCGCTCGCCCCAGCGGATGCACGCTCTTCAAATGGTCGGGGGCTTGCAGGTTCGGTTGCCGGTCGAGGCGCTCGACGCGATAGGGGAGTTCGAGCTCCTCCATCAGCCAGATCACGCGCTCGGAACGGGATGTCGACAAGTGATAGATGGTGATCATCGATGAGCTCGCTTCAGGTCGCTGCAGAGGCGCCATGAGCGGCCGGGGTACAGCCGACTTAGCCGGTAGACAATAAAAAAGCGCCAACATGGTCGGCGCTTTTGCTTTGAATCCAGTCTGGAATCGTCGGTCACGCGCGAAAGCGCGTCAGCGCGAGAACTTCTTGTACTTCATGCGATGCGGAATGAGGCTGTCGACGCCAAGACGGCGCTTCTTGTCCTCTTCGTAGTCGGCGAAGTTGCCCTCGAACCACTCGACGTGGCTATCGCCTTCAAAGGCCAGCATGTGGGTCGCAATGCGGTCGAGGAAGAAGCGATCATGGCTGATGATCACGGCGCAGCCGGCATAATCAGTCAACGCGTCTTCCAGAGCCCGCAGGGTCTCGACATCGAGATCGTTGGTCGGCTCATCGAGCAGCAGTAGGTTCGCGCCCTTCTTGAGCATCTTGGCGAGATGGACGCGGTTGCGCTCACCGCCCGATAGCTGCCCGACCTTCTTCTGCTGGTCGGGCCCTTTGAAGTTGAAGGCGCCCGTATAGGCCCGCGAATTGATCTCGCGCTTGCCGAGATAGATGATCTCGTTGCCTTCAGAGATTTCCTCCCAGACGTTCTTCTTGCCGTCGAGGGCGTCACGCGATTGATCGACGTAACCGAGCTGCACGCTGTCGCCGACCGCGATCTCGCCCTTGTCGGGTTTTTCCTGGCCGGTGATCATCTTGAACAACGTGGTCTTGCCCGCGCCGTTCGGGCCAATCACGCCGACGATGCCGCCAGGCGGCAGCTTGAAGGTGAGATTGTCGATCAGAAGCTTGTCGCCAAATGCCTTTGACAGGCCCGTGAATTCGACGACGTTGTTGCCGAGCCGCTCACCCACTGGAATGACGATCTGGGTCGAGGACGGAATCCGGTCGGCCTGTTTGGTGACGAGATCTTCGTAACGTTGGATACGCGCCTTGGACTTGGCCTGACGGGCCTTGGGCGACGCGCCCATCCACTCGGCTTCCTGTTCGATCTGCCGTTGACGGGACGCATCCTCGCTCTTCTCCAACGACAGCCGCTTGGCCTTCTGCTTGAGGTAGGAGGTGTAATTGCCCTCATGCGGGATGCCCCGACCGCGATCGAGCTCGAGAATCCAGCCGGTCACATTGTCGAGGAAGTAGCGATCATGGGTCACGATCAAGATCGCGCCCTCGTAATTGCGAAGATGACCCTCCAGCCAGTTCACCGTTTCGGCGTCAAGATGGTTGGTCGGTTCGTCGAGGAGCAGCAGGTCGGGCTTTTCGAGCAGCAATTTGCAAAGCGCCACGCGGCGGCGTTCACCACCCGAGAGCTTGTCGACGGGCCAATCGTCGGGCGGACAGCCGAGCGCGTCCATGGCCTGTTCGACCTGACTATCGAGGTCCCACAGGTTCTGGGCTTCGATCTCGTCCTGCAGGCGGGTCATCTCATCCGCCGTCTCGTCCGAATAATTCATCGCGAGGTCGTTGTAGCGATCGAGGATCGACTGTTTGGCCGAGACGCCCAACATGACATTGCCGCGAACGTCGAGGCTGTCGTCGAGTTGCGGCTCCTGCGGCAAATAGCCGACGCGCGCGCCGTCGGCGACGAAGCCGTCACCCTGATATTCGGTGTCGATCCCGGCCATGATCTTGAGCAGCGTCGACTTACCCGACCCGTTGATGCCCAACACGCCGATTTTGGCGTCCGGATAGAAGGAGAGGTGGACGTTGTCCAAAACCTTCTTGCCGGTCGGGTAGGTCTTGGTCAGCCCCTGCATATGATAGATGAATTGATTGGAGGCCATACGTTGTGGTCCGCTCTTCTCGCATTCGCTCGAGCATGGGCGCCCGCCGCGAAACAATGCTCACGATTTCAAAATTCGATCACGTTCGTGGCGTTAGAAATCGATATCGATTCCTTGTCGTCCGATCGCATCGGTGGGGTGTACATCCAGATCAGTCAGAGGTAGCAGGCGGCGGAAACCCGCACAAGCAGACGCGCTCGGCGCGGCGCACCAGAATGCTCCATTTCGGAGCGAGACGACGCTCATCGCGGTTCGTCTGCGGCCGTGTCAATCAGGTTCAATCGAAGGAGCAGCATGTGAGTTCAGCCGATATTGCGGTGCGCGACCCCGGTTTTCCGATCCCAGCCGGCGTGAGCTCGTCGCTCGTCCGCCCGCCTGACGCAAGCCGAGCCATGACCCCGATCGCGCCCCTGTTTTCGGCCGATCTCGCGTCGGGTGAGGACGAACTCGGGCGCGGTGAGCAAGCCGTCTTCATGGCCGAACTTCTGGCGCATCAGCAGGTGGAGACGCCCTTTTGTGTCGGGGTGTTCGGATCGGCCGGCGCCGGCAAGAGCTTTTTCCTGAACCAAACGATCGCGGCCGTAAAACAGGCGAGCGATGGGGCGGCTCGCGTCCGCGCCGCAAGCCCGTTCCTGCCCGACATTCTCACGGTGCAGGTTGAGGCCTCGTACTCGACCGACGCGGGTGCCACGCTGATGGTGGCTGTCGCCGAGGCACTCGCGATCTCCTATCCGGCGTCGATGTCCGAGACCCTGCATGCGGGAGGCGATCCGGTGAAGGCCGCCCGCGATGCAAGCGATTCGCTCAACGATGCGCGCCGGCGGCTCGATGAGGAGCGACAAACACTGGATGGCCTGGTGGCCCGGCAAGCGCGCCTCGTCGAGACGGTTTTGTTCGAAGCCGCCGGATCCCGGGTCGACGCCTATGCGAGAGGCAACCGATCCCGCATCGAAGCTGCACTTCGCTCCTTCGGGTTCACCGGTGCGGATCCTGTCTTGACCTATAAGGATCTCGTTCGGGAGGCGAGCGAGGCCAGCGCCCCCCTGTCGCGGTTCGCGCTGGGTCTACGCGCCCTCTGGGCCTATCCGGGCCAGACACGACTGATCGTCTACGCGATCCTGTTCGGCCTCTTGGCCTGGGGCGCAACGGCCCTGCAGACCGATCAACAGGCATGGTTGACGTGGATCGCAGATTTTGGCGATCGCGCTGTGCCGACGGCGGACTGGTTGCGCGGGCATGTTCACTGGCTCGGGCCAATTCACACCGTTGCCTTGACGTTGGCGATCCTCGCGCTTGTCTGGAATGTGCTTCGCGCCGCGCGATTCCTGCAGCCGATCTTCAAGGGCGTGTCGCTGTTGCGATACGACCTCGAGGCGCGCCATCGCGACCTCAAGGGCCAACTCGCCCACCAAACCCGCCGGGTGGACGGGTTGGCGAGCGATGCCGAAGCCGCCTCCGTCCGTGCGGCCGCGTCTGAGCGACGCGCCAGCCAGCACATCTCCTCCGGCCTCCACGACGCATCGGCCTCCGCCCTGCTTCCGGCCGATGCCGCCCCTCGCGATTCGGCAGCGACTTTCTTTAGAAGCCTTGGCGCTCTGATGGCGCGCGGAACGGTCGGCGCCGCGGCCGGGATGAACGAGGAACTTGCTCCCGGAATTGCTCATCGGGACACAGGCGTGCCGCGCCGGATCGTCGTCGCGATCGACGGACTCGATCGTCTTGCGGCCGATGCAGCCGCAAGCTTCGTCACAACGGCGCGGCGCCTCCTCGGCCCTGGCTTCGTCATCATTCTGGCGGCAGATCGAGGTGTGCTGGCCAGCGGCTTCTCGGAGACGGATCCGGCCCGGTCGACAGCCGATCTTGGCCGAAGCGTCAATCTCTCCTACCACCTCGGCTTGCCTGATCGGGCGGATCTGCGGGCGACTTATGCGCGTCGTCTGATCGAGGGTGGATCGGCGGCGACGCCGAGCGTCGGCGATGCGATCGATCCGCGTCAGTCGGCTCTCGATGCCGCGTGGCGGCCGAAGGAAGCCGAGACTGTCGCTGCCCTTGCGTCGTTTGCCGGTGAAAATCCGCGTGCGATCAAGCAATTCGTCAACGTGTACCGGATTGCGCGTGCGGATCCGCAACTGCGTGATGCGCCGACGCCCGTCTTCACGGCTTTGGCACTGGCTCTCGCCCTCGACTCCTACGGCTTTCCGGAGGATCTGGCGGCTTTGGAGAGCGCGAGCCATGGCGAGATGCCCCGCGACTCCGCCGTGCTGCGGCAGGCTCTTGCGGCAGCGCGCGCCGCGTCCGGCGAGCCCGTCGAACTCGGCCAAGCTCAGCGTGGTCTCGAGGTTGCGCGGCACTACACGTCGCGGACCTGACGCCGCCCAAAAAGAAACCGGCCCGCGAGGGCCGGTTTCCATGATGCAACTACATCTTTGGCAGATCAGTCGGCGCGAACGGCCTGCCAACCCTTATAGTCCTTGACGTTATCGCGCGTCACGAGCGTCGGCGGGATCAAGGTCACGAGCTCGGCCGGCTTCTTGCCGCTCAGGATGTCGACGCCGACCTGCACGGCCTTGCGGGCCATCAGATAGGGATCCTGGCTCGCAGAGGCCTGGATCATGGGTGAGTTGGCGTCCTTCAGCGCGGCTTCGATATCCGGCGCGCCATCGACCGACGTGATGATGATGTTCGAACGGTTCTGCTGCTTGGCCGCAAGATTGCTGCCAATCGCCTGGGGGTCGTTGATGGCGAAGATGGCATCGACCTTCTGGAAACGGGTCAGCAGGCTCTGCATGACGGAGAGGCCGCCATCGCGCGAGCCCTTGGCATCCTGGTCGCTCGACAGGATCTTGAGACCGGATGCTGCACCGAATGCCTTTTTGCAGCCGACCACGCGGTCGATCACGGATGACACCTGAGGGCCATTCTCGATGATGACGTCGCCCTTAGCGTTCAGCTTGTCGACGATATACTGGCACGCGATCTGACCGGCCTGGATGTTGTCGGTCGTCACGGCGGCATCGGCGCCGTCCGCATAGGTGTCGACCGCCACCACGATGATGCCAGCCTTCTGGGCCTTTGCGATAGCGGGTTTGAGGGCCTTCGGGTCACCCGGGTTGAGCAAAATGAGATCGACGCCAGAAGCGATGAAATTATCGATCTGCGTGACCTGCTTGCCGAGATCGTAATCGTAACCGACCGTCTGAACCTTCACGTTCGGGTTGGTCTTCTTGGCCTCTGCCTCGGCGCCCTTCGACAGAGCGATGAAGAACGGATTGCCGAGCGATCCGAGCGATATGCCGATCGACTTCAAGTCCTTGGCTGATGCTGCGCCGGACGCGATCATCAAAGCCGCGCTGGCGAGTAGAATCTTCTTGAGCATTGTAAACTCCCTGTGAGACGGAAAAGCCGGTCCCGTGTTGGCCCGAAGCCGGCTTGACCGGGCGTTAGGCCCGGATGACGTGAAGGGTCAGGTGCGGGCATTCCCCTGCATCCGATAGCGGTCGAGCGCGACGGCTCCGATGATCACCAAACCCTTGATAATAAACTGCCAGACGTCCGAGACGCCCGTGAGGATCAGCCCGTTGGCCAGGACCGCGATGATGAGCGCCCCGATCAACGTGCCGATGATCGAGCCGACACCGCCGACGAAGCTGGTGCCGCCCAGGATGACGGCTGCGATCGCATCGAGTTCGTAGCTGGTGCCCAGCTGCAATCCGTTGGCGGCATAAAGCCGAGACGCCTGCATCACGCCGCCGAGACCGGCTAAAAAGCCCGAGACGCCATAGACGAAGAGCAGAACCGCCCAGACCTTGATCCCCGCGAGGCGCGCCGCATCCGCATTGCCGCCGACCGCGTAAATGTGCACGCCCAGCACGGTGCGTCGCAGGATGAACCAGGAGATGGCGATCACCACGATGGCGATCACGACCAGCCAGGACACGTTATAGCTGGTGCCCGGTACCACGAAGCCGCCGTTGCCGATCGCTGCGAAAGGCAGGTCGGAGTTGAACACGGTGGTGTCGTCTCCGAGCAGTCGCGCGACACCGCGAACGGCCGTCAACGATCCGAGCGTGACGATGAAGGGCGGCAGCCGCATCGCCGAGATCAACGTGCCGTTAATGAGCCCGAAGACGAGGCCGGTGAGGACGCCGGCGAGAATGCCGAGCATACCCCAATCCGGGATCTTCGAGATGATGAGGGCCGCCATGGCTCCCACGGCCAGGATCGAGCCAACCGACAGATCGATGCCGCCTGTGAGGATCACGAAGGTCATGCCGGCCGCCAAAACCGTATTGACGGCGGCTTGTTGTGCGACCGTCGACAGGTTGAGGGCCGTTCCGAAACGGCCGCTTTGGAAAGCTTGCGACAGGTTGCCGGTTTCGGACCATCCACTGAGGAACTGGAACATGACGCAGATCAGGATCAGAATCGGCAGCATGCCGACCGATCGCCAGAAGGCTTGCATGCGCTGACCCTTGACGGGCGGTCGCGCAGGTGAAGGATCGATCGTTTTCACCGAAGTCATGACGTGGCCCTTGTCAGGATCGTGAGAGAGAAGACCACCAGCCTGACCACGGTCGCTCGGTGGTGGGGGTGATGGTGGTCCGGCAAAGCCAGATCAGTGAGCGGAGGCCGCAAGTGCGGGCTGTGGCGCCAACGGCGACTGAGCCGCGGTCGCGAGCGCGATGATGTTTTCCTGATCGATGCGGTCGCCCTCGAGCTGCCCTTCGAGATGGCCTTCCCGCATGACGAGAACGCGATCGGCGATACCGACCACTTCCGGCAGTTCGGACGAGATCACCAGCACGCCCGCGCCCGCCTTCGCGAGATCGTCGATAATCCGGTAGATTTCGGATTTCGCACCGACATCGACGCCGCGGGTCGGCTCATCGAGGATCAGCACGACTGGTTTGGTTTCGAGCAACCGCGACAGCAGCACCTTCTGCTGATTGCCGCCCGAAAGCGACCCGACATTCACGTCTGCCGATGCGACCCGGATCGTCATGGCAGCAATGGCGGCCTTGGCGCGCTCCGCTCCGTGTTTCAGGTCCAACACCCCGGCTTTGGCGTCCTTGCCGCAGATCATCAGATTGATGTTGTCACGAACCGACATGTCGAGAAGCACGCCCTCGGCCTTCCGGTCCTCGGTGAGGTAAACCAGCCCCGCATCGATCGCGTCTTGCGGCGATCGGATCGTGACCGGCTTGCCCGCCAGCTTGATCTCGCCGGTCGTATGCGGATCTGCCCCAAACAAGATGCGCGCGAGTTCCGTGCGGCCGGCCCCCACGAGGCCCGCCAAGCCAAGCACCTCCCCGGCATGCAGCGAAAAGCTGACGTCATGCACGCGCCGGCCGTCGCCGATATGGCTGACCTCGAGGATGGGCTCGGCGGTCGCCTGAAAGCGGTGATCCTTCTTATAAAAGGAGGAAATATCGCGACCGACCATCATCTTGACGACCACCTCAGGGGTCATCTCGGCGCGATCGATGGTTCCGACATAGGTCCCGTCCCGCAGGATGGTGACGCGATCCGAGAGTTCATACACTTCGGCCATGCGATGCGAAATGTAGATGATCGCCATGCCGTCCTGTCGCAACTGGCGGACGGTCGCGAAGAGACGATCCGTTTCGCGCGACGACAGAGCCGTCGTCGGCTCGTCCATGACTAGAATGCGAGAATTTGCGTGGACGGCTCTGGCGATCTCGACGAGTTGCCGCTCGGCGATCGACAGCAGCGAAACCAAGGTCTGCGGTTCGAAGGTCGCCCCGAGGCGTTTTAGAACCCCGGAGGACTCCCGCATCATCTTGGCCCGATCGATCAAGCCTCCGCGACGTGGTTCTCGTCCGAGATAGATATTTTCCGCGACCGACAGGTTCGGAGAGAGCGCCAATTCCTGGTAGATGATCGAGATGCCCGCATCGCGGGCCTGCAACGGTCCATTGATCGTCACAGGTTTACCGTTGATCCGAATTTCGCTGCCGGCGTCGGCCTGGTAGGCGCCCGATAAGATCTTCATCAACGTCGATTTGCCGGCGCCATTCTCCCCCATCAAAGCCAGGATTTCGCCTTGATGCAGGGTAAGCTCGACGTTCGAAAGCGCTTTGACGCCGGGGAACGTCTTCGAAATGTGACGCATTTCCAAGATGGGAGCGGATGTATTCGACGGAAGCGCTGCGTGATGCGCAATATCCATAACGGCCTCCCCCAATTTGCTCATTCCCGAGGCACGACTGCTCACCGGACGCGCGACTGCCTTGGGTGCATCAGAGCCACGCACCGGGCGATTGTCAATGAGTGGAGGCCGCATTCTGGCCGCATAGCTGAGCAGGCGGCCAGATTAGTCATATGATTGTGAACGATCTTAACGGGGACGACGGACTTCCGCCGAATAGGCTTCAAGCAGGGTGCGTGAGACGTCCCCAGGCGTGAATCGATAGGGGCCGATCTCGGACACGGGTGTCACCTCGGCGCCCGTGCCGCAGATGAAACATTCGTCGAAGTCGGGCAATTCCTCGGGCATGATGCGCCGCTCCGACACCGCAATGCCGTGCTGCTCCGCCAATTCGATCACGGTCTGGCGCGTGATGCCGTTGAGGAAGCAGTCGGCGATCGGTGTGTGCAATGCGCCGTCTTTTGCAAAGAACACGTTGGCGCCGGTGCATTCGGCCACGCGCCCCTGCCAATCCAACATGAGCGCGTCGGCATAGCCCTTCCGCTCCGCTCGGTGCTTCGAAATCGTGCAGATCATGTAAAGACCCGCGGCCTTCGAATGAGCCGGAACGGTCATCGGATCGGGACGACGATAATCTGCCATGTCGAGCCGGATGCCCTGCATCTTTTGCTCGACATCGAACATGCTCGGCCATTCCCACGTGGCGATCGCGACATGGATGGTCGCATTCTGGGCCGCCACGGCCATCATCTCGCTTCCGCGCCAAGCGACGGGGCGGACATAGACATCGGCGACGCCGTTCCGACGGATCACCTCGGCCTTCGCGGATTCGATCTCATCGACCGAAAACGGAATGTCGAAGCCGAGCAAATCCGCGGACTGCCTAAACCGCTCGCTGTGCTGGCGGCTTTTGAAGATCACCCCATTATAAGCGCGTTCGCCTTCGAACACCGCACCGCCATAGTGCAATCCGTGGCTCAGCACGTGCAGCTTGGCATCGGCCCAGGGTACAATCTTCCCGTCCATCCAGATGACCCCATCGCGTTGGTCGAAAGGAAGGACGGACATCAAATTGCTCCCATGATGGCTTTGAGATCGCGGCCGGGCTAATATCGCCGGGCGCGTGTCGTGAGAATGACGCTTCACGACAGCCTCGGTATTGCTGAGGCCTTGCCATGGACTATCGATAGCCTGATACTAAGTCAATACTGCTGACATAAACGGAGCCGACCTGCCGATGGATTCAGCGACCGCCCTGGTCTCAAGTGAGCCTCTGGATCCGACCCTTGGCGCTCGGGCTCCGTCGCCCATGTTCGACCTGATCGAGCTGTTGTTCTTCGCCTATCGCGATTTCGTCGGTGATGCCGACCGGCTACTCGAGACTTACGGGTTCGGCCGCGCGCATCACCGTGTGTTGCATTTCGTCTACCGGCAGCCGGGCCTGACGGTCGCCGAGCTCCTCGACATCCTGAAGATCACGAAGCAGAGCCTCAACCGCGTGATGAAGGATTTGCTGGACGTCGGTTTCATCGAGGTCCGGTCAGGCGCCAGCGATCGGCGCCACCGACTGCTTTTCGCGTCGGTTGCGGGTGGCCAACTCGCGCTCGAGCTCGCCTGTCTTCAGTCCGAACGCTTCCGGTCGACGCTGAAAACGTTAGCGCCGTCCTCTCACGAGGCCGCGACCGATTTTCTGCTTGGCGTGGTTGATCCGACGGAGCGAAGCAAGGTTACGCGGCTGGTCTGGGGTGCGCCAGCGGCGCAGCGGGCGAGGGCTGCAGAGTGATGGACGCCACCGTGCCGGCCGATGTGCTGGGCGCTTCTCCCGCCGATGATGCCGCACATCTCCTCGTGGTCGACGACGATCGCCGAATCCGGGAGCTACTGTCGCGTTTCCTTCGAAAGGAGGGCTATCGCGTCACGCTCGCGCAGGATGCGGCGGAGGCCGCCATGCATCTGAAGAATCTCGCCTTCGACCTCATCGTGCTCGATGCCATGATGCCGGGGCAGAACGGTTTCGATTTTGCGGTCCAGACCCGACGGGATTCGCAGGTCCCGATCCTGATGCTGACGGCTCGCGCCGAGGCGGAAGATCGGGTGCGCGGCCTCGAGGCAGGCGCCGACGATTACCTGACCAAGCCGTTCGATCATCGGGAGTTGCTGCTTCGGGTCGCCTCGATCCTGCGCCGCGCCGCGCCGCGCGTTGTCGAAGATCGCGAGCGGGACCGCCATATCCGCTTCGGCCCGTATAGTTTTGCGATCGATCGGGGAGAATTACGCCAGGGCGAGGAGGTGATCCGCCTGACCGACCGGGAGCGTGAAATGCTTCAGATGCTGGCCGGCAGTGCCGGCGGCACAGTCTCGCGGGAAGATCTCGCCGGATCCGGGGTCGGTGCGAACGAGCGGACCATCGACGTCCAGGTGAACCGGCTCCGGCGGAAGATCGAAGTCGACCCGGCGAATCCGGCCCATCTCCAAACCGTGCGAGGAATCGGCTATCGGCTTTTCCTCAACCCATAACGCGCGGCGGCGCGGCTTCATCAAGTTCCCGCCCTCGCTCCCGGCTCCGCGGACGTGGTGGCACAGGAGCGCGAGGCTGGTGGCCGACATCCTGCCGAAGCGGCTTTATTCGCGTTCGCTGCTGATCGTCATCGTGCCGATGGTGATCTTGCAATGCGTGATCGCCTATTTCTTCATGGAGCGGCACTGGCAGTCGGTGACGTTCCGGTTATCGACCGCTCTGACGCAGGATATCGCGGCGCTGATCGATCTCTATCGAACCACTCCGCTCGATCATGGCACTGCAAATCTCGAGAGGATCGCCTTCGAGCGCCTCGCGCTCGATGTGGACTTTCTGCCGAAACAGTCGCTTCCGACCGCGCTGCCGAAGCCATTTTTCTCCTTGCTGGACCATTCGCTGTCGAACGAGATCCGCAAGCAGATTGGCCTGCCGTTCTGGATCGATACGGTCGGCCGATCCAGTATGGTGGAGATCCGCATCCAACTCGGCGATGCCGTGTTGAGGGTTTTGGCGCGCCGCAGTGCCGCCTATGCGTCGAATGCCCATATCTTCATCTTGTGGATGCTCGGAACGTCATCCGTGCTTCTGGCGGTCGCGATCGCATTTCTGCGTAATCAGATCAGGCCGATCGTCCGCCTGGCGCTAGCGGCCGAGAACCTCGGCAAGGGCCGCCTGATCGACTATCGGCCGAGCGGCGCACTCGAAGTGCGGCGCGCGGGTTACGCCTTCATCGAGATGCGCCGCCGCATCGAGCGAACGCTGGAGCAGCGGACCACGATGTTGAACGGGGTCAGCCACGACCTCCGCACTATTCTGACTCGATTTAAATTGTCCTTGGCGCTGATGGAAGAAGGGCCCGACAGCGAGGCCTTGCAAAAGGACATCGACGAGATGGGCCGCATGTTGGAAGCCTATTTGGCTTTCGCGCGGGGCGATGCAGGCGAAGTCTCGGCGGCGGTCGATATCGGCGCGCTCCTCGAGGAGTTGAAGTCCGAGGCGGAACGCCAAGGGCGACCCACCAAGATCGAGGTCAATGGCGAAACCACGATGATCGTTCGGCCGCATGCCTTCAAGCGCTGCCTCGCCAATCTGGTCGGCAATGCCTTGCGCTACGGCACACAGATCCAGATCGAGGCCTTGCGTGATCAGCGCTTTCTGACCGTGCATGTCGACGATGATGGGCCGGGCATCGCGCCCGACAAGCGCGAGGAGGTGTTCCGGCCGTTCCACCGGCTCGACGAAGCCCGTAACCAGGATCACGGCGGCACCGGTCTTGGTCTCGCCATCGCGCGCGATATCGCGCGCTCCCACGGCGGCGAGGTGTTGCTCGGCGAAAGCCCGCTGGGCGGGCTGCGCGCTACGGTGCGTGTGCCGGTCTGACGCCGACCTTGTGCGGCGCCGACTTCGGCGTAAAGGAAGCACGAACCCCGTCCCCCTTTCGACCGGACAGTCATGACATTTCGATCCTTGGTCACTCGCGTCACGCCCGACCCCTATATCGCCGCGATCGTCGGCATGGTGGTCTTGGCCACCATTCTCCCGGCCCAAGGCGTCATGGCGCCGGTCATGACCCGAGTCACGAGCTTCGCGATCGCGCTGTTGTTCTTCATTTACGGGGCGCGACTGTCGCGCGAGGCCGTCGTCGCGGGCCTGACGCATTGGCGGCTGCAACTCACGGTCTTTCTCAGCACGTTCCTGCTTTTCCCGGTGCTCGGGCTCGGCATGAGCGCGCTGATGCGGCCGATCATCGGCGCGCCTCTGGCGCTCGGTATCCTGTTTTTGTCGACTCTCCCGTCGACCGTTCAATCCTCGATCGCCTTCACGTCGATCGGTCGCGGCAACGTCGCGGCGGCGCTGTGTAGCGCCTCGGTGTCGAACCTGGTCGGCGTCGTCGTCACGCCTTTGCTGGTTGGCCTGCTTCTCGGCACGCAGGGCGGCTTTTCGGCGGATGCGATCGGCGATATCGCGTTGCAATTGTTCCTGCCGTTTTTGCTCGGGCAATTGCTGCGGACCTGGATCGGGCCGTGGATCCTCCGCCACAAGAGCCTGACCAGCTATGTCGATCGCGGCTCGATCCTTCTCGTCGTCTATACGGCGTTCAGTGAAGGCGTCGTGGGCGGGTTGTGGCATCAGATCGACGTGCAGGATCTCGTCATTCTCCTGATCGCCAACCTTGTGCTGCTGGTCCTCGTGCTGGTCGCCACCACAGTGGCGAGCCGCGCGCTCGGCTTCTCGAAAGCCGATGAGATCGCCATCGTGTTCTGCGGCTCGAAGAAGAGCCTCGCGAGCGGCTTGCCGATGGCCAACATTCTCTTCGCCAGCCAGCCGCATCTGGTCGGGCTCTATGTGCTGCCGCTCATGCTGTTCCATCAGGTGCAGTTGATGGCCTGCGCGGCTCTGGCCAAGCGCTACGCCGCACGGGCGGAAACCGACGATGCCGGCCAAGCGAGCGCGCAAGCCGCTCCGCTTTAATCCGGGACGCGCTGGCCGTTGGCGCGAAGCCGGGTCGAGGATGCCATCGATCGTGGTCCATGGATGAAGACCGAGGCCGGTGGGCGTTTGCCCGAAAGGCTCGGCGCCTCGTTTTCGCGCAGTCGTCCTTTCGCCATCACGGTCGCGGCGCGTCCGCGCTTGGCATTGAATGTCGAGCCGGGCCTGTCGACGATCGCGAGCGGAACGCTTGCGACAAACTCCCGCCAATGCTTCCAACGGTGCAGCTCGGGCAGGATATCGGCCCCCATGATCCACACGAATGATGTCCCAGGACATCGACGTTTCAGATAATCAACGGTCTGGACCGAATAACGCGTGCCGATCGCGGCTTCGAAACCCGTGACGTCGATACGTGGGTGGTGAGCGACGATCTTGGCGGCGGCGATGCGCCGTTCGAGGCTGGGCAAGCCCTCGGCGACCTTCAGTGGATTGCCGGGCGTGACGATCCACCAGACCCGATGCAGCCCCAACCGCTTCATAGCCGCGAGGCTCGCCAGGCGATGACCCTCATGCGGCGGATTGAACGATCCACCGAACAAGCCGATCCGCATCCCGCGCCCGGTCAGGGGAAGCACGGGAAAGCGCCAGTGTCGGTGCGGTCCGATTGTCGAGCGCGGCGCGGGCCCTTGTTTCACGGGCGCGTTTGTCCGCTCCCGCGAATGCGATAGTTGAACGACGTCAATTGTTCGACGCCGACCGGTCCCCTCGCATGCATGCGGCCCGTCGAGATCCCGATCTCGCCGCCAAATCCGAACTCGCCACCGTCGGCGAATTGGGTCGACGCATTATGGACCACGATGGCGGAATCGACCCGCGCCAGAAACGTATCGGCCGCGCCCTGGTCCTCGGTGACGATACAATCGGTGTGATGGGAGCCATAGGTCTCGATATGGTCAATCGCCGCCTCTAGCCCGTCGACCAGGCGGCAGGCGATGATCGCATCCTGATATTCGGTCCGCCAATCCTGCTCGGTGGCGGGCGTGACGCGCGGATCGATCGCGCAGGTCTCGCTATCGCCGCGGATGGCGCAGCCCGCGTCGATCAGCATGTCGAGCAATGGCTTGAGATGCGTCGCAGCAACGGCGCGATCGACCAACAAGGTTTCGGCCGCGCCGCAAACCCCGGTCCGCCGCATTTTGGAGTTGAGCACGATCGCCTTGGCGCGTTCGAGGTCGGCGGCTTTGTCGATATAAACGTGCACGAGACCTTCGAGGTGGGCGAAGACAGGCACGCGCGCTTCGCGCTCGACCCGTTCGACCAGCGTCCGACCGCCACGTGGCACGATCACGTCGATCGATCCATCGAGCCCCGACAACATCGCCCCGACGGCATCCCGGTCCCGTGTCGGCACGAGACTAATGGCTGCCTCCGGAAGACCTGCGGCGCGCAACCCCTCGACGAGACAGGCGTGAATGGCCTGGCTCGACTGAAAACTTTCCGACCCCCCGCGCAAGATGGCTGCATTGCCGGATTTCAGACAGAGCGCTCCCGCATCCGCCGTGACGTTGGGGCGGCTCTCGTAGATGACGCCGATGACGCCGAGCGGCGTTGCGACGCGCTCGATCACGAGACCGTTTGGACGGTCGAACCGTGCGAGGATGCGGCCCACAGGGTCGGGAAGGGCCGCGATGTCCGCGAGCGCTTGGGCCATGGCCTCGATCCGCTTGCCGTCGAGCTTCAAGCGATCAAGCGAGGCGGAGGTCAGGCCACGCCGCTCGGCATCCGTCATGTCGCGTGCATTGGCCAACAAAATGACCGGCTCGTTGGCGCGTATTGCGGCGGCAGCGGCAAACAGCGCCTTGGATTTTTGCTCTGCCGTCGCAAGCGCAAGGGCGCGCTGGGCGAGGCGAGCCGCCGCTCCGAGATCACGCATGATCGTGGTGGTCGCGCTCAAGGAGGCGCCGCCGCCTTCGATGACCGTAAAGGGCTCCATGATGTCCGCCTTCGATTGGGTGAGCGGTTCATGCGTCACAGGCGCAACGTTGTCCAGAGAAGCGACGCGATCAGGTGGCACGAACCGGCCGCACGGTGGTCCGAAAATCGACCCTCACCATATCCTGTGTGGCGATGCAGGCGACGACGCCGTCGACCCGGCCACCCGCAGTTCCATCAAGGAAGGTGAACCGACCCTGAAGATTCTGTGCGAACAGGCTCGAGAAGGCGAGATCTGGTCGGTCATCGAAGGTGAGGTCGACCGGATCGAAACCCGCTGCCTTCAGCTTGGTCACGAGCGCCGGTGAACAGGCTTGCACGACCCGGTCGCGCCCGAGAACGGCCTTGAGGACATGCTGCTGATTAAAGGCCAAGTCCCAAACGAGAGCCAGCACCACCAGTGCCGCGAGTGCGACCAGGCCGATCAGGGTCTTGAACATGAGCCGCACGATTGATCTTTCTACAAGTCGGTTCGTCGTCCGATGAAACGCCGCAAGGGCGAGTTGATCGGTCCCATCACGTCTTTGAATGCTTGGCGCGGGCTTTTTTATTGCGACGGCGGCATGACGAACCTATGGTCCGGCGTCAATTCCACCACCCTCGGAAGCTCCCATGGCCTTCATCGCCGACACCCTGTCCCGCGTCAAACCATCCGCCACCATTTCGGTGACGCAGAAGGCGCGCGACCTGAAAGCGCAGGGGCGTAATATCATCAGCCTGTCGGTCGGCGAGCCGGATTTCGATACGCCGGACAACATCAAGCAGGCTGCGATCGAGGCGATCCAGCGGGGCGAGACGAAATATCCGCCGGTCTCCGGCATCGTGCCGCTGCGCGAGGCGATTGCGGCCAAGTTCAAGCGCGAGAACGGCCTCGACTACAAGCCGACGCAGACCATCGTCTGCACCGGCGGTAAGCAGGTGCTGTTCAATGCCTTCCTGGCCACCCTGAACCCGGGCGACGAAGTCGTGATCCCGGCGCCATATTGGGTCAGCTATCCCGACATGGTGTTGCTGACGGGCGGCACGCCGGTCGTGGTGCAAACCACCATGGCCCATGGCTTCAAGCTGCAGGCCGAGGATCTCGAACGCGCCATCACGCCGCGCACCAAATGGGTGCTGCTGAACTCGCCGTCGAACCCGTCCGGCGCGGCCTATACGGAGGCCGAACTCAAGGCCGTCACCGACGTGTTGATGCGTTACCCCGATGTCTGGGTCTTGACCGACGACATGTACGAGCACCTCGTCTACGGCGATTTCATCTTCACGACGCCCGCCCAGATCGAACCGAACCTGATGGACCGCACGCTCACGATGAACGGCGTGTCGAAATCCTATGCGATGACGGGCTGGCGTATCGGCTACGCGGCCGGTCCGGAGAAGCTCATCAAGGCGATGGACATGGTCCAGGGTCAGCAGACGTCGGGCGCCTGCACGATTTCTCAGTGGGCTTCGGTCGAGGCGCTGAACGGCCCGCAGCATTTCATTGCGGAGCGTCGCAATGCATTCGAGGTAAGGCGCGATCTCGTCGTGTCGATGCTCAACCAGGCGAAGGACCTCGTCTGTCCCTCGCCCGAAGGGGCGTTCTACGTCTACCCGTCTTGCGCTGGCACGATCGGCAAAACGGCCCCCTCCGGCAAGCGCATCGAGAATGATGAGGATTTCGTGTCGGAACTCCTCGAGGCCGAGGGGGTCGCGGCGGTGCATGGCGCCGCTTTCGGATCAGGCCCCAACTTCCGCATCTCCTACGCCACCTCCAACGCATTGTTGGAAGAGGCTTGTTCGAAGATCCAACGGTTCACCGCCTCGCTGCGCTGACCCGACCTGATCGGCGATACGGCCGTCCAAGACCGTATCGCGAACGACAGCCGCATCCTCGCCGTGCTTGCGCGTTGGGCCTGCGCCGAACCTTTGGCACATCCGGCCGTTAGAGCCGAAACAGGGGAAGAACGCATGTCGCGACCATTAGCCTGGGGCGTGTTGAGCACGGCCAACATCGGCGTCGAGACCGTGATCCCTGCGATGCAGAAGGGCGAGCTTGGCGAGATCCGCGCCATCGCGTCTCGTAACGTGACGACCGCGCAAGCCGCTGCGGATCGGCTCGGCATCCCGCAGGCCTATGGTAGCTACGAGGAGTTGCTGGCCGATCCGGCGATCGACGCCATCTACAACCCCCTCCCCAACCATTTGCATGTTCCGTGGACGCTCCGGGCGCTCGAAGCCGGAAAGCACGTGCTTTGCGAAAAGCCGATCGTCCTGACGGCTGACGAAGCCACGCGACTGGTCGAAGCTTCGGCCCGTACAGGCCGGCTCGTAGCCGAAGCGTTTATGGTTCGCCATCATCCGCAATGGCTCAAGGTGCGCGATCTGATCGCAACCGGGTGCATCGGCGAAACGCGCGCGATCGGCACGCTGTTTTCCTATTTCCTAACTGACCCGAGCAATGTCCGCAATCAGGCCGACATTGGAGGGGGTGGCCTTTACGACATCGGTTGCTACGCGATCAACACCGCTCGCTTTGTCTTTGGCGACGAACCAGAGCGCGTCATCGGGTTGTTCGATCGCGATCCTGCCATGCGGGTCGACAGGATGGCGAGCGCTCTGGCCGCGTTCCCCGGATCACGGCATCTGACCTTCACCTGCGCGACCCAGGCGGTGCCTTACCAGCGAGTTCAGATTCTCGGCACGACGGGCCGTATCGAGATCTAGATCCCGTTCAACGCTCAGCCGGATCGACCGAGCCGCTTGTTCGTCGACGATGGAGGCGATGTGACCGGCAAGGACATCGAGGTGATCGAACTCCCCCTCGCCAACCAATATACGCTGCAAGGCGATGCTTTTTCCCGCGCGGTACTCGAGCAACGTCCGCTTGAATGGGGGATGGCAGACAGCATCGCCAATATGCGGGTCATCGACGCGCTCTTCCGCTCCGGCGAAAGCCAGCGTTGGGAGACGCCGTAAATCTTCTTATGAGGCGGCCGGCCCAGGGCCATATTGCTCGTCGGTAACCTTCTCCATCCAGGTCACGGGGCTGCCCTCAAGCTTTTCCGCAATGGCCACATGGGTCATGGCCGTCGTTGGTGTCGCGCCGTGCCAATGTTTCTCGCCGGGCGAAAACCAGACGATATCGCCGGGCCGGATTTCTTCGATCGAGCCACCATCGCGTTGGGCCCAGCCGAGCCCCGAGACGACGAGCAGCGTTTGTCCAAACGGGTGCGTGTGCCACGCCGTTCGCGCGCTGGGTTCGAAGGTCACCGTCGCACCGCTGACGCGTGCCGATTCAGT
Source organism: Lichenihabitans psoromatis (assembly GCF_004323635.1). Classification (NCBI taxonomy): domain Bacteria; kingdom Pseudomonadati; phylum Pseudomonadota; class Alphaproteobacteria; order Hyphomicrobiales; family Lichenihabitantaceae; genus Lichenihabitans; species Lichenihabitans psoromatis. Next base: position 1,728,283 of record NZ_CP036515.1, read on the forward strand.
GCCTTGGAACGGAGCGTCGATCCGTACGGTTCCGGTGAAATAATCGGCCGGCCCCTTGGCGGATGCCGTCGAGCCGCTGCGTTTGATATCCACGACTGCTCTCCTCTGTTGCTACTCTGCGCGCGATCGTAAAGCATTCCGGTGGTTGACGGAAAGCGCCGCTGCAGCGCCCCCTCTCGTTCGCTCCACGATATTGAGGCTCACACAGTCGCGGTTGATCCTCGGCCCAGACCACTTTTGTATCGGCATCAACCAAGCTATTGCTGCGCGGGCAATGAGTGGCGTGGCCGTCGAACGGAGAGACGATATGTTGGTGGTCTGGCGCGGTCGAGGATGCTGGGTCATCTTTTTGATCGCCCTTGCGGCCTTTCTTCCGATCATCGTTCTTTGGAAGGTCGATGGGCCCGAGATCGACCGCGGTGTCGCGGTCACCATGGGGTTGGCGGCTGTGATGATTGCGGCGCTCGGACTACGCTGGAATCGTGGCGTGACCTTTCATGCGTCAGCGCAAGCGCATTCGTTCTGGGGCATCCCCATGCAATTATGGGCACTGCCGACCGCGCTCTTCGCCATCTTGCTCGGCACAGGCGTCATCACGACGGCAGAAGCAGCTCCGCTACGGCCACCCATGCCGATCACCGACCGCGGCGCTCCGTAAGGGCAGGGCCATCAGCCGTTGCGAGACTTAAATCCTTTCCAGCGTGGCGACCTTGGTTCAGATCGGCGCCTGCCTATTGGTCTCTCCGGTAAAAGCCAGAAAAGCTGACGTTGGCTCCGCCGCAGGCTTTGTTGTCACGCACGACGAGGTAAGGTCCTCGCCGGACCATGCGGACGTTGCATGTGAACTCGTCGCCCGCACCAAAGGGCAGCGTGTGGTTTTCATCGCCCATCGCAAAGGCCAGCACGCCCTTGTCGGGTCGCATCGTGCCGGCGAGTTCGCCGGTGTGAACGGACCCAAGTCGACGCCGGTCTGGTGTATCGCCCCAGGTCGCGTCACCTGTCACGATCAGCGCACCGCTGCTGCCGTTCGCGATCGTGATGGTCTGCTCAGGCGCAACCCAATGCCCCGCCCAATCGGTGGGTGACTGCTGATCGTTGGGGAGCGGCGCCAGCGCGGCCGTCGGAAGCCATGCGATGGTCGAGGGTCCCCGGCGGCCCAGAAATCCTGAACAGGTATAGGCGCCCTGTGTCGGTCCAATCAGCACCACGTCGCCCGCGACAAGAAAGGCTCGCTGCTGGCACTCCGGCTTGTCGCTCGGACATCCATGCACCAGGGCGTCGATCTGCACGAATTGAGTTCGCGGCGTCTCCGACCGGACCACGGCCACACGCGGCTCATCGACCGCGACGTCGGACCAGACGCAGTCAGCCCAGGCGTCGGACGGCACCGCTACCACAGCCATCATGAAGGCGAGAGCGAAGCGCTTGTCGATCCATCGTCGCAGCATCGTCAGCCCTCTTACACGTGACCGGCGATTGATCGCCGATTACGGATCAGCGCGACCAGCGGCAGCATCGTGGCGCCGAGCAGTGCCACCACCAGGGCCGCCAACGTGAACGTGCGGTTCCACAATTGATTGAGCGCCAAATCGGTGGTGACAAGGTCGGGCTTAGCGGGGTCGGCCAAGACGTCGATCGTATATTCGCCGACGTGAACGCCCGTGAAGACATAATTCACGCGTCGCGACACGGAGCCGGACGGCGTCTCTACCGACAAGGTCGCATTGCAGATGTGTACAATCAGTTGGGAACTGCATTTGCCGTCGGTGACCTCGGCCTCGGCCACAGGGCGTGCTGCCTCTCGCACCTGCCAATCCGACACAAGCGTGGGCGCTGTATAGATGGTGGCAGCAACCAGCATCGCGCCAAACATAAGACTGCTGAGCAAGACCCAGATCGTTTGCTTCCAGTCACGAGCTGGCGGTGGGAGCCGCAGGGGCGTCGAATCGAGGGACGTCATCATGGCAACGGTCTAAACCATTAAAGCGTCGCCAGCCAAGACGTGCGGCGCAGCGTTTAATGCCGCGAGACGCCGCCGGGCTTCTGCAGCATGCTGGTAGCGGCCGAGCAGATCGGCGAACTCCTGCGGCTTCATCTTGCCGGGCAGAATGGTCTTCAGCGTCACGATGCGCTGCTTGGGGTCAAGCTTGACGTTGCGAGCCCGTGTCACGCGTTCAGGAAGCGGCGATCCAGGCCGCAGCAAAAGGCGCGTGGTCATGCGATTATAGTCGCAAGCGAGGTCCAAATCGGCGATGTCGTCCCAGGCGATCGGTCGATCGAGGCCCGGAACGGTTAGCGCGTCTCTCCCGAAAACAAGCGACGTTCGCTCGCCTTGCCAGAGACAGAAGAGGCCGAAGCCGGCCAATAACGCTCCGAGCGTGGCGCTCGTCGCCGCCACCAACCTTAACTCGCCTGCTCCGAGCCCGGGTACATCCGTCACCAACAGGATGAGCGAGACGCCGATCATGACGCCGCCGGAGACCAAGAGGACGTAGCCTTGTGGGCGTTTGTTGACGGTGAGCACCCGATCGTCAGCATCGACCTTCGCGGCTGTCGCGGCCAGATGGGCCTGGAGCGCATCGTCATTCTGCCGCACGGCCGCGAGGAAATCAGCCGTCGCCGCCTGGCAGAGGCCGACCGGGTCGTCGAAGTAGGCCGCGAGCTTGCCGAGTGCCTCGCGGGGGGGGTGCCGCTCTTGCCGCGTCGAGCCGTTCGGGGGAGGGCGGACAGCCTAGTGCCGCAAGGCGATCGCGCGTGGTCGGGTGGGTGTCGGTCGGGTGAGTCTGTTCGGCCTCGAGATGAGCGGCGGGATCGTCGAGACCGCGTGCGATGGCGTGATCGAGCACAGCCGCGACCATATCGGGCGCCCCCATCCCACGGTTCTCCGTGGCTTCGTCGAGCGTTTCGACGATGCGCGGTCGGACGGCACCCACCCGCAAGAGCGCGCGGGCGGCGGCCTCTGGCGAAGTCGGTCCGGCCCCGACACGATCGGCCGCAAATTCGCGGGTTCGGCTCCAGTGGCGCACGGCATAATGGAACCGATCCATCACGAATAATCCGAGCCACATAGCGGGACTGAGAAGTCCGAAGGCCGAACCGCTTCCTTCGCCGACGGCCGCCACCGCATCGAGGGACCGGCCGACGCCTGCATAGATCGGCAGAAAGCGCAGGCTGTAGGCGGTATCGCCCCCGGCGAAATGGGCGAGCTCATGTCCGATGATCGACGCGACCTCGTCGCCCCGCAGCAGCGTCAGGTAGGGCAGGGGGACATAAAGCGTGCGGCCTGCGAGCTTGTGGCCGCCGGGTTGCAAGATCTTGGGTCCGGCGCTGACGAAGAAGCCCTCCGTTAGTCCAACCACGATGGTATCGGGTTTGAGTGATCCGAGCCGTTCAGCAAGCCCGTCGACGAGCCGCCAAAGGCCCGGTGCCGCTGCCGGAGGGACCAGCCGACCCAAAATGGGAAGCGGGTCGGGCTCGAAGGCCGCCAGCGCGTGTCGTAACCCGGCCAAGGTGCTGCCCGCCACAAAGATGCTGCCGAGAACGGCGATGCATGCGACGGCCAATAGCTTGATCTCGCTGGTGCCGATTCCGGGTTGAGCAAGCGCTGCCGCCTCGAAGACGACGACCGATACGAAGGCCGTCGTCCCGAGCACGACCTGCGTCGCGAGGATCGCCGGTAAAACCGTTCGGACAAGGGAGAAACCGCGCACGAGGATCTCGCGCGACGTCCGCCCGAGCCATCCGAGCGCCCCACCGGTGATGAGAACCAGGAGTGACAGCGCGGCGACAAAAGCCGAGGCCCCCATCACAACGGGTGGCAACATGCGCCGCAGGTCCATGACCTTGGTGAGGGACGCGACCTCTTTCAGGGCCTCACGCGCCTGGTCCAGCGCAAGGGGCCCTCCATACAGTTGGCCGTTGCGGCGAAACTGCATGGTGAAGTCCATCTTGCCGTTCTTGGGCGCCTGCGCTTCGAGTTGTGCGACGACACCGGACAGGCGGAGCTGCTCGTTGTGGAGATCGAGCCAGTCGGCAACGCCGCGTTGCTGTTCCCAGCATCCCAGCAGCAAGATCGCCAGCGGCAGCAACACGGTCGCGGCCAACAGCCTCATGAATCGACGGGCACGGGACTGCGGCGTCATATCTCGCCTCCTGAGAGCCAAGTTTGGCAAGGGTCGAGGCTTCCCCTGGTCCCCACGAGCATCGGTTTCGCCGGAGCGACGACGGTCAAATCGAGATCTTGTCCGTCACGGAAATCCCGTGCCCGACGAGACCGATATAGTTGTGCTCATGCGCCGACAGCACGGCGATCGACCTGACACCGAGGTCGCGCAGGATTTGCGCGCCGACACCGATATCGCGCCAGCGGGTTTTCCTGGCTTCGGCACTTTGATGATGTTCGCCAGTGCCGGCGCTGACCGCCGCCTGCGGCGCGGCCGTCGCGACATCCGGATTGCGGACAACGATGAACACGCCGCGGCCTCTTTGTCGGAAGATCTCGAACGCTCGGCCGATTTGATTAAATCCCGGCTCGATCAATTCGCGAACGGGTTGCTCGCGATGGATGCGGCACGGCACGTCCATGCCGCCGCTGAGGTCGCCGAAAACGACCGCGATATGCTGCCAGGGGTCGAGCTTTGTCGCATAGGCATGGACCGTCACGGCATGGCCGTCGATCGTCGCCTGTTCGGTCGACAAGCGTTGAACGAGACTCTCACTTTGCACGCGGGCCGCGATCAAATCCTCGATCGTAACGATCCGCAAGCCATGTTCCCGCGCGAAACGGATCAGTTCGTCGAGGCGCTTCACTGTGCCGTCGTCGTTCACGACCTCCGCCAGAACCGCCACATCAGACAGCCCCGCCATCGTGGCAAGATCGATCGCCGCTTCGGTGTGACCCGAGCGCGTGAGGACGCCGCCGGCCCGGCCGATCAGCGGAAAGACATGGCCGGGTCTGAGGAAGTCGCCGGCTTGCGCCCCGGCTGCCGCGAGCGCCCGCACCGTGTTGGTTCGCTCGATGGCCGAGATGCCGGTCGTCATCCCTCGTTTCGCATCGACGCTGACCGTAAAGGCGGTCCGCATTGGATCGAGATTGTTGGCCACCATCGGCGGCAATTGCAGGCGCTCGGCTCGTTCGGCGGCCATGGGAGCGCAGATGATGCCACTGGTGTGGCGGATCATGAAGGCCATCCGCTCAGGCGTGGCGGTTTCGGCCGCCATGATCAGATCGCCTTCGTTCTCGCGATCGGTGTCGTCCACCACGACGACGAGTTCGCCGCGCCCCACGGCCGAGACCGCGTCCGCGATCGTGTCGAGCTTGAAAGTGTGTTCGGTCATAAGGTCCTACCGCAGCGAAGCTGTCGTCGAACGCGTGTCCGAAATCGGCGAAGACGCGTCCCTTGAAAAATCGCGATGACCTGATCTACCGGCGCTGACGGCATGACGCAATCATGCTGGCTCGAGCGATGTGGACACTCGCGATAGTGCCCCCTTTTCGATGGCGGTTTTGCAGGTGACCGGAGACATGGCCGCCTTCTTATACACAGCCGATCAGACTGACGCTTCGATCGATCGGAAGCTCGCTTTGGTCAAAGAAGAGCGGCGCGGTTTAGTCGGGAAGGGTCCGCAGGGTCTCGCCCGGTCGACAGCCGCATGAACTCCGTCCTGGCGGAACTGTCGTGCCTCAAGGAGGTTGATCGCGGAGCGCACGAGCCCGGTTTGTCGCGCCGGGTCGATCAGCAGAGTCTGGCAGGATGTGATGAGCCCAGGATATCTCCCGTTCAAGGATGCCCTCGATCTACCAGCCTTCTTCTGTGACAATTGTGGCTTCTGGCAACGGCATTTCGAGCGTCCGACGTCCTGCCCGCTGTGCGTTGATGCCCGACACGTCATGCCGCAGCGCGGCTGGCATTTCCGTGATCTCGCCGAAGCCCGCAAGCTATATCCCTGCCATTGGGCCGAGATCGAGCCGGGAGTCTGGCGCTTCTGGAACGATCCGGTCGATGGGATCGGTTCGTCCGGCTATCTAATCCAGACAACGGGCGGCAATCTCGCCTTCGAGGGCTGTGCGGTCTATAGCGAGGCGGCGCTCGCGGCCATCGCCCAACTCGGCGGCGTGCAAGTTCTGGCCGCCTCGCATCCCCATTCTTACGGAGCGATCTGGCAATTGCAGGATCGCTTCGATCCCGAACTCGCCCTGCATCCGGGCGATCTCGCTTGGTCGGGCGCGCTCTGCGTGAGTTGGCCATTCGACGAGCGGCTTGAACCATTGCCGGGCCTGGAACTGCATCTGACGGCCGGACACTTCGACGGCCATGCCGTGCTGTTCGACCGCGCGCGAAAGATTCTGTTCTGCGGTGATTGCCTGAAATTCGAGCTCGACCCTCGCGATTCTCGCCGCGCCACCACGATCTCGACCCATAAGGCGTTTGTGCGTGGCATTCCGCTCACGCAAGGCGAGTTGCGGCGCTATCGCGATGTCTTCGCGGCTCTCGACTTCACCCAAACCTGGACGCCGTTCGAGCAAGCCGCCAACAGCGGGCGTCGCGACGCCCTGGCGCTGATCGACACGATGTTGGCGACGCGTCCGCATGCCTTTCCGGTTCCGCTCGGCGATCTCGGCGTCGCGGACGCTTAGGAGCGGGCCGGCGCCGCTATCCTGCCGATCCCCGACATGTCGCGCATCAGGCTCCATGGCAGACCCTGCCCTCGGAAGCCTTCGGCGGAGCTGCCCTCTGAAAGCTTCGTCCGCAAGCCGTCGGGGCCACCGAATTGAAAGCACAACTGGGTCGCGTAAGCGAGGCACGATGCCTCCTTGGCCGCCGCTGCGTCCGCATTGAGCCGCAGGCTGTGCTCGGGCATGACATGCATCCTGTGGGCGAACGGCTCAGCCGGATTGGCGGTCCGTGCCACATAAGGAAAATCGCGCCACCAAAGAACCGGTTTCTCGAGACCGTCGAGGGCTTTGACCAGTTGAACATGATCGACATGACCGCCGATCGCTTGCGGCGCGAAGATGAGATCTGGCGCATGATCCACCATGAGCCTCTCGATCGCGGCACGAAGATCGATCCCGATGGTGTCGGTTGCGAGCGGCGGTTGAAACAGGGCGTTGGCCGACGTGTAACCGCGATGGGGTGCTTCCGGCAGCTCGACATGGATCGGCTCCGCCACCCCGAGCGCCCGCATGGCTGCAAGATCCTCGGCGCGCCGCAGGGCCATGTAATCGACGTCTGGCCCAAGCCCCTTATCGAGTTGGCAGGCGAGCGCAAATCCATGCGGTTTCGGCACCGAGCGGGTGAAGAGCGTCGCGACACGGACGCTCCAGCCGTCGCGCACCAGCGTCGCGAGCGTACCACCGCAGGAGAATGCGGCATCGTCGAGATGCGGCGATAGCGCGAGTGCCGTGCGGGTCATGGATGGCCGGCCGTCACAGAAGATGCGGCTCGGCGCGGAAGCGGCAGTCGGTCATCGGCAGACGAGCATCGACGCGGCCCCTCGCCGGTGCCCTCAGGACGCGAGCGTAAACCGTCATGATCATCCGCCCGACCGTCTCCCAGGAATAGTCGCGGCGGCATTCGGTCAGACCCGCGACGGCGATGCGCCGACGGAAGGCGGCGTCTTCGATCAGGCGTTGCAGCCCATCGGCCTGGCCCGCGATATCGCCGGGCTCGACCAGCAGGCCATTTTCACCGTTCCTCAGGCAGTCGTTCACGCCCACCGCGAAACACGACATGTTGGCGAGGCCCGACGCCATGGCTTCTAGAATGGTGTTGGAGAAGCCCTCTCCATAGGTTGGAGAGACGAAGATGTCGTGCTCCCGGTAGATGTCGGGCACAGCCTCGTAGGCCGCGTAACCCGTGAACCCGACGGTGTGGGCATCGAACGCGAGATCCGCCGCGCGGGCCTTGCAGGCATCGAGATCGGGGCCAATTCCCGACACGGTCGCCCGAAACGCGACACCGCGGGTCCGCAACACGTCGAGGGCGTCGAGAAAGTCCAGCGCGCCTTTCCGCCGGTCGACCCGGCCGTGGTAGAGGAGCCTCACTGGAAGGGGCGCCACGCCGACCTTGGCCTCAGCGGCCGGCCGAAAGCGTTCCGTGTCGACTGCCCCTGGCACGATGGTGAACCGCGCGCGAGCGGTTCCGAGCCGGTCGCTGACTTCCTCGACGAAGCTCTCACCGCCGATCAGCAGCGCATCGGCCCCGTCCAGCACACGCTGCATCGCAAGGCGGTGTGTGTCACAACACGAGCCCACCCAATGGCCATCGCCACCCTGGATCGAGACGACCGCCGGAATGCCGAGATCACGCGCCGCCAGCAGCGTCGCCCAGCCGGTCGGATAACCATATTGGGCATGCAGAAGGTCAAACGGCTTGCGGTCATGCGCCGCCTTGATGGTTGCGATCATCGTGTCGATGTCGCGCTCGAAATCGCCGTTCGTCTGCTCGCCGATCTGTTCGAGCCCGATCACCGCGACACCCGGCACCGCAGGCGGGGGGCCTCCCCCATAGACGCGCGTGCCGAATGCATCGCCGCGATACTGGCTGATCATCGTGACGTCGTGACCGGCGCGCACCAACTCGCGCAAAAGGTTCACGGCGTAGACGCTCATCCCGGAAATAGCCGGGAAGTACCGTCGACTGACGAAGCAGATCCTCACGCGACACACTCACGCTCATAGGCCGCAATCGCCTGCCGCGCTTCGGGGATCATCAGGTCGGCCCGGTAACTGTCGCGTGAAAGTTCGACGCAGACCAAACCGTCGAATGAAATATCGCGGAGCGCCCGCAGCGCGGCGGGCACGTCCATATCGCCATCGCCGAACGCCAGATGAACATGGTCGCCCCGCTTCATATCCTCGAGATGCACATCGGCGATGTGGCGGCCAAATTCGCGAATGGCCTCGTCCGGCTCCCGCTCGCCCGTCACCAGCACATGGCCGAGATCAAGCGCGAGCCGAACGTCCGGAACGGCCCGGATCAGGTCGGCATAGTCGTCCACGGTGGAGACGAACATTTCGGGCTCGGGTTCGAGCGCCGGTACGATGCCCTGCCGCTTGGCATAGTCCACGATGGCGTCGACGCCCTCGTGCAGCCACTCCGTCGCGTCGCGCCGATCGACCCCGGGCTTGAGGCGTCCGGACCAAAACGACAGCACCTCGGCTCCCAAAATCACGCCGATGTCGGCGGCGCGCTTGAGAAAGTCGAGGCGGCGAAGACGGCCATCAGGGGCTGCCGAAACGAAGGTCGGCTCATGCTTCTGTTTGGGATCGAGCAGAAAATGAGCGCCCGTCTCGATCACGACCCCGAAGCCGAGCGCGTCGAGCCGCTTCCGCAACGCCATCGCGTTGCGCTCCCAATCGGGAGAGAGCGGATCGAAATGGTGATGATCGAGCGTGAGGGCGACGCCGTCGTAGCCAGCCTCGGCAAGCAACGAGAGCGCGTCATCAAGACGATGCCAAGCCGTTCCATTGGTATTGTAGGCGTAACGCAAACTCATGGCGTGACCTCATGTGTCAGTTGGCCCAGTCGCAGGGCAACATGGTGGGCTTCCGGTTCTCGGTAGAGCGGATAAAGGGGACCGACGATCCGTTCGGCTTCGCCGACATCGAACAAAGGTTGGCGGCCGCTTGTCTCCGGACGCAGCCGCTCGAACGCTGCTTCGCTGAGCCGGACCGGGCGCAGCGTTGCGCTTTCCTCACCGAAGCGGATCAGCGGGCTGTCTCTCGCGATGAGCTTGCGGGCATTGCGCTCGCCGATACGGCTGTAGCTCATGGTTTCAACCTCGAGCCCTGGGACGATCACCTTGGCGACCGCGAACCCGCCGCCGGGGGGTGAGCCGTCGATGTAAAGAACGTCGAAGCCGTCGGCCTCGAGTTGCCGCCGGGCCCAAGCGCCGCGCTCGCGCGTGTCGGCCAGCGCGACGGCCGGCAGATCGCCGAAGCGCTTATGGCTGCGGATCGAGAAGACGGTTGCGTCGAGGGCGCGTCGCAGGGTCGATCCATCGTCCTTGGACCAGGCGATCATCTCGCTGAGGGCTCGACTTTCCTCGTGATCGAGGCTGGGAAGCGCGCGTTTCACGAAAGCCTGCACGTAGCCTTGCGGTGCAACGCTCAATGCCTCGGCGATCGGCCCATGGCCATAGGTTTTGCGGACCCGTGCCGAGCAGAATTCAAGCAGCGCCTTCCGAAGGGCGCGATTCCGATCGGGATCGCAGGCCTCGCCGCAGGCCGACAGCATGATCGGGACACGCGGCCCAGAGCCGGGGCGGTCGAAGCCGACCACGTAGACGTTGGCGAGCCCGAATTCCTCAGTCGCGAATTTCGGCAGCACCGTGATGCCGCATCGGTCGATATGAGCGAGAAGCTCGCGTGTTTCGGCGTCGAGATCGTCGCCAAGATCCAACACCACGCCCTGATCGAGCGCGCGAAACAAAAGCCCGTTCCCGTCGCGCTGCAAACATTCGAGCAACCCATGTCCGACCGCCCAGTCGAGGTCGGGGCCGGCCCCGAGGCCGTTGGTGATCAGCGACGTAAACGGCGTATAGTCGGGCGGTAACTCGAACCAATCAGTCGCCGCGACGTCGAGCGGTACCAGGACGCGCTCGCCGTTGCGCGCGCGCACCGCTTCTGTCCAGGCTAAGGACGTGTCGTGATCGACAAGACTTCCTGCCGGGAGGCAAAGCGTGAGGGGGTCGACGATGCGATCACGGCCGACTTCGGCGACAAGGGTCCGATAGCTGCCGCGCCGCCAGGGCGTCTTCATCAGGCGCAGCGTCGGGCAGATCGCCTCGGCGATTTCGGCCAGAGCGCCGACGATGGCGTCGCCATCGGTGGTCCCATAGCCGTAGCCGGATGGCATGTTGCCCGGAAGCGTGCCGGCATCGTCCAGGAACAACGCAACCTTCCAGGCCGGCACGCCGGTGCGATCGAGCCCTGTCATCGGGAACCCGACAAGGCGGCCTTGCGGGAGCCCTTCGATATAGGCCCGCGCAGCGTCGGGAAGGTCTTCGGGAAGGCCGGTCACGACGGGATATCTCCACGGTAGGCTTCGGCGAGGAGCCGCATCGTGTGCAGGTCGCGTTCGCCGGAAAATTCGTTGGATCGTCCCGATCGCACCGCGTCGCCAAAACGGCGAACCTGGGCCAGAAAAGGGGATAGATCGTGGTCTGGGATCGGGAGGATTTCAGGCAGCCCTGTTGTGCCGTCCGTCAGGGTGAGCGTCCCGCCGGCGTCCTGCCCCATCGTCTTCTCGGCCACGATCATACCGTGGCTGCCCGTGACCTCGAGACGGCGGCGGGGCAGGGCATCCGGGCAGTTATAGGCGACGTGGAGACTGGCCAGAACGCCCGAGCCGGTCCGCCCCACCAGCATCGCGCCATCATCCACCGCATAGGCGTGAAGACGCCGCTGCAGCATCGACACCACAGTCTCGAGCGGCTCACCCAGCAGAAAGTCGACGAGATCGAGCCCATGCGGAGCGAGGTCCATCATGGCCCCGCCTCCGGCCTTGGCGCCGTCGATCCGCCAATTGTCGCCGCCGCGTCCGGCGCTCCAGGTCGGACCAAGCCAACACGCGTAGACGATGCGAATGGCCGTCGGCGTTCCAATGCGCCCCGCCGCCAGCGCATCCCGCAGCGCGCGATGAGCCGGGTGATGACGCTGATCGAAGGCGGTGCCGTAGAGCACGCCGGCACGCCGGCATGCCGCTACGGCGGCTTCCGCATCGACGAGTGTCGCGGCAATCGGCTTCTCGCACAGCACCGCTTTGCCATTTGCGGCCGCGGCCTCCACGGCCTCTCGATGCAAGTGGTTGGGGGTCGCCACATAGATGGCCTCGACATCGGGGTCGGACGCGAGCGCGCAAACGTCCGTGTAGGTCCGCGCGCCCCGGCGGCTTGCGTCCGCCTGTGCGGCTGAGGAGGGGTCGGCCACGGCCACCAGCCGGTCCCCTGCAGCCGCGATCGCTGGAGCCATGAAGTCCGTCGCGACCCAGCCGAAACCGGCGATGCCCCAGCGCACCGGACGCATCACCAGCGCTCCGGCAGGTCGACGAGAATACGGCGGCGTATCGCATCGGCCGCGTTGGTCCGATCGCGTGAGATCAGGCTCGGATAGGTGGCCCGAGAGGCATATTCGGCTGCGTAGCGTTCCGACGGCCAGACGATGGCATAATCGTCCCCACTTGGCCGATAGAGCGGATTTAGCCGAAATACAGCATCGTCGAATGGGATCGAAAGACCGCGTTTCGCCGGCCGTGAGCCATTTGGACCGTCGACACTCTCTTCGACCGAAAAAGCCTCGACCGATCCGAGCGCCTCCCAGGAGGCCGACCGCGGCGCGCGCGCCTCGACCACGGCATGCGTGAGTTCAGCATCGTCATAAACGGTGGCGTGCGGGAAGAGGTCGGCCATCTCTGCAGCCGAGAGGGCATGGCCCGACGAGAAATTGGCGGCGCCGCTGTTGTGCACATGGCTGAGCGCGAGGCGACCGTCTCGGCCGACCAGGGCTCGTAATTGCGCCAGGATCGCCGGTTTCGGATCGAGAAAGTAGAAGGCGTCGTGGCAGAAGACGAGGTCGTATTGCTCATCCGCGATCGGCCATGGGGCAGCGGCGTCGAAGCAGATCAAACGAGCAGCCGGTGGCAAGACCCAATGTCGTGCCAGCCAAAGCTTACTGAAAACAACGTCTCCACCAGTATAGTCGACCTCCCGTCTCGCTAACTCGCGGCCGTAGTGCCCAATGCCGCTAGCAAGCTCGAAGCTTGATCGAGCCGGTCTCCAATGCGCGTCGAGTAGCGCGAGGCCGGCCATATAAGTCGGGTCACTCCAGCGATGCGCGAAGTAATCTCCAACCCGATCGAAGGCGAGACACGCCATGGCGTCCCGCAACGAGAGCCGCAACCGATCGGCGACAAGGTTTCGGACCGCGGCGGGATCCGCGGGAGCGCCGGTCCACCAATCATCTTGATCACCCAACAGGACGACGAGCGCACCGTCTCGATCGCCGCTTTGGAGGCAGTCGACCGCCTCAGCGACGAGATCGTCGCGTCCGACACGCAGGTACGGAATGCCGTCGAGCCGAGGCCAGAGACGCCCGTCGGCATCGCGCAGCAGATCCGAGCCGTCATCGATCAGCGGCGCGCCGGTCACGGGGGATCGAAGCGGGCCGGTCACAGAAGCCCCGCTTGGCGGAGCACATCATCCTGGAACGCCTTGACCGGCCCCTCGTGGACCAGCTCCATCTCGCCAAGCATCTGTTGCGGCGTGAGTGCGGCCGCACGCGTATATTGCGTGGTCTGGATCACCCGGTCCAACACATCGGCGGCATGAAACGCGCGGCCGTCGGGCGTGTCGGCATTCGGCAGGATTTTGCGCGCGTCGTCGACCTGCTCGCGTAAGGGCGACGCCAGTTGCCCAAGGGACGCCTGCGTGTAATGCGCCACGAGCGTCGCGAGATGGCGGCCGAGCAACATTTCGCCGGTGAAGCCGGAATCCGGCATGCCGGCATTGTGGACGTGGTGCGACAGGCCAGCGACGAAGACGCGTGTCGGATCGGCCTCGTAGACCGGGGCCAGCAACACGCCATAGACCGCCACCATTAGGCAATGTTCCGCATGATTTTCGGGTGGCTCAAGGATGATGCGCGGCTTACCCGGACAGGTAATGCCGGCCCGCGGCTGCCGGACGAGTTGCTCGACAAAGGAAAGGCGACGCGACTCGCCGAGCGACACCTCAGCGCCTAAGGCGTCATGGAGAGACTGCCGCGTATGATCCGCGAATGGGGGCACAACCTCGTCGATCGCCGTTTTAAGAATATCATTTGCCGCAGCGGCCGACACACCAGCCTTGGTGATCACGTCTCGATCGAGATCCCCCAATCTCGTCGCAGCCAATGCACGCGCCGTGATCCACCACGTGACCTCGGACGGCGAAAGCCCCGACTCGAGCCCCGCCCAAGCATCTTCAAACAACCGCGTCGCGATCGAGCCTATGCGATAAGCCGACACAATCCGCTTCAGGTCGTTCAACTCGACCAAAGCTGTCATTCCACTAGAAAGCACTCACACGTCCTCGCCTATCGCCAGCCGCAACTTAACTTAGGCTCACCTCAACCTTGGTCGGATCGAGGTAACTATGAGCCGGGTGGAAGAAGGCGAGACCTTGGGGTGCGTCGAATCCGCGCTGGAGGATGCGTCGATGTGACATCCAAGTGGAGCGCAGAAGCGGCGCACGTCGGCCGTGGTTTGCGGTTCCCAGCGCGGTCATGAACCCGACAAGCGCGGATTATACGTCGGCGCGCGTTCCTCTGGCCGATGCCGCGCGCAAGCCGTAGAGTTTCTGTCGATGACCCCTGACATCCGCGCGTCGCGTGTGTCTTGCGCTTCGACACCGCCGCTGGAGATGTCCCGACCATGTCGCTCGTCGATCGCAGGCGCGCCTCGACCCTCATCGCCAGCGCGGGTTTCGATGCGCTCGTGATCGCCGAACCGGAGGGGTTTGCTTACGTGACCGGTGTGCCGCAGGGCGTGCCGGCTTTGTTTCGTCGCGCCGGCGCGGGATTTGTGGTGCTCCCCGCCGATCCTGCTTTGTCGGTCGGGGCCGTCATCGGCGACCTCTACGTCGCAGCCGCGCGCTCTGCGATTCCGGATGTTCGGTCGCATCCGCTCTGGATGGAACATGCGGACCTCACCGGAGCGAGCGGAGACGGGAGCATTCAAGATCGCATCGCTCGATCATGGCGTCGGGCCAGTCGTCCGATTGGCTTCGCGCGGCCTGCGACTTTCGACCTTGGTCTGGCCCTGCAGGCCTTGGCCGAGGTTCTGGCATCTCGCGGCCTGTTCGGCGCACGGCTCGGCTTCGATCTCGATTACATTGCGGCAAGCGATGCGGCGGCGATCCAGAATGCCTTGCCGGCCGCCCGGATCGGGAATGGATCGCCGGTTCTCGATCGCATCCGGATGGTCAAGACCGCGATCGAGATCGAACGGCTGACGCTGGCTGTCGAACTCGCCGAAGCCGGGTTGATCTCGTTGGCGGGCGGGATAGCGGCCGGCCATACGGCCGCCGATCTCCACGCTCTCTTCCGACATGGCATCGAAGCCGAGGCCGGGCGGCGCGCGATACCGGTGCCACCCTCTTGGGACTATATCGCGGTCGGCCGCGAGCCGTGGGGGCCGGGCGGCACCGTCGAGCGGCGCGCGATCATCAAGGCGGACGTCGGCTGCGTCGTCGCAAATTATTCGTCCGACACGTCACGGAACTACGTGTTCGGCGAGGCGACGACCGATCAGACTGAGCTCCATCTGTCCCTCGAGGCCGCTTTCGCGGCCGGTATGGCCACCATCAAGCCGGGGGTTCTGTTATCGACGGTGCATCATGCCGCCACGCAGGCCCTCGAAGAGGCCGGTCTGGTCGGTTTCAGCCGCGGGCATTTTGGTCATGGGCTCGGCCACTCGTTCTTTTCGGAGCAATGGCCCTTCATCGCGGCGGATTGCGACGTGCCGATCGAGCCCGATATGGTCCTGGCATTTGAAATCCCGATCTACGTCACCGGCATCGGCGCGTTCAATCTCGAGGATCAACTGATCGTGACGGCGGATGGCTCTCGATCGATGAACACCTTGCCGCGCCATCTCGCCATTCTGGGGCCGTGAAAGCCCGGCTAGGCTCGCTGAGTGACCGGCGGTGTCGCCACCGTTGCGCGCGAGCGAGGGGTGGGCTGCGGTACGGCGTCAAGCAAGGCCTGTGTATAGGGGTGCTGCGGGTTTTCGAACACCGCGCGCCGGTCGCCTTGCTCCACGATCTCGCCGTAGCGCATCACGGCCACATGGTGGCTCATTCGCTCCACCACCGCCATGTCATGGGAGATGAAGAGATAGGCGAGGCCCAACTCCTCCTGCAATTCGAGCATCAGGTCGAGCACATGGCCCCGAACCGAGACGTCGAGCGCCGAGACGCTTTCATCGGCCACGATGATGTTCGGCTTCAAGGCAAGGGCGCGGGCGATACAGATGCGCTGCCGCTGGCCGCCGGAGAATTCGTGCGGAAAGCGGGTCGCGTGATCGGGCGAAAGGTGGACGCGTTTCAGGAGGGCCGCGACGTGGTCGCGCCTCTCGCGCGCAGTCCCAAGGTCGTGGATGACCAGCGGCTCCGCGATGGCGTCGCCGATCGACATGCGTGGATCGAGCGAGGCATAGGGGTCCTGAAAGATCATCTGCGCCTTGCGGCGGACAGGCTTCATGTCGCGCGACGACAAACCCGCAATCCCCCTGCCGTCGATCACCACCTCCCCGGTGAAGGGGATGAGCCCGAGCACGGCCTTGCCGGTCGTCGATTTGCCTGATCCACTCTCGCCCACGAGACCCAGCGTCTGCCCCGGTCGAACCGAAAAGCTGGCTGCTTTGACGGCGGGCGTGACCGGAGCGGCTTTCCCGAACCAGCCCGCGCGCCCGCCATACGACACCGTGAGGTCGCGGACGAACAGCACCGGCTCCGCGCCGAGCGTCGTCGGTGCTGCGTGGGTGATACGCGGGGGGCCCTCCTGTCCGGCCCAGCTGCCGAGGCGCAGAACGGCGGCCAGCAGGCTTTTCGTGTAGTCGTGACGGGGACGTTCGAAAATGTCGTGAACGGTGCCGTCCTCGACCATCCGTCCGCTCTTCAGCAGCGCCACGCGATCGGCCATTTCGGCCACGACCCCCATATCATGCGTGATCAAAACGATGGCGGTGCCGAATTCGGCCTTCAGGTCCCGCATCAGCGTCAAGATCTGGGCCTGCACCGTCACGTCGAGCGCCGTGGTGGGCTCGTCCGCGATCAGCACTTTCGGGCGACAGGAGAGCGCCATGGCGATCATGACCCGCTGACGCATGCCGCCTGAGAGTTCATGCGGAAATTGTGTGAGCCGCCGCCCGGGATCGGTGATGTGAACGGCGTCGAGCATCGCGCGGGCCCGGGCCGCGACGCTCGTCTCATCGCCGGCCGCGTGGGTCCGGATCGCCTCGCTCAATTGCGCCCCGATCGTCATGACCGGGTTCAGCGACGTCATCGGTTCTTGAAAGATCATCGCGACATCGCCGCCGCGGATCTGCCGCATCGCGCGCTCGGATAGCGTCGTGAGTTCGCGGCCTGCGAGCACGATGGAGCCGGCGCGTTGGCGAAGCGACGGCGATAGCAGGCCCATGATCGATAGCGCCGTCAGGGATTTGCCAGAGCCGGATTCGCCAGCGAGGCACAGCGTCTCCCCGGCCGCGAGGCTGAAGCTCACGTCGTCCAGAACCGGGCGAAGCCCTTGTGGGGTGCGTGCGTCGATCGATAGGCCCGTCACGGAGAGGATCGGTGGCGGCGCTAAGGGCATGGTCACGAAAAGACGATGCGCGGAAAGTAGAAGGACACGACCCAGTTCGGCATGTCGACGATCTCGGAGATGCGGAGGTCGCCGCAGACCGAGAGCAGAAGATAGGCGTCGATGGGAGCGAGCCCATGGTCGGCCGCCAGCAGGTCGATCATCCGCATCACGCTCTCGCGTGCCGCCGTCATCAGATCCGGACCGATGCCCGTGGTGGCCTCGTAGCCAGCGCCGTCGAGATGGCGCGTCACGGGGCCGTCCGTGGTGAAGCGCGGGCTCTTCAGGTTGGCGCCTTTCACGAGGTCGAGCGTGAGTTCGACATCCATCTGGCTTTCGATGGCGGTGCCGCAGACTTCGCCGTCGCCCTGGGCCGCATGGGTGTCGCCGATCGAGAACAACGCTCCCTCGACCTCGACAGGAAGGTAGAGGGTGGTTCCGGCCGCAAGATCCCGGATGTCGAGGTTGCCGCCGACGCGACGTGGTGGAACGACCGAGTGGAGGCCGGGCTCGGCCGGCGCAACGCCGATCTCGCCCGCGAAGGGTTTCAGAGGCACGCGCCCCTTCGGCCCGAACGCAGCCGGCGCGAGCGTGGCGGGATCGTAGGACCACATATGCAAGGCCGGGTCAGGGAATTGGTCGGCCAGAAGGCCGAAGCCGGGGATGTTTGCGGTCCAGCCCAGCCCCGAGGGAATGAACCTGCGGAACGTGATCTTCAGGGCGTCGCCCGGCGCTGCTCCCTCCACATAGACCGGCCCGGTCACCGGATTGACCTTGCTGAAATCGAGCGTCTGAACGTCGGCTGCCTTGGAGTCGCGACTGAAATGCCCGTTCGCGGCGTCGAGACATTCGAAGTGGATCGTCTCGCCGGGCTGACAGACGAGAACCGGTTCGATGTCCCGGCTCCAGCCGAAATTATGGCGGTCACGATGGATCGTATAATTGCACGCAACGCACATCGGCGCGTGTCCTTGTCGAAGAGGGACGGACGGCTGCGGTCCTTCCCGCCGCCCGGTCGTCGGGGCGGGGGAAGGAGCGCCGGATCGAGGGACGCTGACGTCGGCGGCCGCTAGTTTTTGGCGTAGATCGCTTCGTAGTCGATCACACGCGTCGGATCGATGTAGATCTCGTCGGGTCCGCCCATGCGCTTGGACTTTGCCACGACGCGACGCTCGTTGAACACCGGCACCCATGGAGCGGCCTGCGTCTGAATGTCGGTGAAGATCTGCGCCCAGACCTTGCTCCGCTCATCCCGCTGCTTGGGGTCCGACATGGCATCCGCCTTCGTCGCACGATCCTCGAACGTCTTGTCGCAATACCAGGACCAGTTCCACCCGCCGGTGACCGCGCCGCCGCAGCCGAGGATCGGCCCATAGAAATCGGAGGGGTCGGGGAAGTCGGCGATCCACCCCATGCCGCCCGACCAGGTCAACGCGGATTGGTCTTTATTGCCGCCGGCCGCGATGACCTGCGGCTGCGCCAAGGCCTTGATTTCGGCCTTGATCCCGATGGCGGCGAGATCCTGTTGGATCGCCTGCGCGATCCGCGGATTCGGGTCGGTGTTCATGGCCCAGAGTTCGGTCGAGAAGCCGTCCTTTAGTCCGGCCTCGGCCAGCAATTGCTTGGCCTTGACGATATCGAACGGGTATCCCTTGTAGGACTCGTCGTAGCCCGGCATCAGTGGCGGCAGAACCTGGGAGGCCGGCGTCGCGCGGCCATTAATGATGCGGATGATGCGATCCTTGTTGATCGCCATGTTCAGCGCCTGGCGGACACGCACATCGTCGAACGGCTTCTTCGTGGTGTTGATCGTGATGTAGCTCGTCTCGAATTGCGCGCGATCGACGATCATGTCGGCGGCATCGGGGGACTTCTTCATCTCAAGGTATTTTGCGGGCGGGATGCCATCGCCGGCGATATCCACTTCGCCCTTCTGCAAGCGCAGGATGGCGACCAGCGGTTCCTGGCCGATCTCGACCGTGAAGCCATCGAGATTGGGTCGCTCACGGAAGTAGTCCGTATTCCGGGCGAAGACGAGCCGCTGGCCTGAGACCCATTCCTTCAGCAAGAATGCACCGGATCCCACCGGCTTCTTGCCGAAATCGGCGCCGTCCTGCTCCACGACTTCTTTCGGCACGGCGGACGAGAAGTTGAGCGCGAGCACGTTCAGGAAGGTCGCGTCGGCCTGCGCCAGGGTGAACTTGACCGTTGCATCATCCGGCGTCTCGATGCCCGAGATCGTCGTCGCAGATCCATCGGTCATCTTATCGGCGCCGACGATCGAATGATAAAAGCCGCCGCCCGGACCTTGTGTCTTGGGGTTCACGGCCCGCTCGATCGAATATTTGATGTCGGCGGCCACGACCTTGCGGCCGTTGGTGAACTTGGCTTTGGGGTTCAGCTTGAACGTATAGACGAGACCATCCGGCGAGATGGTGAAGCTTTCGGCGAGCGAGGGCACGATCTCGGTGGTGCCGAATTTATAGTCGACGAGACGCGAAAACAGCCCGTTGATCATCGACCAATTCTGCCAATCGTAGCCGATGGCCGGGTCGAGCGTGGCCATGTCGTCTTTGTAGGTCACGATGATGGTGCCGCCTTGCACCGGCACGTCGGCAGCCTTGGCGGGCAGCACCGCCAGCGCCGTCGTCAGCGCCAGCGCGGCGGTGGTGGTCTTCAACCAGGTCATTGTCATCGACATCTCCAGGGGGTTGAGAACTATCGGCCGCGAATGCGCGGATCGAGCACGGGAGCCAGAGAGTCGGCGAGAAGGTTGCCGATCACGATGGCGAGGGACGAGACGAGGGTGACGCCCATGATGATGGGGACATCGACCTGCTGCACGGCTTGCCATGCGAGCTGGCCGATGCCCGGCCAGCCGTAAACGGCTTCGACCACGACAACGCCGCCCATGAACTGGCCGACGTCGATGCCGATCATGGCGACGACCGGCAACAAGGCGTTGGGCAAAGCGTGGCGCAGGATCACGCGAGACTGCGACAGTCCCTTGGCCCGCGCGGTTCGCACATAATCCTGGTTCAGCACGTCGATCATGGCGGAGCGCACCATGCGGGCATACCAACCAGCGCCAAGCAGGCCGAGCGTCAGGGCCGGAAGCACTACATGGGCCGGCGTGCCGTAGCCACTCATCGGGAACCAGCCGAGGGTGGCGGCGAACACGTAAAGCAGCAGCAGCGCCACTACGAATTGCGGGGACGACACGCCGACGAACGCGAGCGTCATCACAAGGCGATCCGCAATCCCGTTGCGTTTCAGCGCCGCGAGGGTCCCGAACAGCAAACCGAGCGAGACCTCGACCAGGATGCCCGTGACCATCAAGACCAGCGTGGCGGGGATGCGGGAGGCGATAAGGGCCGCGACCTCACTGCGCTGGATGTAAGAGCGCCCGAGGTCGCCGCGCAGCAACCCCTTCAGATAATGCCAGAATTGCTGGACGATCGGCAGATCCAGCCCCAGTTGGTGGCGGACATTGGCGATCATCTGCGCGCTGGCGCTGCGTCCAGCGATCAGGGCCGCCGGATCAGCCGGCAGAAAATGCAGCAACAGAAACGTGACGAGCGCGACCCCGAACAGGATCGCGACCGCCTGCATCATCCGTTGCGCCAGGAGCAGAGCCATCAGCCGCGTCCCCGCTGGGTCGGATCGAGGAAATCGCGCAAGGCATCGCCGACGAGGTTGAACGACAGCGCCGTCGCCAGAATGATGGCGCCCGGAATGAAGACGAGCCAGGGTGCGCTCTGGAAGTAGCTCTGGCTTTCGAAGATGATGTTGCCCCACGAGGGCTGCGGCGGCTGCACGCCGACGCCGAGGAAGCTGAGGGTCGCCTCCAGCAGCACCGTGGTGGCGATACCGAGCGTGCCATAGACGATCGCGGTCGGCATCAGATGGGGCGCGATGTGCCGAAACAGAATGCGTGCCGATCCGGCCCCGAGCGACCGTTCGGCCAGGATGAAGTCGCGTTCGGCAAGCCCGCGTGTTTCCGTGTAGACCACGCGCGCGACCTGAACCCAGTTCACGAGTGCGATCACCAATGCGACGATCCACAGGCTCGGCCGAAGTAGAGCCGCCAGCACGATGGCGAGCAGGAGCGCCGGAAACGCCATCATCAGGTCGGTGAAGCGCATCAGGATGCCGCCGACGACACCGCCGCGATAGCCCGCCACGATCCCGACCATCATGCCGATCGCGACCGCGACCCCGTTGGCCACGAGGCCGATCACTAACGAGGTCCGGGCGCCGAACAGCAGCCTCGAAAGGAGATCGCGGCCCAATGTGTCGGTGCCGAGCCAGTAATGCGCGCCGGGCGGCAGGGGAGCGCCATCGATCGACAAGCCGTCGAAGGGTTGGTCGTCGGGTGAGAAGGGCGCGATCCAGGGCGCCGCGATCGCGGTCAGCACCACGAAGAGGATCACCAGGGTGGCGACCAGCGAGGCGGGTCGACGCACCAGTTCGACGAGGACGCGTTTCATGACGCCTCCGAGCGTGAGCGTCCGCCGGCGAGGATCGCGGCCGCGACATGTTCAAGCGTCAGCCGGCTTCGCATCGCGTCCTGGCGAAGGCACCGGTAGGCCGCCGCCTCATCGCAGCCTTGCATCGACATGATCGATTGAACGGCCGCCAACACCAGCGGCCGAAGGCGGATGCGCTCATGCAGGTCCGCAACCTTGGCCGCCGTGTCGATCGCTTCGGCATGAAAGCGCGTCGCCATCACCAGCGCGGGGAAAATCGCTGAGGCGATCACCGGCTTGGCGATCATGGCCCGGGCGCCCTGATCGATGGCCCAGGCGATCCGGCCCGGCGCTTCCGAACTCAGCAATGCGATCATCGGCATCGGGTTATGGCCGGGCGCCCAAGGAAACAGTTCGCTCCAACCCGCGTCCGCATCGACCATCACAAGATCGGGCGCCGGTGCGGCTTGGCTCAACGGGGCCCATTGGACGTCAACCCGCATGCCGAGCATCGCGAGTTGGCGGATCAGGCGCTCGGTCGTGCCGCCAGGCCGGTGCAGGATGACGACCCGCTGGCCGGTGAAATTGGGTGTCGGGCTCATGACACGATCCGCAATGTCGGCTTGCCATGGCGAGAGGGCTGCGGCGTTGAGCGGCGTGCGACCAGATAGGGGTCGGCCGCGAGGCTCGGGCGGGTCTGGAAGATATCGAAGCCGCGGCCTGCGATACGGCCGAGGAGAAAGGGCAGAGCCGCGTGATTGGTCGCGGGATCGATCGTGAGCGGTCCCAGCGCGCTGGCGAAGGTCACGGAGCGCAGCGCCTCGCGCACTGCGCGCGGATCGTCCGACCCGCTGCGGAGAATCGCCTCGACGCAAAGTCGAACAGTTGCATAGCTCGTGGCGAAGAAGCTCGAGATCCGCCGCTCGTCGCCATAACGGGCCGCGACACGAGCCTTGAAGACACGGTTTTCTGCTGTGTCGACGTTGTGAAAATACGAAGCGGCGGCGAGATGCCCGTCGGCGACGCCGATCCCGATGTCGCCTAATTCACACTCGGTCAGGTCGCAACTCACGATCGGGCACAGATGCGCCGCAAAGCGCGGATCACGCGCGGCCAAGTCGTGCATCGCCCGCAGGAATGCTTGGCTCGAAGGCCCGATCAGATTGCTCAGGATGAAATCGGGTTGGCGCGCTTCGATATCGGCCACCAATCGCCCGACGTCTGTCTCCTCGATCGGGAGGCAGCGCTCGCCCACGATGGTGCCGCCCGCTTCCGTGACGATCTCGCGCGCAAGCCGGTTCATTTCCCAGCCCCAGACATAGTTGGCGCCAGCCAAGTAAACCCGCGCTCCATAGCGAGGCAGCAGATAGTCGAACAGCGGGACGAGATGCTGGTTCGGACAGGCCCCTGTGTAGATGACATTCTCGTTGGCTTCGAACCCCTCGTAGGGGCAGACGTACCAGAGCTGTCCGTCATGCTTCTCGACGACCGGAATGACATCCTTGCGCGATTGCGACGTGATCGTCCCGACGATGTGACGACAGCCTTTTCGCATCATCGCGCTTGCGAGGGTGGCGTAGCGATCCGCCGAGCCCGCCGGATCGCCGAAGACCGGCACGAGATCGAAGGGGAGGCCGCCGTCCTCGCGCAGATGTGCGACCGCGAGATCAGCTCCATCACGGCAGTCGCGGCTGAGCGCCCCATAGGCGCCCACCGTCGAAAAGAGAAGACCAAGCCGGAGAATGTCCATGCCGACCCAAAAAAAAGCCCCATGACGCGGATCCTGAGGGATAACGTCATGGGGCGCGATTGCCCAAGGCCGATGAGGCCGATGTGAAGGAAGTCCGGCTGCGCCGTCCTAGTGCTCTAGCATTGCACGCTCGGCTTATGTGTCAATGCGATGAAACAGGCAATCGACACCGAAAATGCCTAAGTTTCGGCCATGATGCTCAGCGAGAGAGCGCTGCGACGACCCACCGCAAGGCCCTAGAGGCCGATTGTCCTCCCGATGCCGCCGTCGGCGTGACAGATCGGGAAGGCCGTAGGCTCCTGCATCGCGTGGTGCGTCAGGCAGCAGCTTGGTATCAGCAGAGTCCCAGCAATTGCGAGAGCCGAAGCTGTGCCGATGGCCTTGCTGAACCAGCCGGCTTTTTTCTGCGGCTCTGGTTCCGGCTCAGCTGGCGCAGCCGGTGTCGTCTCGGTGCCGACGATCGCGCCGAGCTTGGCGAAAAATTCGGCGGCAAGCTTCTTGGCCGTCCCGTCGATCAGTCGCGACCCGAGTTGCGCCAGCTTGCCACCGATTTCGGCTTTGACGTCATAGTGCAGCAGCGTAGCGTCGACATCCGGTTCGAGCCGGACGGCGGCGCGTCCTTTGGCGAAGCCCGCAATGCCGCCCGACCCTTCACCGCTGATCGTATAGCCATTCGGCGGATCGAGGTCGGAGAGGGTCACGGCGCCGGCAAACTGAACAGACATAGGGCCGATCTTCAGCTTGACGGTGGCTTTCAAAGCTCCGTCCGGCATTTTCTCGATGGCCTGGCAGCCTGGAATGCACTGACGCAGAATGTCGACATCATTGAGGGCCGCATAGACCACGTCGCGAGACGCCTCGATGCGTTGGCTGCCTGTCATATCCATGAACCGCTCTCCCTTGTCGGCTGAGTTGGTTTAGGCGTCGCGCTGGCCGCGGCGCCGGGTGATTGTGATTTCGGCCAGGATCGACAAGGCGATCTCGTCTGGCGTGATGGCACCGAGATCGAGCCCTGCTGGGGCCTTGAAAGCGGTCAGGCGGTCAGCCGGCAGGCCATGCTTCTCGGCGAGTTCGATCCGCAGCGCGTCGGCTTTCCGGCGTGAGCCGACGAACGCCAGATAGGCCGATGGTGGTGCCCGCAGCGCTGCCGCGAGAGCCGCCGCATCTCCCTTGCCCTGCGTGCAGATGACGACGAAGCGGGCCCCGTCCGCAGCGTCGGGCAGAGCGAAACCGTCGTTCCAATAGTCTGCCGTCGAAAAGGCGGCATGCTCGGCGGCCGGCGCGCAGACCGTGATGGCGTAGCCGATTTGGCGCGCCAGATTTGCTAGTGCCACACCGACAGGCGAACTGCCGACGATGACGAGACTCGGGCGTGGCAGGATCGGTTCGATGAAAATGTCCATGGTGCCTTGGCTCGGGCACATGTTCCTGGAAAATTCGATCCCGTCGCGAACCTCGCCCGCGCCGATGTGCTGATGATCCAACAAGTCCTTGGGTTGGATGCTGACCAAACGCGGCGTTCCATCCTGGAGGGCGGCGCGCGCCGCCCGGATCACGGCGCCCCGCGCGCAACCACCCCCGATCCAGCCGCCCGAAATCGACCCATCCGCCTCGATCACGGCTTTGGCTCCCGCCTTGGCGGCCGTCACCGATACGGTTCTGACCACGGTCGCGAGCGCGAAGGTCGCGCCCCTTGCCTTCATGGCATTGACGAGATCGAGGATGTCCTCTGCCATCGTTAGAGGCTCGCCAGGAAAGGCTCGATGGCCAGGAGGCTGTCGAGGTTATGGGCCGGCGCGAAGAGATCGACGAAGGGCAGTGCCGCCTTCATGCCGCGGGCCTCGGGGGCATAGTCACGCCAGCCGATCATCGGATTCAGCCAAGCGATACGCCGGCAGCGCCGCCGAAGCGCGGCCATTTCGGACGCGAGCCGCACGGGTTCGCCGGTATCGTAACCGTCCGAAATGATCATGATGGCGGTTCGCGAATGGATCACGCGACGGGCATGAAAGCGGTTGAATGCCGCGAGGCTGGCGCCGATCTCGGTTCCGCCGCCGACCCCCGTCGCCAGCAGGGACAGTCGCCCCACCGCTCGTCCGGCATCCTTTTCGCGCAGTGCGGGCGTCACATGCATCAGTCGGGTGTGAAATAGGAAGGTCTCGGCCTCCCGGAACGCTCCCAAGACGCCATGCATGAAACGCACAAAAACGGGGGCATAGACCGACATGGATCCCGACACATCGAGCAGGATCACCAGCCGCAGGGGCTTCGGCTTGCGGCGGCGATGGATCAGCCGGACCGGTGTCCCTCCCGTGCCAATGCTGCGGTGGATCGTGCGCCGCAGATCGAGACGCTTGCCCCGCGCCTTGCTCCTGTAGCGTCGAGTGATGCGCGCTCGCATCGATCGCGCGAGACGTCCGGCGAGGGCATGAGTCGCGGCCAACTCGTCGGCATCCACGATATGGCGAAAGTCTTTCTTGCCCAGCGCCTCGGCGGCGGACGCCTGATCGCGCTTCGGTAAGCGGGTCTCGATCGTTTCGGCGCCGTCATCGTCGGGCAGGCGCTCGATATGGTCAGCCGGCCCGGTCTCGCTGCCTGGCGCGTCATGCTCCGCGTCCGGGCCGAAGAGCGCCGGCGCGGCCTTTGGAACGTGTCGGGGACGGACCACAGTCTTCATGCCCCGCTGCATCCAATGGGCCGCGAACAGCTCGTCGAACCGATCCCAGTCCGATCGCCTCCCGCAAAAGAGAGCTCGAAGCGATGATCGCGCGCTGGATGATGCCTGCCCCGCAGCCGTGCCGAGAAGCTGCAGCGCGTCCCGCGTTTCCGCCAAGCCGATCGCGAAGCCGTTGTGGCGCAACAGCGTCGCGAAGCCCGCCAGCCGATGGCGGATTGCGGGGCCGGGGTCGTCGCTGGCGAGGGGTCGGGCTTTCGCCATGGCTCAGGCCACCTTGCCGAGCAGCCGGTCCGTGACCTCGCGCGTCACGCGGCTCTTGTCCTCGGCCGTTTTGAGGAGGCACATCATGCTCTCATGCACGAAGGCGGGATCGTCATGCAGTCGCGCGATGCCGACGCCCATCAGAGCGGCAGCCCAGTCGAGCGTCTCTGCCACGCCCGGCGCCTTCCGCAGATCCTCTTTGCGGATTGAATTGACCAGACTGGCGATCTGCTGGGCCAGCCTGGCATCGATCCCCGGCAGGCGTGCCGCGAGAATGCGGGCCTCGCGGTCGACGTCGGGAAAGTCGACATAATGATAGAGGCACCGGCGTCGCAGAGCATCGGAGAGTTCGCGCGTCCCGTTCGAGGTCAGCACGACGCGCGGAATCGACGTGGCCGTGATCGTGCCCAGTTCCGGGATCGAAACCTGGAAATCGGAGAGCAATTCCAGCAGGAACGCCTCGAATTCCTCGTCGGCCCGGTCGATCTCGTCGATCAGCAGAACCGGCGGCTTGACCTGTCTGATGGCTGCCAGGAGCGGTCTTTCGAGCAGATAGCGCTCCGAAAAGATAAGATCTTCGACGCCGTCGGCCTCGGCCCCTTCGCGCGCCTTGATGGCGAGTAACTGGCGCTGGTAATTCCATTCATAAAGCGCTGCGTTCTGGTCGAGACCCTCATAGCATTGCAGCCGGATCAGCTTGGTGTCGTGCAGGCTCGCGAGGGCCCGTCCGATCTCCGTCTTGCCGACGCCCGCTTCGCCTTCCAGCAAAAGCGGCCGCTTCAGCATGTCCATCAGCCACAAGGCCGTAGCGAGAGCCTGATCCGGAATATAGCCGTGTCGCGCCAGTTGATCGGCGATCAGGTCGCGTGGGGCGGTTGCGGTTTGCACGGGTGTCACTCGACTGTCGCTCGCGAGAATATGTGTGGCGGAGGCACCCCCTCCGCCACGGCGTCACGCATGGAGGCCGAGCCGTTCCCCGACGGTCCACAGGCGCCAATTGTCATGCGGCATCTGGATGTGCCCGGCGTTCAGGAACGCATAAGCATCGTTGACCGCGTTGGAGAAGGCCGGCACGCCCCCGACGTTGGGGCTCTCGCCCACGCCCTTCGCGCCGATCGGATGATGAGGCGAGGGCGTAACCGTGAAGTCGGTCTCCCATTTTGGGGTCTCGACCGCCGTTGGGATGAAGAAATCCATGAACGACGCGTTGGTGATGTTGCCGGTTTCGTCGTAGCTGAGTTCCTGCCCCATCGCGATCGCGAAGGCTTCGGTCAGCCCGCCATGCACCTGCCCCTCGATGATCATCGGGTTGATGCGTGTGCCGCAATCGTCGAGCGCATAGAAGCGCCGCGTCTTGGCGACCCCGGTGTCGACATCGATGTCCATGACACAGAAATAAGCGCCGAACGGATAAGTCATGTTCGGCGGATCGTAGTAGTTCACCGCCTCCAGCCCTGGCTCCATTCCGGCCGGCACGTTGTTATAGGCCGCCCAGGCGATCTCTTTCATGGTCTTGAACTTTTCGGGCAGTCCCTTGACCTCAAAACGATCGATATTCCACTCGACGTCGTAATCGGAGACTTCGAGCAGGTGGGCCGCAATCATCTGCGCCTTCGCCTTGATCTTGCGCGCCGCGAGTGCCGTGGCGGCGCCGGCGACCGGCGTCGAGCGCGACCCGTAGGAGCCGAGCCCATAGGGTGCCGTATCGGTGTTGCCTTCCTCGATCATGATGTCGTCGGCCGGAATACCGAGTTCAGAGGCGATCACCTGAGCATAGGTCGTCTCGTGCCCCTGGCCCTGGCTCTTGGTTCCCATGCGCGCAATGATGCTGCCGGTTGGATGGATGCGGATCTCGGCTGAATCGAACATGCCGACCCCGAGGATGTCGCAGTTGCGCGAGGGGCCGGCGCCGACGATCTCGGTGAAGAACGAGATACCGATGCCCATCAGCTCGCGCGTTTCACCGCGCTGGAACGCCGCCTGTTTTTCGGCCTGTTCGGCCCGCAGCCCGCGATAGTCGATCGCGTCCATCGCCTTCTGCATGGCGAAGGGATAGTTGCCGCTGTCATATTCCCAACCGAGCGCCGAATTGTAGGGAAACTGCTCGGGCTGGATGAAATTTCGCAGCCGAAGGTCGGCCGAGTCCATGCCGAGCTTCTGGGCGAGGCAATCCATCGCCCGCTCGATGCAATAGGCGGCTTCCGTCACACGGAACGAGCAGCGATAGGCGACGCCACCCGGCGCCTTGTTGGTGTAAACGCCGTCGACCTCGAGATGGGCCACCGGGAAATCGTATGATCCCGTCACAATATTCATGAAGCCCGCGGGCCACTTCGTCGGGTCGGCGCAGGCGTCGAAGGCGCCATGATCAGCCAGAACGTGAACCCGCAAGGCCAGCACCTTGCCGTCCCGCGCGGCCGCGATCTCGGTCGTCATATGGTAGTCGCGGGCGAAGGATGTCGAGGACAGGTTTTCCATCCGGTCCTCGACCCACTTGACCGGAATACCGAGGACGATCGACGCCACGATGGCGCAAACATAACCGGGATAGACGCCCACCTTATTGCCGAAGCCGCCACCGATGTCGGGCGCGATGACATGCACCTTGTGCTCCGGGATGCCGGACAACAGCGACACGACCGTGCGGACGACGTGGGGGGCTTGGAACGTGCCCCACAGCGACAATTCACCCTTGATCTTGTCCATCGAGGCGACGCACTGGCATGTCTCCAGCGGCGAGGGGTGTGTGCGATGATAGGAGATCATCTCCTTGATGGTCACGTCGGCTTGCTGGAACACGGCGTCGGTCGCGGTCTGGTCGCCCATCTGCCAATTGAAGACGTGGTTGACGTGCTTGCGAGCGCCGTGTGCGCCCACAAGATTATGCATGATGTCTTCGCGGAGGACGGGCGCATCCGGCGCCATGGCCTTGAACGGATCGACCAGGACCGGGAGGGCCTCATATTCAACCTCGACGAGGTTGACGGCATCGGCCGCGATGTAGCGGTCGTCGGCCACCACGAAAGCGACTTCCTGGTTCTGGAACAGCACTTTCTCGTCGGCCAGCACGGCCGCGACGTCGCCCGCCAGCGTCGGCATGTAATGCAGCTTCAGCGGCTTCAGGTCTGCGGCCGTCAGCACGGCACGCACGCCCTTCATCGCGAGCGCTTTGCTCGCATCGATCTTGACGATCCGGGCATGCGCGTGCGGCGAGCGGACGAAATCGCCAAAGACCATGTGGGGCAGTTTGAGATCGTCGACGTAGCTGCCTCTGCCCTGCGTGAAGCGAACGTCTTCGACGCGTTTACGCCGGCACCCCATCCCCTGGAGTTTTTCGGCGCGCTCGGCCTGTGTGGGGGTCATGTCGTTCATTCGGCGGCCTCTTGAAAGCTCACGCCGTTGATCTTGGCGGCGGCATATTGGATGGCCTTGACGATGTTCTGATAGCCCGTGCAGCGGCAGAGATTGCCCGAGATCCCCCACCGGATTTCCTCTTCGGTCGGGTCCGGGTTTTCCTGGAGAAGGCGATGCGCCCGCATGATCATGCCGGGCGTGCAGAAGCCGCATTGCAGCCCGTGCATCTCGCGAAAGGCGTCTTGCAGGACGTGCAGCGAGCCGTCCTGTCCGGCCATCCCCTCGATGGTCGTGATCTCAGCGCCATTCGCCTGCACGGCAAAAACCGTACAGGATTTCACCGAGAGGCCATTCATCTCGACCGTGCAGGCGCCGCAATGGCTCGTGTCGCAGCCGATATGCGCGCCGGTCAGCAATTGGCTCTCGCGGAGAAAGTGGATCAGCAGCGTCCGTGGCTCGACCAGCGCCTCGATGTCCTGCCGGTTGATCGTCATCGTCACGTGTGTCTTGGGCATGGCGCGCTCTCCGCTCAAGCCGTGGCGCGGGCGTGGGCCCGTTCGACGGCACGCCGGACCATGACGCCGGCCATCTTGGTTCGATATTCGACGGGACCTCGGCTATCATGCGCCGGGCTGGTAATGGCCTCGGCGGCCTCGATCGCCTTCTCGAGGGCCGCTTTGTCGAGCGTCGTGCCGACCAGAGCCCGGGCGGCATCCTCTGCCCACAAAGGTGTGCTCGCCACATTGGTGAGGCCGATCGAGCAGGTCTTGCAGACACCACCCTCGAGGGTCAGCACCACGGCGGCGGCCGCCGTCGCATAGTCGCCGACCTTGCGCTTGAGCTTCTCATAGGCGGAGCCATGGCCGGCCGGTGGGATCGGTATCCGGATGGCCGTGACGATCTCGCCGGGCAACCGCGCCGTGTCATAAGCGTCGTGATAGAAGTCGCGGGCCGCGACGCTGCGATCGCCGTCGGGGCCGGTCAGCAGATAATCGGCTCCGAGACATTGCATGAGGGCCGGCATGTCGTTGCCCGGGTCGCCGTTGGCGACGTTGCCGCCCAGTGTTCCCATCGCACGAATTTGTGGATCGGCGATCGTGACAGCCGTTTCCCCAACGAGTGGGATAAGATCACGCAGTAAAGCCGAGACGATCAGATCCTGCTGCGTCGTCATGGCCCCGACGACGATGTGATCCATTTCGCGGCGAATGAATTTGAGATCTGCGAGCCCGCCGAGATCGACGAGATGATCCGGCACGGCCAGTCGGGTCTTCATCAGGGGAATGATGCTGTGGCCCCCAGCCAGGGGATAAGCGTCATCGCCGAGACTGGCGAGAAGCGCGACCGCCTCGCTGATGGACTGAGGGCGGTGATATTCGAAAGGACCGGGAATCATATATTCCCCTCCGTGTGTTTCCTCGACGCTGGCTGTTTCCGCCATTGAAACCAGGGTCGTGGAGGGCATGCCGAGGAGCAAGCTCAAAGGCATGAGTCGCACGGTTTTTGCACGAAACGCGTGCCGATCCGCACGAAATGCGGCCGCCCTTCATCGTAATTTATCCAGCGATTTCAGTCACTAAAGCGTCGTGCGCACGACGGATGCCGAGGGGTGGCGGCTGGTGACGCAGTCGCGGATCGCGTTGATCTTGGTGCGGCTGATCGGGATCGAAAGCTTGGGGTGGCCGGATAAATCGGCAAAGCCACCATCCGCAATCTTGCGGACCGCGACGACCCGATCGAGATTGACGATGTGGCTGCGGTGCACCCGTACGAACGGGGTGCCGCCGAGGCACGCTTCGACGTCGCTGATCGACAATGAGCAGAACAACTCCTCGCGACCGTTATAGATCGAGCAATAATGCGCGTTGGCGCGCACCGCATAGACATCATGCGGTGGCAACATGATGCGCGCGCCGTCGCGCTCGACGGGAATCTGCTTCGGTCCAAGGTCCGGCACGGCATCGGGGTCGTGCTCCGGTTCAGCAGGCGGGAGAGGTTGCGACGAAGGTGTCGCGTCGGCGGCCGCCATCGCTTCCGTCAGGGGAGTGGCGGCATGCGGGTGCATCTCCGCTTTGGACGGAACCGTAAAGGCCCGCGGTTCGGGAACCAGCGTGAGAAAGAAGCCGGCCGATACGATGAAGGCCACCACAGCGACAACGATCGCCATAAGACCCGATGACAGGCTGGGCTCTCCCGGATTGTCGATATGGCCCATCTGGTGGATCGTGGTGCCAGCCATCGCGATGTAGTGCATGCTGGAAATGGCCAGCCCGAGCACGATCGCGCAGACGATCAGCGACGGCCTGCGCCGTGCCATCGTGGCGAGCCACAGCGCGGCCGCCGACGCCAGCACGGCGGCCAAGAGGCTGGCGACGACAAACCTGCGATCGTGCACCATATGCAAGCTGTCGTGCAGCGCCATCATGCCGATGTAGTGCATCGTCGCGATCCCGACGCCCATGACCGATGCTGTGCAGGCCAAGGTGCGAAACGACGTTGGCCAGAGACTCGCGCCAACGATCGCGAACCCGACCACGAGAACACAAAGCAGAAAAGACATGAGCGTCGGAAGCACCTGATAGGTGGTGCCGACCGGAAGCGCGATGGCGAGCATGCCGACGAAATGCATGCCCCAAATGCCCATCGCGAGTGACAATGACGCGCCGACGAGCAAGAGACGTCTGTGCAGACCCTTTGCGTCCGCAACCTGGATCGTCAGCCTCAGTCCGACATAACTCGCCTGAACCGCGATCGCGATCGAGAGTAGGACGAGGAGCGGATTATAGGCGATCGCGACATCCACGCCGAACCCTCCCTGTTGGTCGCATTCCCATTCGGGATTGCCCGCATCATCGGGCAGTGGTGCGGCGAAGACAAGCGATCGCCATGACGCCGTGAGAGACCCGAGATGACCGCGCTCTGCGATGCGACCACCCTTTGGGCGAGATCCGGGCTGCTTGCTCGCCTCTGCACGCCGTCACCATGCTAAGGAGCGTGGATGAACCGTGGACGCGTCACGACCTGAGCAGCGCGAGGACCGTCCATCGCCATTGGAGAGATCTTGATTTTCCACATCATCTTTAGCGTGCCGAGCCTGCTGGTGATCGGGCGGTTTCTGTGGCCCCTTCACATTCCGCTCCTGGTCAAAGCCGGCGCAACCGTTTTGCTGCTCGTCGCGTCCCAATATCTGCTGTGGAGCCGGCTCTCGTCGGGGTCGGTTTTTTCGCCTGAGTTTCCCCGCCCGATCGTCATCCTGTTCAATTGGGCATCTGGCGCGATCCTGCTGCTCGCCTTGTTCCAACTGGCGCTCGATGCGGGAACGCTGATCGCAATGCTGGTGTGGGGAGGCAGCGTTGTCGTGCCGGACATCGTCCGCTACGGGATCGCCACCCTCGCCGCCGTTCTGGCGGCCATTGGTGTCGCTGAGGCGATCCGCGTGCCACCCTTGAAGGATGTCGAGATCGGACTTCGCGACTTGCCGCCGCAGTTCGACGGTTACAGGCTGCTGCAACTGACCGACCTCCATATCAGCAGGTTGTTCCCACAAGCCTGGACGCGCGCGGTCGTCGAACGGTCCAATGCGCTGGCTGTCGACCTGATCGTGGTGACGGGTGACTTTATCGATGGCACCATCGCGGCGCGGCGCGACGACGTGGAGCCGCTGAGAACCCTGCATGCGCCGGACGGGGTCTATTTCATTCCCGGAAATCACGAATATTTCTTCGGCTATGACGCCTGGATGCGGCACTTCACCGAGATGGGGATGCGGCCTTTGGCCAACGCTCACACGGTCATCGAGCGGGACGGCCGCTCACTGGTGATCGCCGGCGTGACCGACCTTTCGGCCTCTGAGACGGGCCATCCTGCACCGGACCTGATGGCCGCCCTCGATCATGTCCCGATCGGGGCACCGATCGTTCTGCTCGATCACCAGCCAAGGAACGCGCGGGCCGCCGCCGCGCGCGGTGTGGCATTACAATTGTCCGGCCATACCCATGGCGGGATGATTCGTGGCCTCGACAGGCTGTTCGCCAAGCCGAATGGTGGTTTCGTCTCGGGCCGCTATGATGCGGAGGGGATGACGCTCTACGTGAATAACGGCACCGCTTTATGGGCCGGTTTTGCCCTGCGGTTGGGTCGCCCATCCGAGTTGACGCGGATCACCCTAAGCCGGAGCGGGTAAGTTCTCCTGTCCGGGCATCGAGACGGTTCCTAACGCCTTGATTGTTCGCTGAGCCGAACAGCCCGTCCTGATCCAGCCCGATTATCGGATCGGCATACGATGGTTAGCTTTGGTCAATGAAGGAGACGCACATGCAGACGATCGATCGCGCTGGTACCTACAATCTTGGCAACCGCAGCGTAAAGCGGATGGGCTATGGGGCGATGCAACTCGCGGGTCCCAAGGTGTTCGGGCCGCCTCGCGATCCGGAGGCGGCGGTCGCGGTTCTCCGCGAAGCCGTCGCGGCCGGCGTCGACCATATCGATACCAGCGACTTTTATGGGCCGCACGTCACCAACCAGCTCATCCGCGAGGCGTTGGCGCCCTATTCGAGCGATCTCGTGATCGTGACGAAGGTTGGGGCACGGCGGGGCGACGATGCATCATGGCTCCCGGCCTATGCGGCGGACGATCTCGTGCGTGCCGTCGACGACAATCTGCAGAATCTCGGTGTGGAGGTGCTCGACGTCGTCAATCTCCGCATCATGCTCGATCCCCATGGCCCGGCGGAAGGGTCGATCGCGGAACCGCTGAAGGTGCTGGTCGATTTGCAGCGGCAAGGTCGGGTGCGGGCGATCGGCCTGAGCAACGTGACCGCGACCCAGGTTCGTGAGGCGCGCGGGATCGCCGAGATCGTCTGCGTGCAAAACCAGTATAATCTTGCGCATCGCGCCGACGATGCGCTGCTCGACGCCCTTGCGGCGGATGGGATTGCCTATGTTCCGTTCTTCCCCTTAGGCGGGTTCAGTCCCCTGCAGTCGGCGACCTTGTCCGAGGTCGCGACGCGCCTCCACGCCACGCCGATGCAGGTCGCGCTGGCTTGGCTGTTGCGGCGCGCCCCCAACGTTTTGCTCATCCCAGGCACGTCCTCATCCGCGCATTTGCGTGACAATCTCGCTTCAGCGGCCTTGATGCTGCCGGACGACGCGCTCGCTGCGCTGAACGGCATCGGTTCGGCTCACTGACACGCGTCCGTGATCGACGCAGCCGATCACTCGGCTGGCGCGAGATCCTGATCGTGGCTCGGAACCGGCGCCATGGCCTCGAAAACGCCGTCGCGCCGGATCAGCGCGTGGAACAGAGCCGCTGCGACATGCAGCAGGATCAGAGCGAAAAACGCGAAGGCGAGATAGAAATGCGCGTTCCACAGGAGCGTATGCAAGCTATCGCTTTGGGGCAGGATCGGCGGCAGCGTCACGCCGCCGAACATCACGATCGGGTAGGCGGCCGCTGACAGCATGCCCCAGCCGAGCAACGGCATGGCGAGCATCAGCGCGTAGAAGGCGTAATGCGAGAGTTTGGCCGCGAGCTTCATCGGGATCGGCAGATCGGCCGGCAGCGCCGGCGCGCCATAGCGCAGCCGCACGACGAGGCGAATGAGTGCCAGAACCAGGATGGCGATACCGAGCGGCTTATGGATCGAAACGAGCGTGACGTAACTTTGCGTGATGGTCGAGACCATGCCGACGCCGATGAACAGCATGGCGAGGATGCAGAGGGCCATCAGCCAATGCAGCCCTCGCTGGAGCGGCGTGAAGTGGGTGCGGTCCACCGTCATGGCTTGGCCTCCGTCGCGACGCGCGGGTAATCCTTGGCTTCGGCCGTGCGCCGGTCGAACGACACCGCATAAGCGGCCGATCGCGCAGACGGGAACGGATCGTCAGAAAGTTTGATGCCGGATGGCACAACCGTTGGGTCGAAGTTGATGTCACGGCATGGCCCGTCCGCCTCGGGCTCGATTTTATTAACCGTGAGGGTTCCGACCTGCACGGTCTTGCGATCGTCGGGCCAAGCCTTGCTCGGATCGGCCGTCGGGTCCCCGGAATTGGCGGCCGTGACCGTCATGGTCCATGTCTGCGGACCTTTACCGACTCTATCGATGATGTCCTGCTCGAGCACGTCAGGGCCGCGCGCCGTGAGGTCCGCGACGGACAGGAAGGTTGGTTGCGCCGCCGGAAGCAAGGACCAGCGCACGGCATGGTCGGTGCCGGACGCATCTGTGAACAGAAAGCTGTTCAGGCTGTTGTAGCGCTCTTCCGCGTAGCTCGCCGTGAAAGGCGCGGTGCCCGCCCAGGCGCCGAAGGCACCGATCTCCGGATGAGCCGCCGCGAAGCTCTTCATCGCGTCCGGGGCCTTGCTGGCAGAGGCCGTCAAGAGTTCGTAGAAGGCTTGCGGCGTCGCGACCGGAAAGAACGGCAGGTCGATCATGGCGGTGCGCCATTCCTGACCGCCCGGCGGCATGATGCGGAGGCTGATGCCGCGCACCCGCACTGTGGCGTCCACGACCTTCGGGTCGGGTGTGCCGAGGTTGAAGCGGCCCACGACGGGAGAACGGCCGGACGCGAAGACCTGTGCGGTCGACAGTGCCGATCCAGCGCCATTGGCCTCAAAGGCGCCCGTGAAGCAGATGCCTTTGGCGTGATTGCGACGATGGCCGAGGGCAGGGCCGGTTGGAGGCGCCAGCGCATCCACCAGTTTTACGGGGGTCAGCCGCTGCGGTGAGAACCAACCGGCCGTAAAGGCGAAAGCTGCCGCGCCCCCGGCCACGACGGCCGCGATCAGTACAAGCGGCCCGATGACGGACCTCGCCGAAGAGGGTGTCGGTGCTGACATGATCACCCCATGAACCGACGACCGAATCGTCGAAAAACCTGAGGCATCATGATCGGGCGGACGCCACACCGCGTCAATCCGGCTCTGCTGTCGATCTGCGTTCCGTTTGGGTTTCCGCAGGCATAAAAGATGGGGTGAAAGGCGAGCAATCGCCCGCCTTTCGTTCGAGTGGATCGACGGTAAAATCAGCCCTTCGGCAGAATGACCTTGTCGATGACGTGAATCACGCCGTTCGAGCAGGCGATGTCGGCCGAGACGACCTTGGCGCCGCTGACGGTTACGCCATTGGTCCCATCGACGTGAAGCTCTTCGCCGCCGACCGACTTCGGCGACATGGTCTTGCCGGTCACGTCCGCCGCCATCACCTTGCCGGGGAGGACGTGCAGCGTCAGGATCTTGACGAGCTGGTCTTTGTTCTCCGGCTTGATCAGCGTCTCGACGGTGCCGGCCGGCAGGGCCTTGAAGGCATCATCGGTGGGTGCGAAAACGGTGAAAGGGCCAGCGCCCTTCAAGGTCTCGACGAGCCCGGCAGCCTGGACGGCCGCAACGAGGGTCGTGAACGAGCCGGCCGCAATCGCGGTGTCAACGATATCGTGAGTGGAATCAGCCATAACATCCCCATTTAACCTTCTGCCGCATGTCGAAGACAGCAGCGCGCCGGTCATTCAAAGCGCTCCGAAGTCAAGGCGGCCGACTGAAGCCGCCAGTAACGTTCGAAACGCTGTTATGTGCCGCACCAATGTGCATTCAAGTGCGGCATAATGGGTGACAATACTGTGACGCCACTGGCGGCAGACTCAACGAGCCTTGCCGCAAGCTTTGATGTTAGGCCTTAGCGAAGGCCAGAATGTCGGCGCTGACCTCGTGTTTGTGGGTCGAGCACATGCCGTGCGGGGCGCCGGGATAGATCTTCAGGGTGGCCCCCTTGATTAATTTGGCTTGCAGCTTGCTCGCATGCTCCATCGGCACGATCTGGTCGTCGTCGCCCTGCAGGATCAGCGTCGGGACGTCGATGGCCTTC
This sequence comes from Lichenihabitans psoromatis, assembly GCF_004323635.1. NCBI lineage: Bacteria > Pseudomonadati > Pseudomonadota > Alphaproteobacteria > Hyphomicrobiales > Lichenihabitantaceae > Lichenihabitans > Lichenihabitans psoromatis. The sequence continues at coordinate 1,765,994 of NZ_CP036515.1, forward strand.
AGGTCATCAGTCTGGTCCGTTTCCGAAAAGGCCTTGATACAATCATATTCGGCCTTGATGCCGGCCATCATGCCTTGCAGCCAGAAGGAGTCCCGCAAGCCCTGGCTGACCTTGGACCCCTCGCGATTGGCGCCATAGAAGGGCGCCGAGAGATCCTTGAAAAATTGCGAGCGGTCGGTCACGACGCCATCGCGGATGCCGTCGAAGGCCGACAGCGGCAAGCCGCCCGGAAACGCTTCGGTCGAGACCATGATGGGGGGCACGGCGCTGATCAGGACGAGTTTGGCAACGCGCCCTTTTCCGTGCCGGGCCACGTAGCGGGCCGCCTCGCCGCCGCCCGTCGAATGGCCGACATGGATCGCGTCGGTGAGGCCCAATTGCGTCACCAGTTCGTCGAGATCGGACGCATAGGTGTCCATGTCGTTGCCGATCCAGGGCTGGCTCGAGCGGCCATGACCGCGGCGGTCATGCGCGATGCAGCGGAAGCCGTGGTCCGCGAGGAACAACATCTGATCCTCAAAGGCGTCCGAACTCAGCGGCCAGCCGTGGCTGAACACCACCGGTTGGCCGGCCCCGAAATCCCGGTAGAAGATCGACGTTCCGTCCTGTGTCGTGATGGTTGGCATGGTGTCATACTCCTGGGTGAGTGCGGGCCGCTTAGCGCGGAAGCAGGTTCGTCTTGGCGAGGTCGATGACCTGATCGCCGCGCCCGCTCATCACGGCACGCAGCATCCACAGGCTGAAACCTTTGACCTCGTCGAGGCCGATGGTCGGCGGCATCGAGAGTTCGTTCGTCGCCGTCACGACGTCGAGCAGGGCTGGGCCGTCGTGCGCCAGAATGGTCTGGATCGCGTCGGGCAGGTCGCCCGGGTCCTCGACTCGGATCGCGTGGATGCCCATGGCGCGAGCCATGGCGGCGAAATCCGGGTTCTGAAGATCGACGCCGATATCGACCAGACCCGCTGCCTTCATCTCCAGCGCCACGAAGCCGAGCACGCCATTACTGAAGATCACGACCTTCAGCGGAAGCTTGGCCTGGGTTAGGGTGATGAGATCGCCCATCAGCATCGTGAAACCGCCGTCGCCCGACAGCGAGATCACCTGCCGTCCAGGTTGGGCCGCCTGAATGCCGATGCCTTGTGCCATGGCATTGGCCATCGAGCCATGCACCAGCGAGCCGATCAGGCGCCGCTTGCCATTCATGGCAAGATAGCGCGCCGCCCAAATGGTCGGGGTGCCGACATCGAACGTGAACACGGCATCCTCGCTCGCCGCATCGCTGACCACCTTCGCGAGATATTGCGGGTGGATCGGCTTACGTCCCGGCGTCCCTTTGGCGAGATCGTCGAGCCCCTCACGCGCGCTCTTGTAGCGGGTCAGCGCGTCGTCGAGGTGGAGCCGCTCCGTCTTGACCCGCAAGCTCGGAAGCAACGCCGTGATGGTCGCGTCCACGTCGCCCACAAGCCCAAGCTCGAGCTTGGCGCGACGACCGAGGTTTTCCGGCCGGATATCGACTTGTGCGATCTTGGCGTCGGTCGGCAGGAACTGCTTGTATGGAAAATCGGTGCCGAGCATCAGCAACACCTCGCACCGATGCATGGCTGCATAGCCGGACGAAAAGCCGATGAAGCCCGTCAGGCCGACATCATAGGGGTTGTCATATTCGACATATTCCTTGCCGCCGAGTGCATGGACAATTGGGCTCTTCAATGTTTCGGCGAGGCGCATCAGTGAGCCGTGGGCACCGGCGCAGCCGCGCCCGCAGAACAGGGTGACGCGCTCGGCGCCGTTCAGCAACTCGGCCAGGGCCGCGATATCGGCGGCGGGTGGCTGCATGATCGGAGCGGCGGGGATCAGGCTGCGGCGCGGCGAGATCGCCTTGTTCGGGGCGGGCTTCAGCGACACGTCGCCCGGGATCACCACCACGCCGACGCCGCGTTGGCCGACGGCGGACCGAATGGCATTTTCGAGGACGAACGGCATCTGATGCGGGTCCGAGACCAGCTCACAATAATGGCTGCATTCGCGAAACAAGTTTTGTGGATGCGTCTCCTGGAAGTAGCCGCCGCCGATCTCGGACGAGGGGATCTGGGCCGCGATGGCGAGCACCGGGGTGCGGCTGCGATGGGCATCGAACAAGCCGTTGATGAGATGCAGATTGCCAGGCCCGCAGGAGCCGGCGCAGACCGCCAGATTGCCGGTGATCTGCGCTTCGCCGGAGGCCGCGAAGGCCGCCACCTCCTCGTGACGGACGTGCACCCACTCGATGGTGCCGCGTTGGCGCAATGCTTCGGTCAGCCCATTCAGGCTGTCGCCCACGACCCCGAAAATACGTCTGACGCCCGCTTCCTCCAGCGTTGCGACGATGAGATCGGCAATGCTCGTGATCGGCATGAAACTCTTCCTCGGGTGGCGCAGGTGAAACTCAATCGATGATGGACCAGCGATCGCACAATTGGGTGACGAAGACTTGGAGGTTTGCGGCGCGATTTGCAGCCTTCGATCGTCGCGGCGAGCGGTGCGAGACGAGAGATGGATGACGTGCCGCTGCCGTTTGCTATTGCCGGTCGCTCGGTGATGCGGACCGGCCCCTGCATGGGCGGCGACCCCGTCTTGCGCCCCTCCCCAAACATGAACGTGATCCCGGTTCGTAACAACCATACGACGCGCACGCTCGGGAAAACGAGACGGCATTTTGTTTTCTGCTGCCGGCGCGCTCGGTTCCGCAGATGATGGCGCTGCCATTTGGCTTGACAGCGCGATCGTCGGAAGGACAGTCTCGGCATTAAGGCTACACAACAAGCAATGAGCCGATCTTGGGGGAAACATGGACAGAAGAGACCTGTTGAAATCCGTCGGCATTCTGACGGTGACGAGCTTTCTGCCGAGCGTCGCACGGGCCGCCGCAGGTAAACCGCTTAAGATCGGCTATAACGTCTCCACGCTGGCGAACCCGTTTTTCCAGGGCATGACCAAGGGGGTCGTCGATGCCGTGCAGCAATTCCCAAACATGACATTGCTGAACACCAATGCGAATGGCGATGCCAACACCCAGGCCAGCATGGTTGTCGACCTCATCAACCAGGGCGTCGATGCGCTGATCCTCAACCCAATCAATGCAAACGCGATCGTTCCGGTCGTGCTTCAAGCCGACAAGAAGAAGATCCCGGTCTTCACGCTTGATCGCGGGGCCGGCTGCGGCGACTGCCAGACGAATTTCCTCGAGACCGACAACGTCGCCATGGGCCGCGAGGGCGCCCGCTACATCGTCGCTCAATTGCAGAAGCGTTACGGCAAGATCCAAGGCAACGTCGTCGATCTCGTCGGCTTGATCGGCACCACGGCGGGTGATGATCGCGACAAGGGCTTCATGGACGAATTCAATAAGATCGCGGCCGACAATCCGGGTCTCAAACTCGTGGCCCGACAGGAAGGCCAATTCGATCAGGAGAAGTCCTTCAATCTTATGAGCCAGATCATGGCCGCGAACCAGCAGATCGATGCCGTGTTCAATGGCAATGACGATAATGCGGTCGGCGCCTTGCGCGCTGTGCGGCAAGCCAGCCGCAACATGCCGATCGGCGATCCCAAGCACATCATCATCATCGGCATCGATGGAACCCGGCAGGCGCTGACGGCCATCCGCAAGGGCGACATGGACGCGACCTTGTCGCAGAACCCGCTCACCATGGCGTCGCAATCGGTGAAATTCGTCGATCAATTCTACAATGGCGACAAGGCAGCGATCCCCCCACACGAGTTCTGGCCCCATATCCTGATCACCAAGGACAATATCGACAGCCCCGAGGTTAAAACCTATGGCCTGTGGGGCGAGGCGGTCTGATCGCGCCCGCGACGATTGCCGCCCCGATGGCACGTCTGCTCGACATGCAAGGCGTCTCCAAAGCGTTTCTCGGGGTCGAGGTTCTCAGCGACGTCGCGCTGACATTGGGGCGCGGCGAAGTGCTCGGCGTCGTCGGTGAAAATGGCGCCGGGAAATCCACGCTGATGAAAATTCTGGCCGGAGTCCACCGGCCGGATGCCGGGACGATCCGGCTCGATGGCGTCGCCTTCGAGCCGCATAGTCCGCGGGACGCTTTGGCGGCGGGCATCAAGGTGGTGCATCAGGAGTTGAGCCTGTTTCCCGACCGCACCGTTGCGGAAAACATCTTCGCGGGTGTGTTGCCGAGGACCCTGGTCGGGACGATCAGCCGACGCCGGTTGATGCGCAATACGCAGGTCGTGCTGAAACGCGTCGGGCTCGAGATCGCTCCAAACGCGCGCATTCGCACCTTGTCGCTCGCGCAGCGGCAACTCGTTGAAATCGGACGGGCGCTCTCGCAGAAAGCCCGCATTATCGTGATGGACGAGCCGACCGCGACCCTGACTGGGCACGAGGTCACCTTTCTGATGGCAACCATCAAGGCGCTGAAGTCCGACGGCGTCGGCATCATCTTCATCAGTCATCATCTCGACGAGGTCTTCGCGATCTGCGACCGCATCGCCGTGATGCGCGACGGACGTAGCGTCGAGGATCGGCCGACGCTGGATTGGACCGAGGCCACCATGGTTCAGGCCATGGTGAACCGACCGATCGACAAATTCGTCCCCAAGCAGTCGATTGCGCTTGGTGCTGTCATGCTGGACGTCAAAGACTTGGCCAGCAAGGGGCGGTTCAGCGGCGTGTCGTTCGAGGTCAGGGCTGGTGAGATCTACGGGCTCGCGGGCCTCGTCGGGGCCGGACGCACCGAAGTGCTGAAGACGATCTTCGGCGTGTTGCCGCTGACCAGCGGCAACATCGAGGTTGCGGGGGAGCCCTACCGGCCCCAATCGCCGCGCTCCTCCCTGCGGCAAGGCGTGGTGCTGACGCCCGAAGACCGGAAGCTCGAAGGGCTCGTTCTGCCTTTCTCGATCCGGCGCAACCTCGCCATGTCGACGCTCAATGCGCTGTCGCGCTGGGGCGTTCTGTCGGCCCGGGCCATCGGCATATTGGCCGATAAGTCGATCCGCTCCTTGCGGATCCGCACGAGTTCGGCCGACCAGGAGGTGCGCCGTCTCTCCGGCGGCAACCAGCAAAAAGTCGTGCTGGCTCGCGCCATCAGCGTGGGGCCGCGCGTCTTCATGCTCGACGAACCGACACGCGGCGTCGATGTCGGCGCGAAGGTGGAGGTCTATACGCTCATCGGCGATCTCGCAGCCAAAGGGGCCGCCATCCTCATCGTGTCGTCGGACCTGCTCGAACTTCTGGGGCTTTGCGACCGCATCGGTGTGCTGCGGGCAGGACGATTTGCCGGCGAGGTCAGCCGCGAGGAGTTCAGCCAGGATCGCATCATGTCTCTCGCGGCCATCGGATAACCTTATGACCACCAACGACACTGCGGCGCGCGTCGACACCAAGACACCGGCCACGCGGCGATGGCTCAAGACCGATGTCAGCGACCTGACGGTCCTGGGCGTGTTTCTGGCGATCGTGCTCTACCTTAGCCTGTCGACCGCCTCGTTCCTGTCGACCGCCAATCTGATGGCGATCCTGGTCGCAACGTCGCTGATCGCGCTCGTGGCTTGCGGGCAGACATTCGTCATCATCACGGGCGGCATCGATCTGTCGTCCGGTTCCGTTGTGGCTCTATCCGGCATCGTGGCCGCCATGGCGCTCCAGGCCCATGTGCCGGTGCCGTTGGCCGTCGTGATCGGGGTTCTGACCGGAGCGGGATGCGGCCTCTTCAACGGCATGGCCGTGACGCTGCTCGGTATGAATCCGTTCATCGTCACGCTCGCCTCCATGGCCATGGCGCGTGGCCTTGCCTTCATTCTCCCGAAAGGCGCCACGATCTTCGGCTTCGACGACGCTTTCGACGCGATCGGGGGCGGTCTCATCGGCTTCTTTCCGATCGCCGGTCTTATCTCGGTGTTGGCCCTCGGCATCGGGGCCTTCGTGCTCAGAAAGACCGTCTTCGGCAGCGAAGTTTATTCGGTCGGCGGCAATCGCGAGGCTGCCGTCATGACCGGTATCCCGGTAAGACGGACGCTGCTGTCGGTCTATACGATATCGGGCGCCCTTGCCGGCCTTGGCGGCATCATCCTGACGGGTCGGCTTGACTCGGCGCAGCCCATCGCGGCGAACGGCCTCGAGTTGAACGCCATCGCAGCCGTAGTGATCGGCGGCGCGTCCCTGTTCGGCGGCCGTGGTTCGATGATGGGGACCATCCTCGGCGTTTTGTTGATCGGTGTCATCAACAACGGGCTGACGCTCCACAACGTGGAGCCCTTCTGGGTCCAGTTCATCCAGGGAGCCGTCATCTTCCTCGCTGTTTTGTTCGACTCGTTGAACAACAAGCGCAAGGCGTCCTCCTAGGTCCGCTCGCGTTCGACAAATTCACGCCAATCCGACCGCGCCACCTCGACAAAGCGACGAGGCTGCCGCGTTGTGAGCCGCACCAAAGGTCTCAAGGCGCGCGCCATGCCGCTCGCTACGCGAGCGCGCCCTGATCGCTAGCCTCCGGGGTGGGTGTGAAGCAGATCGAACCTCTCGTGCACGGTCAAGCACCTCGTCGGCTTAATCCGAAAGAACGAGCGCCGGGCCATACCTCATTTGATTGATACTCCTTTGCGATCTCGCCAAGCGTGAGTGTCTCGGTCAATGAACATACGTTGCTCATAAATATTATTAAATATCAATTTAGATACAGATGACCCCAAGTATAGCGTGGCAGGTCAAAATCATGAACGTTCGCGATCACCGAGCTGCCAGATGAGCAAGAAACGTCGACTTCTTCTGCTTGCGGAAAGTTTTCGGCTGCCTTATCGCGTCATGCGATGCGCGGCCGCAAGTGGAGATGAAATATTTGTGCTCGGAACGTCTGACGCCGCAAATCTGAAAATCTCGAACTCATGTAAAAAATATATTCCGATCGAGGGGTCGTTTTCGGATTTTGTGTTTGAAGATGTTCAGAAAATCAATGCAATTGCGGCGCATTTTGATATTTCCTGCATCTTGCCGAGTTGTCCGATGACGACGCGGTTTCTGTCGGTTCATGGAGCCTCACTGACGACGCGGCATTTTCCTGTACCGTCGAGCAAAGTGTTCGACCTTCTCGACAACAAATGGAGCTTCGCGGAATTCTGCGTGGAACTTGGGGTGCCGCATCCTCCCACGCGCCATGTTGCGACGCCGAAAGAACTCCAATTTTCCAACGGCCTCAGTCAATTGATTTTCCCGTTGATGTTGAAACCGCTGTCTCTGTGGGGCAGCGCCGGGATCAGCAAGATTAATCGGATTGAAGATCTGCCCGCACATTTCGACCACACGCCGATGGTGGCGCAAAGCTATATTCCGGGCCAGGATATTTGTGCCTTCTACCTCTGCGACAATGGCGTCATCGTCCGTTCGATCCAGTATATCAAGACAGAGCGTCGTGTGACATTCATCAATGATAGTCGAATTGATGAAAACGCTTTATCGATCATCAGTCATCTCAACTATAATGGTGTCATCGGCTTTGATATCAGGCGCGACCCCGCCGGGGAAATCTGCTTTATCGAGTGTAATCCGCGCTTCTGGTATCGAATTCATTTCGCGTCGATCATCGGCATCAACTTCGTCAAAGAAGGTCTGGCGATTAACATTGGTTCCAGGCAAGACGCGAAAGACAAGCGCGACGTAACCGTCATGACCTATAGTGCGCTCGCGGCGCATCTTTTCATGCCTTGGCGGCTGACGACCTACGACTTTGCCATGCTGCGGTATCTGGCGGTCGATCCTTTTCCGACGGTGCTGACGATCCTTCAGCGCGCGTTTGGCCCGACGCTGACCGCCAATGGGGCGCATTTTTGATCTGCTAACCGGCCGCGCGGGCCGCACGTGTCGGACATTCACAAATTTCGTTTCAGACGACGAAGGGGCTCACGATGCTGCAACATATTCCCGTCGCGATCATAGGGGCCGGCCCCTATGGGCTGTCGATCTCGGCTCATCTCCACCATGCAGGGATCGGTCATCGCATCTTCGGGCGGTCGATGGAGACCTGGTCGACCGGTATGCCCTCCGGGATGTTCCTGAAATCCGCACCCGCCGCCACGGATCTGTCCGATCCGGAGGAGCGACTGACCCTGAAGGCTTTCTGTGCGCGGCAGGGTCTCGCTTATGATCCGCTCGAGATGCCGTTGCCGGTGGAACTGTTCACAGCTTATGGCGAAGCGTTCCAACGCGAGTTGGTGCCGCATCTCGAGCCGCAGTTCGTCCGCAATCTCGCGCGCGCGCCCGACGGGTTTACGCTGACGCTGGATGACGGCTCGGTCGTGCAGGCCGAACAGGTCGTCGTGGCGACGGGGTTGCGCCGCTTCGGCTCGGTGCCGGATGCGATCGCGACGCTGCCGCCCAGCCTCATGACCCACAGCAGCGAGGCGGCGGATCTCACGCATCTGCGTGGACAAGACGTCATCGTGTTGGGCGGTGGATCATCGGCTGTCGATGTCGCGGCTGCGCTGCACCGCTCCGGCGCCCGTGCGACGCTCGTGGCTCGACGGGCGACGCTGCGGTTTCCACCGATCAACGGGAAGCGGCGCTGGTTTCACGCGATCAAGGCGCCGATGACGCCGCTCGGGCCGGGGTGGAACAAGGTGCTGGCCTGGAAGGGCGCGCTCGTGTTCCACAAGATGCCGGCCGACTTCCGCGCCATGGTCGTGCGTCGCTATCTCGGTCCGTCTCCGACGATTTCGGTGCGCGAGACGATCGAGGCGCATGTCGCTCAGATTCTCAATGCCACGATCAGCCGCTGCGAGGTCGTCCAGGGCCGTTTGCGCGTGACGGTCCGCAGCGATGGCGTCGATCGTTCGATCGAGGCCGACCATATCGTGGCCGCGACGGGCTATCGCATCGACCTCGCCCGGCTCGATTTTCTCGATCACGACATCGTTGCGGCGGTCGCCTGCACCAACGGCTATCCGACGTTGTCGAACCGTTTCGAGACCAGTCTGCGCGGTCTCTACTTCGTCGGAACACCGTCGGCCGTCAGTTTCGGACCCATCATGCGGTTTGTCTGTGGAACGGGGTTCTGCTCCCGCCGTGTAACCGGCGCAATCGCGCGCTCGGTCCGAAGCGCAAGGCGATACGGCACTGTCACGCTCGGACGTCAAAACCAGGGTGTCGAGGTTGGAACGCCGGTGACCGATCCGAGCTGATCCTCGTCAGCAGCTTTGGCGTTAGACGGCGAGGTGCCGGTGGGCTTCGTCCGGCGTCATCTCGCGGATCTGATCGTCGGTCCAGCCAAGCTCGCGTAAGCGAGCGCGTTGCTGTCGCGTGATCATCAGCGACACCGCGGCGGGCTCGATCGCCGGGTCCTCCGGCTCACCCGTGTCGTTGGCGGGCTCCGGTGTGCGGGCGAGTGCATCGGTGATGAGCCGTTTCAGCCACTCATTCGGATCGGTCATGAGAAGCCTCCTGATCGCGCCATCTGCGCGGGTCCGATGCGTGAACCGAAACCGTCCTGATCGCAACGGCTCATGTGTCGCCGAGTTCCGCCCTCGCCTTGTCGGACAGTTTGCGGTGATCAGCCATGTGGTCCGCAGCGCGGCCGCGGCCGTCAGGTAGACGGCGGGATCTCCTCCCATCAGCCGCTCTTTTCAGGGAGCCTCTGGCTGGCTTGCCGCCGAGATGGGTCATTCAAGCTTCATCCGCCGCTGCTAGGCAACGGGTCCGACGGAGGATGACTCATGCGACAGACGAGCCCGATCTGGTTGATGGCCCCCATGATGGCCGCGATCACCATGTGTTCTGTCGGCGCGAGAGCCGCCGAAACTTTGCGGACTCTCGATGGAAAGCCGCCGTTGGTGATCGGCCATCGCGGGCTCCCCGGCCTCATGCCGGAAGAGACGCGGCCCTCATATGAACTCGCGTCCGATCTCGGCACCGATGCGCTTGAGGAGGATTTGCACCTCACCAAGGATTGCGTCCTCGTGGCCCGGCATAATCCCTGGCTGAGCGACAACACCAACGTGGCCGAGGTGGCCAAGTCCAACCCCGACGTCATGGCGCGCAAGCGGACCGTTCCGGGCCTGATGGTCAAGGTCGCATGGCCGCAAACCGCCACGAGTGGCCCGTCCGAATATCTAACCGACCTGACCGACCCGCGCGACCCGAAATCGGTCCTGAAATCGCTGGTGGTGGATGGCGAGGACCATACGGGTGATTGGTCGATTACCGACTTCACGGTCAAGGAGCTCAAGGACTGGTTCGGCGGCACGACCTACGACGCTGCGTCCGAGCGGCCGACCGTCTATAATGGCAAGTTCCCGATCCTGACCTACCAAGAGATCGTCGACATCGCCAAAGCAAAGAGCCTGCAGACCGGGCGCGTGATCTCGACCTACCCCGAGAGCAAGAACCCGACCTGGAACGACGAGCAGGCGATCGCTAACGGCTGCGGCCAGCCGGGCAGCCACCCGCTCGAGGATGCGATGATCAAGATCATCGAGCAGAACGGCCTCAATTCCAAAACCGCGCCGATCTTCGTCCAGAGCTTCGAGCCCGGCAGTTTGAAATATCTCGTGGCGCATGGCTTGAAGACAAAAGTCGTGCAGTTGATCGACGGCTACGACACCGATTTTAAAACCGGCAGCGTCGTCTACAACGAGATCACCGACAGCCGCCCCTTCGACTGGACGGTCGCGGGCGATCCGCGCTGGTTCGATGCGATGCTGACGCCGGACGGATTGGCCGAGATCAAGACCTATGCAGATGGCATCGGGCCATGGAAGCCGCAGATCCTGCCGCTCAAGATCGTGCCGTGGAAAGACAAGAATACGGACGGCAGCGCGTTCAAGCCGTCGACCACCCAGGCCGAGGTGCAGGCCCCAACGAGCGTCATCGCCGATGCCCACAAGGCCGGCCTCTTCGTTCACGCCTTCACGTTCCGCAACGAGAAGAAATATCTCGCGGCGACCTATGCTGGCGACGCCCAACGGGAATATCTGACCTTCTTCCGGCTCGGCCTCGACGGCGTGTTCAGCGACTATACGAACAGTGCCGTGACCGCACGGACCGCCTACATGCGCGACGTTCAGCCCTAAGGGCACGCGCCAAGACGGGGTCGTCGCAGTCAGCCTCGATGCGAGCAGCGAGCGCCTGTCGCGAGTGACGATCGAGCGGAAAGCGCGGCGCGTCCCGCTCGGGCCGGCGGTGCTCGGCATGTCTATGTCCGTCCCGCAATCAGTCGCATCGCCATCCGGTGTCGGAACCCTTGAGAGCGAGCAGGACACCGCTGGCGCGCAGCGACGAAAAGCGCTGTCAATGCGTCAATCGCAGGTCGCCGCGGCGCCGCCTCTCGTGCAAGATGGTTTGCAACTGAAGGAGAGGCCGTGTTCCTGAACCCGTTCGACGACCATCGCCCGCAAGGTCGCGCCAAAGCCGGTTTGATCTATGCGCTGCTGATATCGGCCAATATCGCGGCCTGGGTTTGGGCCTGGATCGCCTTCTCGGATCGCCCGGCGCTGCTCGCGACGGCGTTCCTGGCCTATACGTTCGGCTTGCGGCATGCTTTCGATGCGGATCACATCGCCGCCATCGACAATGTCGTTCGCAAGCTGATGCAGGACGGGAAGGCGCCGCTATCGGTCGGCTTCTTCTTCTCGCTCGGTCATTCGACCATCGTGGTCCTCGCCTCCGTCGCGATCGCCGCGACCGCAACGGCGATGCAGGGGCGGCTCGAAGAATTTCATGGCATCGGCGGCGTGATCGGCACCGCGATATCGGCGGCTTTCCTGCTGGTGATTGGTCTCGCTAACTTGTTCATCCTTCGCGGCATCTGGTCGGCGTTTTCCAGAGCCCGGCGGGGCGAGCGCGTTCTGGATGAGGAGATGGATAGCCTCCTGGCCGGGCGCGGTGTTTTGGCGCGCATCTTCCGTCCGATGTTCCGGCTCGTCTCGCGCTCGTGGCACATGTATCCGATTGGTTTTCTGTTCGGGCTCGGTTTCGATACGGCGACTGAAATCGGGCTGCTCGGCATCTCGGCGACGCAGGCCGCGCAAGGTCAATCATTTTGGACGATCCTGGTGTTTCCGGCGCTGTTTACCGCCGGCATGTCGCTGATGGACACCACCGATAGCGTGCTGATGACCGGTGCCTACGGTTGGGCTTTCGTGAACCCGATCCGCAAGCTCTGGTATAATCTCACGATCACGGCCGCCTCGGTCGTGGTCGCGATTTTTATCGGTGGCGTCGAGGCGCTTGGGCTGATCGGCGACAAGCTCGGGCTCGATGGCGGCTTTTGGGCGCTGATTGGCGATCTGAACGACAATTTCGCGAATTTCGGCTTCGTCGTCGTCGGGCTTTTCATCGCAAGCTGGATCGTGTCGACGCTCGTGTATCGCGCCAGAGGCTACGACCAGATCACGCCGACGCAAGCCTGAACGGTTTGGCTCCGGTCGACACCGGCTCATCTCCCCTCATCTCATGTCAGCTCGGCTCGATCAGCCCGAAGATGCTGACGAGCGCGATGACGGCGAGGCCGAGCGCGATCTCGAACAGTGTGCCGCGTTGCAAAGCGCCGATCGCGCTGTGTCGTGAGGCGGCCATCCGGGGCACGATGACATACCGATTGACGAGCGCGATCGTGGTCATGACCAGCACTAGGCCGATTTTCGCCGATAACAGAGCCTGATAAGGCGAGGTCCAGTCGAGTGGCCATCGTTGCAGGACGAGCGCCGTGTTAGCGACACCGGTGCCGATGACAAGTGCGACCGCCCAATGCCCGGCGGTCGAAAACCGCCGCAGCGCGAGCCCCGCGTCCTGTCGCAGCTTTGGATCGTCGAGGGCGCGCAGCAGCGGCCGTAGTGCAAACAGTGCACCAACCCATGCGCCGCCGGCGAGCAGGTGAGTGATGTCGTTCAGCCGATGCGCGAGGCCGAGAGCGCCTTCGTGCATAGCCGCATGGCCGCTGAGCGCGATGGATGCGACCACGAGCCCAGACGCGAGCGCCGTGGCGCCGCAGCGCAGGCCGGCTGGTCGCACCACTGTCAAAGTCAGCATCATCGCGGCGAGACACTGCACGATCCAGGCGGTCCCGACGCTCGTCTCGAACAGCACGGCTCGGAGCGTCGAGACATCGATGGCATCCGGCCAGCCATTGCCGATCATGGCGGCTTGGAGCGGTAACGCCGCTAGCGTCGTGATGACCGTAATGGCGATCGATGTGACCCGGAACCCGGCGAGCTGATCCGCCACAGGGGTCGTGACAGGCTGTGGCACCAGCGCCCAGAGGAATGCGAAGAGGCCCCAGAGAGCGAGGGCGGCCGCATCATGCCCGAAGCGACAAACAGCGAGGGCGACGTCTGGGCTCACGGCCCGCGGATCCGGCCGGCCGGCGGTTTAGCTGGCACACACATCGTTCATGCTGACGCCGCTCCAGAGGTCGACGCGGGGCGGTGCCCCTTTCACGCAGGCGTCGGGCCGCACGAGAGTCTCGAGCTTGGCGAAGACACTCGTTTCGGGCTCCTCGTAGGGCAGTTCGCCGACCAGCCGGCCCGTCTTGTCGAACAGCAGAACGCCAGCATAATGGTCCATGCTGTAGCCGCCACCCTCGGTTTGCACACGCCGATACGGAATGTGGTAGCGGTTGGCCATGGACGCGAGCTGCTGTTCGGTGCCGATGAAGCCACGAATGCGTGGATCGAAGGACGACAGATAGAGTTTCATCTGTTCGGCCGTGTCGCGCTGAGGATCCACCGTCACGAACACCACATTGAGCCGATTGGCGTCAGTTCCCATCCGCTGCATGACGTTGGTCAGTGTCAGCAACGTCGTGGGGCAGACATCGGGGCAATAGGTATAGCCGAAGAACATGGCGGTCGGTTTTCCGAGCATCGTCTTTTCGGTGACCGGGTCGCCGGTCATCTCCGTCATCGAGAACGCCCCACCGACGCGCGTGCTCGAATAGGGTGACCATTGCTGCACCGTAATGGCGGTGACGCCCGCTATAACCAGCAAGCAGAACAGACCCATGAGCAAGATGAACGTCGAACGCGGCATGGAGGCTCTCTTCAACGGCGAAACAGGGACAAGAGGACGATGCTGCCGTTGCCGGTCAGCGATGATATCGTGCATAGGCCCGGTCAAACGAGCCGCACCGATGATGATCGATGCGGCTCGTTTGAGCGGTTTACTTGACCGTGAACATGTAGGTCCCGTGGGTCTTGTGGCCATCCGTCGACAGGGCGTGCCAATCGATCGTGTAGGTGCCGGCCGCGAGCGTGTCGGACACCGGAACCGTCAAGGTCGTGTCGTCGCCTGCGCCGAGAGACGCCTTGCCGGTCGTGACGGCAGTCTTGCCCGGTTCCTTCACGGAAACGCCGGTGAACGCTAGGTTCAAGCCTTCGGAAAATTTCAGCTCGAGTTCTGTGGGCGGGGCTGCGACGCGACTGCCGGCGGCCGGGACCGATGAGGTGAGATGAGCATGCGCGAAAGCCGGGGCCGCAGCCCCGATCAGGCACAGGCTGGAGAGGGCGAGGGTGAGATTGAAGCGGGTCATCGTGGGGTTCCATGCGTGAGGGTGAAGCGAGGGGCCGCGATACGTCTGGCGGCTCAGAAACCGGACCGCGACGCTCGCGGCCCTTTGGATCTCAGGCGAAAGCACGCCGGAGCGGTGGGATGCTGCGGATGACGAGGAGATCGAAGGCCAGCATCAACAGGATGGCGAGCCCCGTGAGCGGGAACAGCAGGCCGAGCGCCGCCGCCGCAATCCAGAGTGCCCGATAGACACGCGTCTCGGCGGGGTAGGGCGGCACGCCGAGCCGACCGACCGGCCTGCGTTTCCACCACATGACGACGGCCGCGACCGACGACAGGATGATGGCGAAACAGGTGGCCAACATGACGAGTTGGTTCGCGAGGCCCCATTGCTGGCCCATATGGACGTTGATGCCGAATTCGATCGCTTTGCCGACCGGCCCGTAATCCTTGAAGCCGAGATCGACCAACGGCTTACCGGTATATTGGTCGAAATGGATCGTCCGTTCCTGGCCAAGATCGGCCGGATAGATCGCGGCCGTGTAGACCCCGGTCTCGTCGCCCGGGACCGACATCTCGAACCCGCGCATGATGCCGAGGTCATGAGCGTTGGCGACGGCCTGATCGAGACCGATCGGGGGCGTCTTCGTCGGCGTCGAGGCCGGCACGGGCGCCGTCTGCATCACCCAGCCGGGCTTGGTCGTCGCTTCGCTCATCGGGATGCTCGAGGACGGCACGTCGTCCCAGAGCGCCGGCGGATAATTCATCCCCGCCTGCGAGGCATAATCCTGCATGTGGGTGCCCCAGAACTTCGACCAGGGCATGCCGGTGAAGGCAAGGAAGAAGATCACGACGCCCGCAAAGGCGCCCGTGACCGCATGCACGTCCCGCCACCAAATGCGCTTCTGCGGGGTGCCACGCACCGTCATGACGCCGCCAGATTGGCGGCGTGGCCACCAGAGATAGAAGCCTGTCACCACCAGGACCAGAGCGAAGCCGGCGACCGCCTCGATGACGTAACTCGCGTAAGTGCCGAAATAAACGAGGCTATGAAGCTTGCGAGTCACGAACATGAACTCGTTGTTGGCACTCACCGTATCGAGGATCTCGCCCGTATAGGGGTTGATGTAGACGAGGGTCTTACCCGCATCTCCCTTGAGCGTGACGAGGGCCGACGCGGTTGGGCTGGCGGGTTCCGCGTAGGATTTCAGCTGTGTTGCAGGGACAGCCGCCAACGCTTTGTCGACAAGGCGGCTCGGCGGCTGCATCGGCGTCGCCTCCGCTTTCACCACATTGCGATAGGCGAAAGCCGTGTGATTGATCTCGCTTTTGAAGAGATAAAGCGAGCCGGTCACGGCCAGCAGGATCATGAACGGGACGCTCAGCAGTCCGGCGTAGAAATGCCAGCGCCAGATCGCTCGATAGAGCGACGAGCGGGGAGCGGACGCCGGCACGGCGTCGAGCGACAAGGTCTTGGACACGGGCTTCCTCCCCCTCAGTCCATGTCCATGCCGGGCATCGATTGCCCTGCATGACCGGCCTTCGTGCTCGGTTGCACAGATGGCGTCTGCGACGGTCCCTTGGCGCCCATGCCCTCGACATCGAAGCTCACCGTCACCGTCCCGGCATGGTCGAACACCAGAGTGCCCCCGATCGTCTCGCCTTTTTTCAGGCCTTTTTTCAGGCCGAGGAACATGATGTGTTTCGACGACGGATCGAGGGTCAGGCGGCCACCGGGCGGGATGTCGAGTGGGCCGGTCGGGCGCATGGTCATGATGCCGTCGGTCGTCGACATCTGGTGAAACTCGGCCGTGGTCGCGGCCTCGAGCGACCCGCCGGTCAAGCGATCGGCGACAGTGCCCGTGTTGATGATCGTGAGATAGCCGCCGGCGACTTGCGCGCCACCGGGCGTCGCACGAGCCCAAGGGTGTTCGATGACGAGATCGCCGACTTTCACGTCATGCGCCGAAGCGGGCGCGCTGGAGAGCAGGGACAGAGATGCGAGCACAGCGAAGCCGGCCGCGTGAACCTTATGCATGGGAGATGTCCTGAGTTACCCGACACCAACCCGGTCGCCGAAGCGCAGACGCTGCGTCGAGCGATGTCACCGGACACGAGCCGCGACGCGACGCGAGTGTTCCGATGCTGCTCGAGAAGCGGCCGGGTGATGGTGCGGACAGAAAAGAAAACCGTTGGCGTGTCTCAGGTCACGCGGACGGAGGCCCCTGCGGTTGGCGGGGCGAGCGCGCACGCGCTAGACGGGCCGCCCAGGACACGACGGCCGAGCGGAGAACGGCATGGCTGGCGGGTGTGACGATGGTCGGACATGGGGCGCTGGAGGTCAGGATCGGCGCCGACAAAGCGCATTGATCGCAGCAGTCGTGATGCGTCGGGTCGCTCGGGTTCGATGATGAACCGCCGCCGTCCGCGTGGCAGATCGGCATTGCGACGCCGGGGATGGACCCGAAGGACGGCATCAGATCGGAGGGAGCCGCCAGCGCTCGTCCGACGCCGGCAAGCGTCAGGACGATCATCAAAAGTGCGGCAATCGCGTGCCGCATCGATGAGCTTCGGAAGGCTGTCACACGCCTAGACGCAACCAGAGAAGGTGACCTGTCAAGACAATCCTCCGGCTGCACCTTGGACGCTTTGTCTCACGAAGCAACGACCACGGCGCGGCGACCTTTGATGGTACTGGTGCCGCGCCGGCGGTCACGACTGGTGACTAGGCTTCGGCGAGAGGGCGACATCGAACTCGTCCAGTCGCTTCATCTTGTAGACCGCGTAAGACACGACCCAGGCCGCGATAAAGATGCCGATAATGACGAAACCGAGATTGTTGAAGTTGTCGTTAAGCGCGCCGATGCCGTCCCAGAATGTGCCCTTCAGGTCGAGCTTGTCGCCGATCAATCCGAGTGCCTCGATGCCGCCGATCAGCAACGCAACCATCACGGAGACGAGCGTGATCGTCATGTTGTAATAGAGCTTCCGCATGGGTTTCACGAAAGCCCAGTTGTAGGCGCCAAGCATCATCACGCCATCGGTGGTATCGATCAGCGACATACCTGCCGCGAAAAGTACGGGAAACACCATAATGGCGGTGAGCGGGACGCCCTTGGCGGCTTGAGCCGCCGAGACGCCGAACATCGCGACTTCGGTCGCCGTGTCAAAACCGAGTCCGAACAGGAATCCCAGCGGGAACATGTGCCAGCTTTTGGTCACCAGCTTGAAGGCTGGACGGAAGATTCGAGCCAGGAAGCCCCGATTGCCCAACAAGATGTCGAGATCCTCTTCGACATAGACGCCTCCGGCTCGGACGCGCCTATAGCTCCGGTAGATGGAGGCGAAGATGACGATGTTCATTGCCGCGATGATGAGGAGGAAAAGCGCCGATATGCTGGTGCTGATCGTGCCGCCGACCGCCTGAAACGATTGGAAGCTCGCCAGCGCCCCGGTCGCGACCGCGACGAGAGCCGCCACGATGACCACGATGGCCGAGTGACCCATGGCGAAGAAGAAGCCGACCGACACCGGTCGCTGGTTATCCTGCATGAGTTTGCGGGTGACGTTGTCGATCGCTGCGATGTGATCCGCGTCGACCGCGTGGCGGAGACCGAGCCCGTAGATCACCAGTGCCACACCCAACAGGGTCGGATTGTCATGGAAGGCGATAAAGGCCCAGATCCAAGCTCCAACGTTGAGGATGGCGAGGACGACATAGATCGCGATGAGACGCCCTTTAAGATCGGGGCTGCTCTCGTCGAGGAGTTGCCTGATTCGATTTAACATGGATGATGCTGCCTTGTGACGTTGCAAGTCATCGCAAACTGGCCCCATGACATTGGGGTTCGCACACCAGGACACCCCGCCCGGCGATTCTGCTTTGACGTCCAAGATGGCAGGTCTCCTGGCTCGCGGGTCGTTGCAGCCTTCGCCTTCCCGGGTCCATGCAGCCCAGTGGCATTGTGAAGGAAGCTCGTCGCTTACAGTTGCGGGGGCAGCCGCGGCAAAGGCGTTACCGCCCGCACCACGTTCCCTTTTAATCCCTCGCGGGCACCATCAGCTTCAATTTGACGAGCCTGTCGCGTTCGGGTCAAGCCTCTTTCCGACACGCGTGTCGTTGCGATGTGGGCAGTGCTTTTGCAGCACCGTTCGTCAGTGATGCGCGCGGTTCGGTCGATCGCGCGACATCGTCCGGGCTCCTGCGACGACGAGTCCCTGTCGTTTCAACCGATGTTGGTTCTAAATTGCGGGAGCAGGCAGAGGATGTCTGATTCCTCGACAGTGAGCTCCTGCCGGACGATGCCGGGATCGGGCATCTGATCAGGCGCACGGTGGGAGGTCACCCTTGTTCGTCGACTTTCAGAACCAGTTTCCCCATCCGGGACCGTGGGAACCCAAGCCGCGGAAAGTCCGCATCACCAAGCGCCAGGAAAAGATCGTGATCTGGCTGATTTTCTTCAATCTGCTGATGTTGCTTTTGGCTCCGGTCGCGGGCTTCACGATTTTCGATGCCGTGATTGCCCTGCTGAGGCGTTGAGCCACGATCGACAGCATTCCGATCCGATGGCACGGTAACGGTCCGGCGAGGCGTGAAGCCGACCGGCCAGGGTGAGCGCGTCATTCAGTGTGCGAACCAACGATCGCTCTGTGAAGTCCCCCTTGTGTCCAAAAATGTTATAATATAACTATCGCGGCGACTTCACTTTCGGCTGCGATGCGGTGCCTTCTGCTTCGAGCCGCCCGATTGACCGATGATCGAACGGACAGCTATGATCAAGCTTGACGGTTCCCGAGAGGGATTAAAAGGGAACATGGTGAGGCTCGCGCCAAATCCATGGCTGCCCCCGCAACTGTCGGCGGATCGCTCGACGCCCTTGGTGATGTGTCATCACATCATGCCACTGCAAGCTCCGTCACCGGCGCAAGCGGGAAGGCAGGTCGAACAGCCAAGATCCGCGAGCCAGGAGACCTGCCGTCGCAGTGAAATCCATCATCCGGGCGGGGTTGTCCGGACGCAGGAGCGATTGCGATGCAGCTTCGACGCCGCCTTCTTCGACCCCAATCCGTAGAGATTGCGCCACCGCCTCGCGTTTGATGGGCGCGTTTCGCTGACGCCGTAGCAGACCGGCCGATCGTGCGTCGCGTGCCGCGACGCCGGCGAAGATCCCGCTCTCTGTCTTGTCTCACCCCTCGTTCGACCCCAGCGGTCGCGGCCTTGCTGGCTCGCGCCGTGCGGCTTGTTGGCGCCCAAAAAAGTAAGGATCATGGCCTTGTTCAATCAACGACGATTGCGGTTCGCTGTTTTCGGATCACTTGCCTATGCCATCGTTGGAGGGGCATCGTTTCCGGCTGCAGCAGCCACGATCTATCCCCTGACGATCAAGAATTGCGGCTCGACCTTGACGGTCGACAAGGCCCCGCAGCGGGTCGTTTCGATCGGCCAGAGCACGACCGAAACGCTGCTTGCGCTCGGTCTAGCCGACAAAATCGTTGGGACGGCGGTCTGGTTCGGGCCTGTGCTCAAAGCCTACGAGGCCGATAATGCCAAGATCAAACGTCTGGCCGATAACGATCCGAGTTTCGAGGCCGTCGTGGCGCAGCAGCCCGATTTCGTCGCCGCACAATATGAGTGGCACATCGGCCCAAACGGCAGCGTCGGCAAGCGCGAACAATTCTCGGACTTGAAGATCCTGGCCTATGTGTCGCCCGCCGATTGCGTCGAAAAAGATAACACGACGGGCGGCGACGGCGTCCGCAAGCAATTGTTCACGATGCAACTCGTCTATCAGGAGATCCACGAACTGGCCGCGATCTTCGATATCAGCGACCGGGGCGACGCGCTGATCGCCGACCTCAAAAAGCGCGAGGCCGCTGCTGTGGCGACGGCATCGGGCAGCAACGCCAAAGCCGTGCCGATCGTGTTCTGGTTTTCCAGCAAGGACGTGAAAGGCGACGCCTTCGTGGCCGGCAAGAACGGTGCTCCCGCCTTCATGATGCAGGCGCTCGGCGTCCGGAACGTCATCACGACGGAGGATGAATGGCCGCTGGCCAGTTGGGAAAGCATTGTGGCGGCCGACCCTCGGGTGATCGTCATCGCTCGAATGGATCGTCGCCGCTTTCCGGCCGATGCTTTGGACGTCAAGCTGAAGTTCCTCGGGACCGATCCGGTCGTGAGCCATCTCGACGCCGTGCGCAACAAGCGTTTCGTCGTCTTGGATGCGATGTCGATGAACCCCTCGATGCGGACCATCGATGGTCTCGAAGCGTTGGCTGACGGCATCAAGGCGCTCGGCCAGCCTCAGTGATAGACCCGCGGATCATTACCGATACATGGGCAAGCCGCGTCGGGCTCTTGGTTGTGGCGGCCGTAGCGCTTCTGGGCGTCATCGCTGTTGCGGTGTCGATCGGCGAAATGAAGATCCCGCTGGGCACGACGCTCGGGGCCGTGAGCAACAAGTTGTTCGGGACCGCATTTCCGCTCAGCCCCATTCAAGAAGGCATCATCTGGGATTATCGGTTCAGCCGCGCGCTGGTGGCAGCATCCTGCGGCGCGTCACTCGCGCTCTGCGGTGCGATTCTCCAGGCTCTGCTCCGCAATCCTCTGGCCGAGCCTTTCGTGCTGGGGATTTCGGCCGGCGCGTCCACCGGGGCCGTCGTGGTGCTGATCGTCGGCTTCGGCGGTGGCCTTCTTTCGTTGTCGGGCGGCGCGTTCCTCGGCGCCGTATTGGCCGTCATGCTCGTCGCGATCCTGGCGGCGGGCTCCGGCGGGGGCGGCGATCGAATTATCCTGGCCGGGGTCGCTGGATCGCAGCTCTTCAATGCCCTCACGTCCTATATCGTCACCACCTCGGCGAGTGCCGAACAGGCGCGCGGCGTCATGTTCTGGCTCCTGGGCAGTCTCGGAGGCGTTCGCTGGCCGGATGTGTATCTGGCGGCTCCCGTCGCCGTGGCGGGCCTCATCATCTGCACCGTCCACGCACGCGCGCTCGATGCCTTCACGTTCGGGGTGGATGCGGCCGCCTCGCTCGGCATTCCGGTCACCCGCGTCCGCGTGGTCTTGTTCGGTCTCACGGCGCTGATGACCGCCACCATGGTCAGCCTCGTCGGGTCGATCGGTTTCGTCGGACTCGTCATCCCGCACGCGGCCCGTTTCCTCGTCGGGCCGAGCCATGCGCGCCTGTTGCCGGCCTCGGTCATGATCGGGGCGATCTTCATGGTGCTGGCCGATATCATCTCCCGGATCATCATCCCGCAGCAGGTCTTGCCGATCGGCGTCGTCACGGCCCTGTTCGGTGCGCCCGCCTTTGCGTTCATTCTCTATCGGTCGAGGGTGTCGGCGTGAGCATCGCGGCCAGGAATGTCCGCTGGATCGTGTCGGGCAAGATCATCGTTGATGATGTCACACTGGACGTCGCGCCCGGCTCGATGCTCGGCCTCGTCGGACCGAACGGATCGGGCAAGTCGAGCCTGCTTCGATTGATATGCCGCCTTCGCAAGGTCGCCAGCGGCGTCATCACCTTGGGCGAGGTCGACGTGACGGCCCTGTCGCATGGCGACATCGCCCGGCGGGTCGCCCTCGTGGAGCAACAGGCCACCACCGATGCTCAGGTCACCGTCCTCGATGTGGTTCGGCTCGGCCGCACGCCGCATCGGGGACCCCTCTCCCCGATGACGGACATCGACAGGGCGGCGATCGAGGCGGCGCTGGTCCACGTCGATATGGACGGCCGTCGCAATCAGCCCTGGACGACCCTCTCGGGCGGCGAGCGCCAGCGGGTTCAGATTGCGCGGGCGCTGGCTCAGACACCGACCGAATTGCTGCTCGACGAGCCGACCAACCATCTGGACGTGCAGCACCAGCTCGAGATCCTGTCGCTTGTCGCCGATCTGCCTGCCACCAGCATCGTGGCGCTGCACGACCTCAATCTCGCGGCGATGTTCTGCGACACGATCGTCGTGCTCAAAGGCGGCCGCGTGGTGTGCGCCGGTAAGCCGGACGCGATCATCACGGCCGATATGATCCGGGATGTGTTCGGCGTCGAGGCGCATGTCGCGCCTTCGGCGCGTCACGGCAAGCCGCTCGTGCAATTTGCGAGGCCCGCCCGCTTGCGCGATCGGGGTGTTGCCTTCGACGAATCGAGCCTCTAGCGAAACCGCCTTACCGGCCGACGGTGCACTCGATTTGCCCATGGGGCTCGTCGGTCGAGGTGAACACGCGATTGGGGTTATCCAGCCCAAATGCACCGAGGTTGACCGGCAGGTAATGCTTGTTCGGGCAAGCCATCCGGATGCTCTCGATCTCGGGCACGTCCTCGAGCGCCGCGCAAGCCATGCGATACATGCTGTCTTGCGCGCTATGGCTGTATGTCGTCGCAAAGACGCGCATAAAAGCCGCGACGACGCGGGCATTGGCGGTCGCGAAATCGCTGGGATCGCGTGACCAGCGCCATGTTGCGTCCATGCTGGTGGCAAGGATGCGGTCCTGCGTTTCGGGCAGCGTCGTGTAGGTGTCTTTCACGTAGTTCGACCACCCCGAGGCGGTCGCCTTGAGAAAGGTGAAACCCGAAAGCCCGGATGTGACGTGATCGCCGTTGCGATCCATGACGACGCTGGCGGTGCCCTGGCCGTTGGCCTCCAGCGTGAAAGCATGTGGATGCGGGGCGCCATCCACCGTCAGGCGGGTCCAGCGGATTTCCCGAGCCGAGACCGTGGAGCCGGTCATGCCGGGATATTGTTCAAGAAGGCGCACGGCCACGGCACGGCAGAAGACTTCCGGACCCGCCTCGAGTTGCTCGCGCGCCACCACATTGACGACGTTCTTGATCGTATCAGTCGACACGGTGGTGGTGTTGTCGGCCTCGACATAGGCCGGCGCGATATTGCCGGTCAGCATGGCTTGGATCGTGAGTTCGCGAACCTCGCGATGGTCGCCATCGCCCGACAGCCGCATGACGCGGACGCGGCCTTTGCCGTAGGTGCTGTCCAAAAGCTGCATGGGTTTCTCCAAGAGATGGGGCCGCGACCCTCCCCTCGTCTCGCCGTGCGTGGAAGGTCGGACCAGTAGAACTCAATGAGCAGCATCCGAGAACGCGCTCAGGGCTGACTCGCATGATCTGCGCCAGCATCCGCATCGCGCTCTTTCGGCTACCCTGGCGGCGCGGCGTCTTTCAGACAAAGATCGCGAATGACGCCCAATAAGTGGAGATGATCGGCCAGATCGCCCATCAACACGATCCGTTGATGCGCGTTCACGCCGATGAGGGTCGGCGTTACCACGACACCGGCCGTGAGCGCCCGCTTGGGTTGCGAGAACACATCGACGATGTCGAGCGACGGTACAAGCAGTTGGCCCTGCAGAACGTCCATCACGCGCGCGAGATTGATCTCCGCGCGCTGAGAATTCGGCGTCGCTCGTGCAACGTAGAGGGTCAAGCGTGCCAGCGTCTCGGGACGGCCTTCGCCGGGCACCTTTTCGCGACGGTCGGGCATGTCGGCGGGTTCGACCGTCATCTCGGGTTCACGGGAACGATGGTGGTTCCGCCTTCGGTGACCGGTCCGTCATCGTCGCCCCGGCGGAGGCTCAATCGATCGATCGCGTCGACTCGGCTGGTTTCGAGGCGGCTCTGTTCTGACGCGATCAACAGGTCCACCTCCTTCTGTTTCCAGCCCAGTTCGAGGTTCGCGGCCTCGACATGGGCGCGGGCCTCCGAAATCTGCCGATCGAGCGAGAGACGCGCACGCTCCGCGGCGATCTGTTCGAGAACGTGGAGCCGCTTGACGGCGACTTCCTTCTGGGCTCGAGCGCTGCCCATCAGCACCTCTCCCTCCGCGACATAGACCTCGACCAGATCGATCCCCGACGCGTCGAGCACCAATTCACGAACCTGGTTCGAATGTCCGGTCCCTCGCGATTTGACGATCGTCAAAGCACGGTTGCGTTCGCCGTCGCGCGCCACATAAGACACGTGCAGCCACGTGTCGGCGATCGTCGAAATTTGGCTTGCCGACAACTCAGTGGTGCCGCTCACCTGATCGAGCAGCGAGATGCAGACGACGGAAATTTCTTGGGATTTGGCGAGATCGAGCAAGCTCTCGCAGATCATTGCGGAGAACGGGTAATCGGCTTTCATCAGCGCGGAGATGGGATCGATCACGAGGCACTTCGGATGACGCGTCGCCAGCACGTTGCGGATCGCGACAAAATGCTCCTCTGGGCTGCGCCCGGACGAGAGAAACGATACGATGGTCAGCAACCCGGACTCGATATGCGGCGTGAGGTTCATGCCGATCGACAGCATATTGGCGACGATCTGTGCCCCGCTCTCGTCAAAGCTGATCACGACCGCATGCTCGCCGCGCTCGCAGGCCGCGAAGGCGAATGTGACGCCGAGGCTGGTCTTCGAGGTTCCGGGTGAGCCCGAAATCAGGGTACTGCTCCCACGGAGATAGCCGCCGTTGAGCAGGGCGTCGAGCCGCGGAACTCCGGAGGATACGCGGCCTGTATAGGTGGGGTAGCCGACCCGTATGCCCTTGAACGCGATGACGTCGATCCCAGACGCGCCGATCACGACCGGAACCGGATTACCCGAAAAACCGGACCCACGAAATTTAGCGATGCGAATCGTGCGCGAGGATCCGGTCTCGGTGACGATCTCGGCCATGATGACGAGGCAGTCGGTCATATATTGTAGAAAGTCGGCGCGGATCTGGTCCCGGTCTCCAGCCCCGAAGATCTTCACGGTCACGATCGCTGAAATCTCCGACCGCTTGATCCAGCTATCGAGGCGCAGCAATTCTTGCCGCTCCAGCCGCTCATCCTTCAGGCTGCTGAGCAGCATGTCGATGCCGTCGAAGACGACGTTTCGCGCACCGGTCTCGACGATCAACGCGCTGAGACCGGCAAGCAGGCCCGCGAGATCGAACGCACCCGTCACGACCGCGTCGTCGGGAATGCGGGCATCGATAAAATGAAATTGGTTGGACTCGAGCGTATCGACGTCCCAATCGAAGGAGGCGACGTTGCTGCGGATGCGATCGATCGGCTCCTCGAAGGTCACGAAGATGCACGGCTCGCCGCGGTCGGCAAGGCGATTTTTAAGGGTCTGGAGTGCAAACACGGTCTTGCCGGCACCGGCACTCCCGACAACAGCCGTCAACCGGTTCTTCGGTAAGCCGCCACCGCTGATTTCGTCGAACCCGGCAATGCCCGTCGCGACTTTCGAGATCGCCCTGCCGCGCGCCTCTACGGTTCCATGATCCGATGCCGTCATCTTCATCCTAGTTGCGCTCCCGTGACGGCGTCCGGTCCCGTTGGTGATCCGGGCAACGCTTGCTCCACGGGGCCTCGCATTGGAAGTCTCACGTTATGGGCTAGCATCCACGTAAAATCTTCGGCGACAAGCGGCATACTGAACAGATATCCCTGCCCGACGGCGCATCCCTCTTGCTGCAGAAATGCGCGCTGCATGTCGGTTTCGATACCCTCCGCAACCAACGCTATTCCCATGCTCCGCGCCAAGGAAATGATCGCCCGGATGATCAAGGCATCGGTTGATTCCAGCACGAGCTTCCGGACGAAGATCTGATCGATTTTGAGCTTATCGACGGGAAAATCGCGCAGGTAGCGGAAAGTGGCATGCCCGCTGCCGAAATCGTCGATCGCGATCGTGAATCCCATGGTCCGCAAGGCGTGAAGCGACGCCATGATCTGCGGCGAAGGCTCGACCAACAACCCTTCGGTCAAATCGATTTCGAAATTCGCGGCATTTGCCCCTTGGCTTTCAAGAGCCTCTGCGACGAGGGCGACGAATCCCGGCTCGATCAATTGATTGCCGGACACGTTCACGGCCACGGGTGGGGGCGCCAACCCGGCACTCGTCCAGAGCCGATGCTGGCGAAAGGCTTGTTCGAGAACCCATCGGCCGAGCGGCACAATCAAGCCCGATGTCTCGGCAAGCGGAATGAACCGATCCGGTCGTTGCATCCCGAGCGTCGGGTGCTTCCATCGCACCAGAGCTTCGGCAGATACGATCCGGCCGGACGCAAGCTCGACGAGCGGCTGGTAATGGAGCTCAAGTTCGTCGTTGGCGATCGCATGTTCGAGCGAGCGCGCCAGGACGGCCTCGTTGCGGTGACGATCGTCCTGCTCGGGTGAATAGAGCATCGGGGTGTTTCGGCCGGATTGCTTGGCCCAGCGAAGCGCGAGTTCGGCCTGGGTCATGACTTCGCTGGCGATCCCTTTGTCGGCCATCGTCTCGGTCTCGAGCCGCTGGTGGAAGGTCGCACCGATGCAGGTCAGAACCGTCAGCCACTCCGTCCCGATCTGCATCGGTTGCGCGAACGCCTCGCGCAACGAGCCGACGCAGAGCGACAAAGACTCTTGGTCGGCGCAGTCGGGGATCATGATCGCGAATTCGTCGCCACCAAGACGGGCCGCGACACCACCGATCGAGGCGGCGAGTTTGGCAAGTCGCTTCGCGGTTTCGCGCAGGATCGTATCGCCGGCGATCTGGCCGAGCCGTTCATTGAGCGCACTGAAGGCCGAAATGTCGCTACAAATCACAGCGCAAGTCGCGGATTCAGACCTCTCTGCCGTCAGTTCCGACTCGAGCGCTTGCAGCCACGCCGCGCGGGTCAGCAAGCCCGTGAGCGGATCACGAGACGCTTGGTTCGCGATCTCGCTCTCCCACCGTTCCTCGGCGCTGGACTCGATCGCGATGCCGTCCCATACGATTTCGCCGTTGGGCGTGCGGCGTGGCATCGCCCTACTGCGAAGCCAATGCAGAGTACCGTTGGAAGCGACGAGCCTGAACTCTTCCCGAAAGACGGACATGCCGGCTGCTGACTTGCGGATTGCGGCATAGACCGCGTCGTGATCGTCCGGGTGGACAAGATTGTCGAAGGTTCGCATGACTTGGCTGTTATCAATTCCAAGCATCTGAGCGACAGACGCGCTGCGATAGACGGTATCGATTGTCCCATCGCTTCGCATGATCAAGCGATAGATGTATCCCGGAAGATGCTCCGCGACGCTTGGGAGGTTTGTGTCGACCTCTCCAATTGTTGCAGCGGGATCACCGGTCACGTCCGTCGGCCGATAGATACTGATGAGATGCGTCACCCGCCCCGAGGCATCTCGGATAGGGTCGATCGAGACGTCGGTTCGATAAGGCGTCCCGTCTTTTCGAGTGGTCACAATCGTGCGGCGGATGCCTCGGCCTTCCGTGAGGACGGCCTGCATGTCCGCCTTGACGCTCCGATCGGTCTTTAAGCCGTCGAGGACAGCATCGTCGCGGCCGACGAGATCCGCGATCGGATGGCCGCACATGGCGCTGAAGGCTGCGTTTGCATAGGAGATGACATGCTCGCCTTGAACCATCGCCGTGACGAGAACAGGCCAGGAGACACCATCGAGAGCCTGATAGAGAGGGGGTGGGGCAGGCTCCCTCATGAAGCGGCGGCCGATGACGGGGCGGAGGACGACGAGGCGGACGATGTGGAGCGTCGCGTCGAGAATCCGACGATAACTGCTGAGGTCCTCATCACGTCCGCAATGATCGATCTATCATAGGCTTAAATCTCCAGCACGTGAGCGGACCGCACTCTCACATCGCCGTCATGGCTAAAATCTCACACAATATATAATATATGTTAGCGCCATTCGCTCGAAAGCACCAGCCTACCTTAAGCTGAACCTTAAGGCTTTGCCAGGCGCACCCGCGTCCTGACAACCAGATCTGCCGAAGCGCGTCGTGATGTCCACCTCTCTCCGTTCTAAGGCTATGACCGACACGCAACATCACTGCGGCGGCCACGTGATCGCGATGTCGACCCCGGGTCGCAGTTTCAGGTGAACTGAGCCAGGATCGCCTTTGATACTTTACAAATATAAGTATACTTTGGGTTGACCATCTGGGTACAGCGCGCCTCTGCGATCTGCGCGAGAAGCAGGTATCCGTCGGGCTCCGGGATATTCCATTCATCGTTGAGCCAGTAGATCATCTCCTGGAAGGCGATCCGCATGGCGTCCTCCAGGGGGCGGGCACAGCCGAGGGTGCAAAGATGCGTCGCGGTCTCGATACGCGGATGTCCGAGCCGTTTGGGAGCCTTTTCGATCGTGATCCTGAGCGTGACGTTCGAGCCGATCTCGATCGCGCCCATGCCGACCGCCTCGCCATCGCCCTGGAGCGCATGACAATCGCCGATAAAGAAATGCGCCCCTGGTTTTTCGACGCGGAGCATGATGATGCTGCCGGTCGTGATCTCCTGGACGTCGAGGTTGCCCCCATGCGTGCCGTTGTCCACCGTGAGCACGGCACCATGAATCGGAGCGACACCGATCACGCCGGCCATCGGTTTGCAAGGAAGCCTGACCGTGTCGGTCCAATGGACGACGCCGTCAAGAACATCGACCACACGGGTCTGGATCCCGAATTCCTTGCGCCGGACCCAATCCGGGAACATGCCATGGCCTGGCCAAAGCGAGGAATACCCGAGCGTGTCGAGTTCCATATGCAGAATTTCGACCTTCAGCATGTCGCCCGGCATCGCGCCGACGACCTCGATCGGGCCCGTCGCGCCATTCACGAACGGGAAGGTCACATCGACTTCCGTGAGTTGCTGTCCAACATGTTTGATCACGCCATCACCGATGTTGATGACACATTCGATCGTGACGGTTTCGCCTGGCTCGACGTGAGCCACGAAGTCATCGTCGCCCGAAAGCGCGTATTTGATGGTGCCTTGCTTGCTGATGCGTTGGGTCATGTGTCCTCCGTTCCGATCTCGTGGCCTTTGGGCGGCACGATGATGCTGTCGAGCGATTGACGTGGAGCGCGCGCGCTAGCCGGCGCGACGCCACGGCGTCAAAGCATGTTCGACCTTGCCGACCATGAAGGTTAGCAAAAGCGCGAGCGCGATGGTGCCCACCAACGACGCGAACACCTTGGGGATCGCGTAGAGCGAGCCGGCCTGGAAAATCGCATGGCCCAGGCCGACCGACGACGACATGAACTCGCCGACGATTGCGCCGATCAGCGCGAAGCCGACCGTGAGCTTCAATCCCGCAAAGATGTCAGTCAGCGAGGAGGGGACGACGAGTTTCGAAAAGATCTGGGGTTTCGAGGCACCCAGCGTGCGAAGCAGATTGATCTGGTCGGGATCGACGCCGATCGCACCCTTGTAGGACGTGACCAGCGCGACGACGACGACCGAGATCGTCGACATCGCGATCTTCGATGGCAGTCCTGTGCCAAACCAGATGATAATGATGGGCGCGAGAGCGATAATGGGGATCGAGCCGATCGCGATCACGAAAGGCTGGACGACGCGCGAGACGAAAAGCGAATACCAGAGCATCAGTCCGGCCAACGTCCCGATCAGATTGCCGACCACGAAGCCGAGAACCGTCTCGGTCCCTGTCACGGCGCTGTCGCGCAACAGACTGCCATCCAGGATCATCTGCCATAAAAACCGTCCGATGGCGGAGGGCGACCCGAACATGAAGGCCGATTGGCTGCTCTTCGACGTTTGATACTCCCAGAACCCCAGGAAGGCGGCGAGGATCGCAAGCTGGACCGCGAGCACGAGGGCGTGCTGTCGCAGCCGCTCGGTCCGCAGTCGGCGAACCGCGAGCCGATCCGGGCTGCCTTGCGCAGCCGGCGTTTGCCCGATCAGGACCGACATCGCTGCTCTCCGGTCATGTGCGGACGACCGCGAGATCGGCCCAGATCCGACGCACATAATCGCCGAAATCCGGGCTTTCCCGGGCCGCGATCATGTCGCCCCGAGCCGCCCCGAGCGAGATACTGTAGCTAGCCTTCACGGCCGTGGGACGGTGCGACAACACCAGAACGCGATCGGCGATCGACACGGCTTCCTCGATATCGTGAGTGATCAGCAGAACCGACTTGCCGCTATCCCGCACCAGCTTGGCGGTGTCGCTCTCGATCAGGAGCTTGGTCTGGAAATCGAGCGCTGCGAAAGGCTCGTCGAGCAGCAGAACGTCGGGATCATTGGCGAGGGTGCGGGCGAGCGCCACGCGTTGCCGCATCCCGCCCGAGAGCGTCGATGGATAATTATCCGCGAAACCATGGAGGCCCAGCTGGTCGAGCAAGGCGCGTGCCCTGTCGTCGGCTTCGGCAGCGGGAACGCGGCGAATTTCCATGCCGAGCTTCACATTGTCGACGGCCTTGCGCCAAGGCAAAAGCAGATCCTTCTGCAGCATGTAACCGAAGCTGGCCTGTTTGACGCCGCGCTTTTGCGCGCCGAGCTTTTCGCCGTACCAGCGAACCGTCCCGCGATCGGGCTCGATCAGGCCACAGATGACATTCAGCATGGTCGTCTTCCCGCAACCCGACGGGCCGACGATGCTGACGATCTCGCCGCGGCCAAGCGTGAACGACAGATCGCCGATCACGGGTGTCACATTGCCGGGCGACACATAGCTCTTGGCGACGTGATCGACCACGATCGGTTGCGTCTGCTCGGCCGACATCGTCTCTAGACTGCGTTCGGCACTGCGTTCAGCCATGACGATCTCGGTCAGCCGGCTGCCTTGACGGCTTTGTCGGCGAATGAATTGTCGATGATCTGATCGAACGGGACGGTGCCTTTGGCGTTGCCGAGATAAACCTGCATGTCCATCAGGTTCTTCCATTGATCGGGTTTGGTCACCACAGACTGCGCCGGAATGAGATATTTCAGTTCTGCATCGATCGCCGCGTCGACGACCTCGCCGGGGAGATCCGGAAATTCGAGACGAGCGACCTGCTTGGCATAAGCCGGGTCCGCATAGGTTTTGCGCGAGGCTTCCTCGAACGACGTCACGAGCGCCTGCACCATGGCCGGATCTTTCTCGATCGTGGTCGGCAGCACCATGATGCCGGTGTTGCAGAAGGGTCCGATATAGGTCGAGAAGTCGAACACGACCTTGGCGCCCTGCGACACCGCCGACGCGACGCCGGGCTGATAGGCGATCGCGATATCGGCTTGGCCGGCCAGCATGGCGGCGATTTCCGTGCCAGGGCTGACCGGGATGATGGTGGCGTCGACCCCGACCTTCAGGCCCGCATTTTCGAGCAAGCGCTTGGCAACGCTATAGTTGGTGTTGGGCTCAGGCGATGTGACGATCTTGAGACCCTTGAACATCTTGGGGTCGGTGAACGGCTCGAGTGTCTTGGACACGCCAAAATAATGCGCGCGCTGAACGACTGTCCCGACCACCACGCCGGGGCCGCCATTCTCGCGTGAAATCTGCGCCATGGTGGCATCGCCGATCGCGAAATCGGCGGAACCGCCGAGAACCGCCGCGAACGTTTGCGTGTCGCCGCCGGCGGCGCTCACCTGCATATCTAGGCCATTTTTCTTGAAGATGCCGGCGTGCATGCCGACGTAGAGGTTGATGTAGCCAAGGTTGTGGACCGCTTCGCTGAACCGAACGGGCTTGAGGTCGGCCGCAAAAGCGACGCCCCCAAAGAGCGACACGGTCGTCGCGCCCGCCACACCCTTCATGAAGGACCGGCGGTTGGGGAAGGATTTCGTTCCAAAGATCATCGTCGCTCTCCACTGCCACGTGCATGAATGGCTCTCATCCGTGCAGCTTCCTGTGCGATCCTCGGACGAGCAAGCATCTTTGATAAGCGGCGATTGTCCAAAACACGTGCAGTCTGGTTAAAGCCGATCAAAGACTTGACCTTGCAAGACAACGTCAGTCTTGGTTCGTGATGAAATCTTGCGGTTCTGACGCAGGAGTGCCGCGATCTCTCGTTGTAATTTGTCAAAAATGACATGACCGTGAGCCGTCGCTGCACAAACTATCAGCGGAGGTTCATCACCGGACACGGAGCGCCGCATAGCGGCCCACGACGGTCGCGGAGGTCACGCCCGATGACACCCTGCCGCCACCGAGATCGCTTCGCATCGTCACGCGAGATGGCGACGTGGTCGTGGAAATCGTCTTGATGGCTCGGTGCGCCGCCTCGGCCTTCAGCCTATAATTCTCTTGTTCGAGCGCCCGCAGAGCGTGGACCGCAAAGGGTTTGAGGCCGCCGAAGCGACGCCGCCATCGATAGAGCGTTCGCAGCGTGATTCCGGCGGTCTGGCACATTTCATCAGCAGGCCGCCCGGCTTCGACATCTCGCACCATCGCGATGATTTCCGAGTCTGAATAAGCGGAACGGCGCATCGTGACCTCGCTCGCGTCGAACGACCGCGCCAGTCAGGCGCGCGGTTTGCATCGGGAGCGGATCGCCCCTGTCGCGATCAGCCAAGCAAAAATTTGGCCAAACCAGACACGGGCAGGTGACCCGGTCCGCAGCAGAAGGAGGTTTCACATGGCGAGGCGTCACGAGATCCCTCCGACACCCGACGCCATGGTGTGGGGCTACTTCGACGCGAGCCGCCCGGCCGTGATCGAGATCGAGTCAGGCGACATGGTCACGCTTCACTCGTTCCCGGCAGGCGGCCCGGAGACGTTGCCGCCCGATCGCGGCCTCGTCAGCGCCGACTATCGCAGGGTGCTCGAGACGCTGCCGCAGGGTCCTGGCCCGCATTTCATCACCGGCCCCGTGCACGTGCGAGGGGCCGAGCCGGGCGACACGCTGCAAATCGATATTCTGGATGTGCGGATCAATCAGGATTGGGGTTTCATGGCGATCCTGCCACTCCTCGGCACTCTGCCCGAGGAGTTCACGGATTACGAGATCGTGCACCCGCTGATCGATCATCAGCGCAATGTCGCGATCATGCCTTGGGGCACCGAAGTTCCGCTGGCGCCCTTTTTTGGCATCATCGCGGTCGCGCCGCCCCCAGCCTGGGGGCGTGTCGGCTCACCCGTGCCGCGTCGCTTTGGCGGCAACATGGACAATAAGGAACTGAGGCCCGGCGCCACGCTTTTTTTGCCGGTGTTCAACGACGGCGCGCTGTTCTACGCCGGGGATGGCCATGCCGTGCAAGGCGACGGTGAGGTTTGCATCACGGCACTCGAAACCGGCGTGACCGGGAGCTTTCGCCTGACGATCCGTAAAGACATGGCGCTCGAATGGCCCTTCGCCGAAACCGCCACCCACCTCATGTCGATCGGGCTCGACGACGATCTCGATGACGCCGCCAAACAGGCCGTCCGTGAGATGGTGCACCACATCTGCGCCCGGTCCAACCTCACGCCCAATCAGGCCTATATGCTGTGCTCTCTGGCCGGAAACCTCCGCGTCACCCAAATCGTCGACGGCAACAAGGGCATTCACATGATGTTCCCGAAGGCTCTCCTCTGAGACCAGTCACGCGACCCTCTATTCACTGGACCACACTGCAGTATCGAAGCCCGAGACCAATCATCTGGGCAAAACGGCAGGCCTTACTTGGCTCGAACAGGTCTGATCCGGACGGCCTGATAAGGTTTTCCTGGTAGCTTCACGCCAAAGGCTGCTTCTGGCTCGCCGCCGGCCATCGCCCCGCCGCGTTGGCGTAACGCCGGAGAAGCGGGTAACGCCGCCTTGTCGAGGCGGGTCACCGTCATCTCCCACGTATCGATGAGGTCGATCTCATAGTCGCCGTCTTCTAACGGCAGGCCCACGGCCCACTCGCGGGGCTGGTGCTCCCCGAAATAGAGGAAACGGACAGTCCCGTCCCGCGCGCCGGAAACCCGACTGAACTCCCAGCGCCCATCCTCGCTCAGGGGTGTCAGTCCTTCGGTCACGCTGTCCTCGACGAGCCACCGTAAAAAGCCGATCCGCGCTGCGCTTTCGCCGTGCAAAACGCCACCTTTGGTGATCGGCCCCCATCGGGTGGTCCGGGTTGATTGTTAGTTCATGGTCGGCCTGGGCGCCACCCTGAGCATGGCCGGCGGAGATGGTCGGGGTTTCGCAGCCGGCCATGCGGCGAAGGCGGGCACGAAGACCTCCGGCGCCGGGGGCTTGTAGCCGATTGATCCGTGCGGGCGCACAGTATTGTAATGCCTTCTCCAGCTTTCGATGATGACCTGAGCTTCCTTGAGCGAGTAGAAGATCTCTCCGTCGAGCAGCTCGTCTCGGAAGCGAGCGTTGAACGACTCGACGTAGCCGTTCTCCCACGGGCTGCCTGGGGCAATATAGGCGGTCTTTGCTCCAACCGCCGTGATCCAGTCTTGCACAGCCTGGGCGATGAACTCGGGGCCGTTGTCCGAACGGATGTGACCAGGCACGCCGCGCAGGATGAACAGGTCGGACAGAACGTCAATGACGTCGGTCGAGTTGAGCTTGCGCGCGACCCGGATGGCCAGGCACTCCCGGGTGAACTCGTCGACGACATTGAGGGTCCTGAACTTGCGGCCGTCATGCGTGCGATCCTCGACAAAGTCGTACGACCAGACGTGATCGCGGTGCTCGGGCCGGAGGCGAATGCAGGAGCCGTCGTTGAGCCAGAGACGTCCCTTCTTCGGCTGCTTGGCCGGCACCTTCAGCCCTTCGCATCGCCAGATGCGCTCGACCCGCTTGTCGTTTACCAGCCACCCGGCATCGCGCAGCAACGCCGCGATCTTGCGATAGCCGTAGCGGCCGTACTGCCGCGCCAGCTCGATGATGTCGCCCGTCAACGCCTCTTCGTCGTCAAAGCCCCGCGGCGCCTTGCGCTGCGTCGAGCGGTGCTGACCGAGCGCCGCACAGACGCGGCGCTCGGAGACAGGCAAATGCTGTCGCACATGCTCGATGCAGACGCGCCGGCGCGCGGGGCTCAGAAGTTTCCCGAGGCCGCCTCCTTCAGAATCAGCTTGTCGAGCGTGAGGTCGGCGATCGCCTTGCGAAGCCGCATGTTCTCCGTCTCCAGCTCCTTCAGGCGCTTGACCTGGTCAAGCTTCAAGCCGCCGAACTCCTTCCGCCACCGGTAGTAGGTGACCTCGGTCACCCCGATCGAGCGAACCGAGTCCGCAACGGTCTTCCCCTGTGAGACCAACACGTCGACCTGACGCAGCTTGCTCACGATCTCTTCAGGCTTCGGTCGTCTTCCCATCGATCCATCCTCCAGGCTCGAAAGCCATACATCGGGATGGACCACTTCAAGGGGGGACGATCAAGTCGATACCCTCCAGCAACATGGCGGCCTGTGCCGGGGTCAGAGCGGCAGCCGCCCCGCTCTCCACCGAGGGCCACAGAAAGCGGCCCTTCTCCAGCCGCTTGGCAAACAGGCAGTAGCCCTGGCCGTCCCACCACAGGATCTTGAGCAGACGCCCCTGACGACCCCGGAACACGAAGGCCTGCCCCGAGAAGGGATCGCGACGGAGGTGGTCCTGCACCAGCGCGGCCAAGCCGTCGAAGCCCTTGCGCATATCGGTATGGCCGGTTGCCAGCCAGACACGCGCACCAGCGGGCACCGGGATCATCGACCAACCAGGGCGTCGATCACGCTGCGCAGGACAATGAGATCGACCGGACCCTCGACCCGCAAGCGATGGCCGCCCGCCAAGTCGATCTTGATCGTGCCTGAAGTGTGTCGAGGCAAATCAACGGGAGCAGGCAAGGCCACGGGCATGAACGAGGGCGGCGCCGACGACGATGTCACAGCACGCTCCCCAGCCCGCGCGTTACGCCGCCACCGGAACAGCAGGCTCGAATGAATGCCGTGTCGTCGCGCCACCATCGAAACCGTGGCACCAGGCTCGCCCGCCTCGGTTACCATCCCTCGCTTGTCTTCCTCCGACCAGACCCGACGGGTTGTCGCCGTCACGACGTGTGGTGGGTTCGTCCTATGTCCAGACATGGTGCCGATACAAAGCCAAATGGGACCATCTGTATCCAGCCAGACCCCTTAGTCGCACAAGGCGCCCGTCAGCGAGCGCTTACTACGCATCCGACGAAGGCCGCCTTGCGGGATGACGGGCTTGCGGCCGACCTTATGGGCTTAAGGCTAGCCTAAAGGTCATCAGGTCGATGCGGGTCGAGGTTCTGAGCGGGGTTGAGCGCCGGCGTCAATGGTCGGACGATGAGAAGGCCCGGATCGTTGAGGAGACTTTGGTCCCGGGTGCGCGGGTGGCCGAGGTGGCGCGACGCAACGCGGTAAGTGCCAGCCTTGTGTTCGGATGGCGTCGCCTGGCTCGCGCCGGCCTTCTGGGACGGGGCGTGCCGGCGCTGGTTCCGGTCGAGATCGTGGCTCCCGTTCCCGCACTGCCGACCCCCACGCCATCGAGCGTATCGCGCCCGAGGCGGTCGGCCGGGCTGATCGAGATCGAACTGTCGCAGGGGCGCCGCCTGCGGGTGGGCCCTGATGTCGACGGCGACGCGCTGCGGCGCGTCCTCGATGCCCTGGATCGCCGATGATCCCGCTGCCGAGCGGCACCAAGGTGTGGCTGGCGACAGGCCACACCGACATGCGCAAGGGTATTGGTGGCCTGTCACTGTTGGTGCAGGAGGTGCTCGGGCGCGACCCGTTCTGCGGCCACCTGTTCGTCTTCCGCGGCCGTCGATCCGACTTGATCAAGATCGTCTGGCACGACGGCCAGGGCGGGTGCCTGTTCATGAAGAGGCTGGACCGCGGCCGGTTCACCTGGCCGTCGGCGAGTGACGGGGCGATCGCGATCACGCCGGCGCAGCTCGCCTACCTGACCGAGGGGATCGACTGGAGAAACCCACAGCAGACGTGGCGTCCGAGCCAAGCGGGATAACGAAAAGGCTTGCAGTGGCAGGAGGTTGTGATCTGATCGGGGTGTGACGACGTCCCCCGATCAGCTCCCGTCCGACCTCGCCGATGCCCACGCCATGATCGTGGCGCTGCGTAGCGAAGCCCTGATCCGCCGGCTCGAAACCGAGAAGCTGAAGTTCCTGATCGCCAAGCTGCGCCGTGAGCAGTTCGGCCAGTCCTCCGAGCGTGGCAGGCTCCTCGTGGAGCAACTCGAGTTGGCCATCGCCGACGTGGAAGAGAGCCAGGGCGCGGCCGAGGCGGAGGCCGACATCGCGGCACCCGCCGCGGCGGCCGCGGAGCGACAGAAGCGCCCCGCCCGTACGCAACGCCCAAGCCTGCCCGATCACCTGCCGGTGGAGCGGATCGTGTATCCGGCGCCCTGCGCCTGCGCCAAATGCGGTGGAGCCCGGCTTCGCAAGCTCGACGACGTCGTGTCGCGCTCGCTCGAATGCGAGCCGCGGCGGTGGAAGATCGTCGAGCACGTACGCGAGAAGATGACGTGCCGCGACTGCGAGAGCGTCACCGAGACGCCGGCCCCGTCCCACCCGATCCCGCGCGGCTTTGCCGGCCCGAACCTGCTGGCGAGCGTGCTGGTGTCGAAGTTCATGCTTCACCAGCCGCTGAACCGGCAGAGCGACGCCTTCGCCCGCGAGGGGATCGCGATCGATACCTCGACGCTGGCGGACCGCGTCGGCGCCTGTGCGGTGGC
This sequence comes from Lichenihabitans psoromatis, assembly GCF_004323635.1. Taxonomy (NCBI): domain Bacteria; kingdom Pseudomonadati; phylum Pseudomonadota; class Alphaproteobacteria; order Hyphomicrobiales; family Lichenihabitantaceae; genus Lichenihabitans; species Lichenihabitans psoromatis. The sequence continues at coordinate 1,803,853 of NZ_CP036515.1, forward strand.
GCTCGCCCCGATCGTGGACGCGATCAGGCGTCACGTGCTGGCGGCGGATCGGATCCACGGCGATGACACGACAGTGCCGGTGTTGGCCAAAGGAAAGACCGACACGGGGCGCCTGTGGACCTACGTGCGGGACGACCGGCCGTTCGGCGGTGCCGACCCGCCGGCCGCGGCCTTCCATTATTCGCGCAGCCGGTCCGGGGAACACCCGCGGGAGCACCTGGCGACCTACGGCGGCATCCTGCAGGCCGATGCCTACGCGGGCTACAACGACCTTTATGACGGCCGACGCAGACCAGCACCCGTGATCGAGGCGGCGTGCTGGGCCCACGGACGGCGGAAACTGTTCGACATCGCCAAGCTGACGAAGGCGCCGATCGCGGTGGAAGCGGTACGACGCATCGATGAGATTTTCGCCATAGAGCGCACCATTAACGGCCAGACCTCGGTCGAGCGCGTCGCTGCACGACAACAACAGTCGAAGCCGCTCATCCTCGATCTGGAGATCTACCTTCGGGAACAGCGAATGCTGCTCTCGGCCAAGAGCGATACGGCCAAGGCCATCACTTATATCCTGAGCCGTTGGGCGGCCTTCACCCGCTTTCTCGACGACGGCAGGATCTGCCTGAGCAATAACGCGGCGGAGCGCGCACTGCGGGGGATCGCCATCGGCAGACGGAACTGGACGTTCTGCGGCTCAGACGCGGGCGGCCATCGCGCCGCCGCCATCTATACGCTGATCGAGACCGCCAAGCTCAACGATGTCGATCCTCAGGCCTGGCTCGCCGACGTCCTCGCCCGGCTGCCGGACCACCCCGCCAAGCGCCTCGACGAGCTGCTGCCCTGGAACTGGAAGGCCAGCCGACCTGGCGCAGCCCTGGCCCAGGCGGCCTGACACACCACCGACGCGATCCACAGAACGCCGCCGTCACACAGGTAGCCCTGACCTACGGTCTTGGCCGGATGCGTACTGTCTACGTATGGGCTGACGGCGTCTACCTGCAGGCCCGGATGGAGAACCAGGCGGAGTGCATGCTGGTGCTGATCGGGGCGACACCCGAGGGCAGGAAGGAGTTGGTCGGCTTCCAAGTCGGCGTGCGAGAGAGCGCCCAGAGTTGGCGCGAACTGCTCGTCGAGGTGAAACGGCATGGTCTGATCATCGCGCCCGAACTGGCGATTGGCGACGGCGCGCTCGGGTTCTGGAAGGCCCTCGAGGAGATCTATCCCGGCACGCGGCACCAACGCTGCTGGGTCCACAAGACCGCCAACGTGCTCAACAAGGTCCCGAAATCCGTCCAGGCCGCGATGAAGGACGATCTTCGTGAGGTCCATGGCGCGCCGACCCGGGCGGCGGCCGAAACGGCCATCGTCGTCTTCGACGAGAAGTACGGAGCGAAGTACCCCAGGGCGGTCGCCTGCCTAACCAAAAACCGCGAGGCCCTGCTGACCTTCTTCGACTTCCCCGCCGAGCACTGGGACCACCTGCGCACCTCGAACCCCATCGAGAGCATCTTCGCCACCGTCCGACACAGGACGGTGCGCACCAAGGGGGCACTCTCGCCGACCACGGCACGGCTAATGGTCTTCAAGCTGGTCATGGCCGCCTCAAAGACCTGGCGGCGTCTCAAAGGCGAGAACCAGTTGCCCAAGGTTGTCGCCGGTGTCATCTTCCGGGACGGGACCGAGGTCCTCGACCGCACGTCAGACCGCGCCGCCTGACTGCTGCATCACCTAAATTCCCGCATAGCTCAAGGACGGGTTCGCGCGTGTCGTTCCGGTCCACAGCGAACTTGAGCGCGAAGGCCTGATCCATTTCGTCGAATCATCCGGAAGCGGTTTCCTGTTCGTCGGTGACGTCGCGCAAAAGCGTGGCGCCAGCCGTAGCCCCCAGGAGCTTCGAGCTGCAGAACTTGCTGCATGGATCAGGACGCAGGCTGATCTCGAGCTTGGGCTCAGTCCCAATCACTCTTGGCGGCACACTTTTGTGACACAAGCCGAAGGTGCGGAGATTTCGAAGCGCCATAGCAACGCTATCACAGGCCACAATAAGCGACGGGATGCCAGTGACGGTTATTTCTCTCCCGGCGTTGCGCAGCTCAAGACTGAGATAGAGAAGCTCCCTGCCTTCGACCTTGCATAACGCTTTAGGCTTGTTCTTGTTGACGCCGTCAATTGAGGCGAGGCGTCTATCGGCCCATGATCGAACGTAAGGTGCCTGCTTGGACATTCGGCTTTGCGCCGGGAGCGGCCGTTGCCCGGGCGCAGAATAGCGGACATTCGGCATTGCGCCCATCCAAGTCGTTCAGTAGCAACTCGCCCGCTCCCGCAAGCTGCCGTTCGCAGCGGAACCTCGACTTTTGTGCCCCCGAAGATTCTCTCAGATTTCAACGCGCTTGCGAACGGCCGGTCGTATTGTAGAGAAGATCGCGACGAGGTCGGTTCCCTCTTGTTTGTTGAGGGCCAGCGCCGCCTCGATATGTATCAGGTGCGCGAGCGAGAGAGAAAGTGCACCCGCAGTATCGCTGGCGGCGAGCGCGTCGACGATGGAATCATGCTCGCGTAGCGAGCAGTCGAGTTGGTGGCCCGTTGCATGCGCTGACACAGCAAGCGAGCTTTGCGCGATGAGGTCGCGCAGGATGGAGGAGAAGATGCTGTTTCCGGCAGCCTGGGCCAGCCGAAGGTGGAACAGGCCCGACAACCTAACCTCAGCGTTGCGGTCGCCGATCTCGATCGCCTGGTGCTCGGCGGCGAGGTGAGTGCGGAGACTTGCGATTGCAGCTTCGCGCTGCGGTCCCGGCAATGCCGCGACGAGACGGACGAGCTCGGCTTCAATTAGGCGACGGGCCTGAAAGACCTCGCGCGTCTCCTTGGCTGTTGGCCGCGCCACGGTGGCGCCGCGGTTTGGCGAGAGCTGGACGATCCGTCGTTGCGACAGCACAAGGAGTACCTTGCGGATTCGGGCGCGATTCAGGCCGAAGATCTCGGCAAGTTGCTCCTCCGCCAGCTTGATGCCGGGCGCGAGACGACGTTCGGCGATGGCCTGCACGATCGCATCGAGCATTTCTGTTTCGGGTTCGGACAACCCTGCGACGCCTGGATCGTCGCCGTCTTCGACGTCATGTTCGGTCATATTGCGCTTGGCCATCACCTGCCTGAATAGCTTCGCGTCCGGCGCGCTGCAATGACGAAAATCGACACATCAGGTCGCCATGCGCGCCAGCTTTGTAGCGAGCACGCCGTCGGGCGACGCCAGGGATTCCAGCACGGAGAAGTGGTCCGCCCCGGATACTGGAAAAACCTCGGGCCGCCAGCCCTGCGCTTCGAGCGCGGCCCCGTAGTCGCGAGACTGGCGCTGGATTTCAGGACGTTCGCGATCACCAAATGTCACCACGAGCGGCTTGGCGGCGCCCGCCGGTCGATGCAAGGGCGAGAAGGTCCGCGCGTCATCCGCTGACATCCCGATGGCATCGTTGAGCCCGGAGAGGCGGATCGGCTCAAGGTCGTAGATGCCGCTGATCAAGAGCCCGCCGGCGACGTTCGGGAGGGTCAATGCGGTCGCCATCAGATGAGCACCGGTGGAAATTCCGCACACGTAGAGCGGAGCAAGACCACCGCATATTGTAGACAATCCATGTTCTATCCATCGCACCATTGCATGAACTTCGCCGCAGATCTGCTCCATCGTCGCCGCAGGCGCCAGCGTGTATTCCCCGACGGCGACGTTTAGGGTGTGCGGCAGCAGGCCGGCAGCGACGAACGCTTGCCCCTCCTTGTCGTTCCACTGCCAGTAGCCGCCGTGAAGAAACAGGATCGTGGGCCGCCCAGGGACTCCACAGGGGAAGATGTCGACCTTCTGCCGTGCGCTGTCGCCGTAGTGCAGATCTCTACCGCAGAGCGTCGAAGCGTAAACAGTGTCGCTGCGCTCTGCCCAGCGCGTCAGGTAGCCCTCCCAGTCGGGCACGACCGCCCGATTGTTGTAGGCTGTGTCTAAAGCTTCGCGATCCATTCCGCGATATGTTTTCATGCTGTTTGCCCAAAGGTTAGACAATGAGTGACGCTAATTTGGCATTGTCATGTCAACATCATTGTTTACAATAATCATCATCGAAAACGATCGAGTTGCAAGGAGTTTATAATGCCCGCACTTGAGGAAGTCCCAATTATCGATCTTCGGCCTTTCCTGAACGGTACCGACGAGGAGCGTAGGAAAGTCGCGGAACTCGTCGACAAAACCAATCGTGAGATTGGTTTCCTCGTCGTAACCGGGCACGGCTTTGACCTGGATCTCCTTGCCAAGTGGTTCGATGTCTCCCGCCGCTTCTTCGAGCAGCCGGCCGATACCAAGGCCGCCTGCATGCCCGCTGTGTCGGGCGATCACCAGGGCTACCACCAGCTCGCCGCGTCCGGTCTTGCCGCCAAGGAAGGGCAAGAGGCTCCGCCGGATCTCCGCGAATACTTCATGATCGGCCGCCTCGACACGGACGCGCCTTACTTTCAGGACGAGTCGGCGAAGCGCTTCTACAAGCCGAACCGCTGGCCCGAGCAGCCGATTGAATTCCGCGAGATTGGTGAGCGATACTATCGCGCCGTCGACCAGTTGGGCCGCCAGCTGATGTCCCTGTTCGGCGTGGCGCTCGGCCTCGGCCAAGGATTCTTTGAGCCGTATATAAACCGGCAGTTTTCGGTCGTCAGCTCTATCTACTACCCGGCCCAGCGCGTAGCGCCGATGCCGGGACAGTTGCGGGCCGGCGCCCACACTGACTACGGCAGCCTGACGATCCTGGCCCCGACCGACTCGCCAGGCGGGCTCCAGGTCCGCACCCTCGCGGGCGACTGGGTCGACGTCCCCTACGTCCCGGGTGCCTTCGTCATCAACATTGGTGATATGATGCAGCGTTGGACCAACGACCGTTGGCTTTCCAACATGCACAGGGTCGCCAACCCGCCCGCGGCATCGGCAGCGACCCCTAAGCCGCGCCAGTCGATCGCGTTCTTCCTGCATCCGAACTACGACGCAGTCATCGAGTGCCTGCCGACCTGCACCGATGCTGCCAACCCGCCCAAGCACGCCGCGATCCTCGCCGGCGAGTACATGCGGGAGAAGGAGGCTGCCATCGCCCAGGCCAAGCCCACGAAGGCGGCCTGACAGAGGCTGCCATGGCTTGAAAACAGCATGCCTGCAGCACGCGACGACCCCAGAAACTTGGAGCACAGCAGGGCATGAGTTCTCTCTCGATCGTCCTTGCCGGCGATATCTGCCCCACGCGCAGGCTCGGGCCGTTCGCGCCGGAGGTCGAGGCCGTGTTCGCGCTGATCCGCGCGGCGGACCTCGCCGTCGGCGACTTCGAGATGCCTCTAACGACTGCCGGTACGCCCGTGCAGAAGCTTCTCAACCTCCGAGCCAATCCAGAGATAGCGCAAGACATCCCTGCTCTGGGCTTCGGGATACTCACGTTAGCCAACAATCATGCTGTCGACTACGGCTGGACGGCGCTGGACGGAACCGCCCGCCTCTTGCAGGAGAGAGGCCTGCAGACGATCGGCGTTGGTACTGACCGAGCGGCAGCGGCATTACCTGCCATTCGGACAGTGCGCGGCGCAAGGATCGGCGTTGTCGCTTTCTCCTGCCTGACTCCGACGGGCATGGGAGCGTCTGACGAGCGCCCGGGAATCTCGGCAATCCACATCGAGACCGCCTACGAGATCGATCCCTGGTACCAGATGGAGGAGCCTGGCGACCCATCGGTCGTCACCGTGCGGACCCGGGTCAGGGATGCCGATCGCATATGGGTCGAACAAACAGTCCGGAAGGCTAAGGCGGACTGCGACGTGCTGATCGTCAGCGTCCATTGGGGCTTTGGGTCGGGTGACGAACTCGCGGAGTACCAGGAGCCGCTTGGGCGAGCATTCATCGAGGCTGGCGCCGACGTGGTCCATGGCCATCATCCACACGCGATCCATCCGGTCGGTTTCCACCATGGCAAACCTATCCTCTACGGGTTGAGCACACTGGTCGGCCAACAAGTGTTCATGCCGGCCTCGGATCAGGTGCAGGCCCTCTGGGCCGCGATGTCGGCAGACGGGATCGTTGCTGAACTGCGGCTTGATGGTGGCGTCCCGGACGTCGTGCTTCATCCCACGATGTTGAATGCCGACCGGCTACCCGTGCTTGCCCAGGGGATCGACTTCGATCGGATCGAAGAGAGGATTCGGCACCTCTCCGCGCCCCTCGGAGCCGCCATCGTCCGAAACGACCACGCCCTCACCGTCACACCTCGGTCCTGATCACAGGCTCGAAGTCCCGCGGCGCCGCCGCATTACTGAAGGAAGCGATCCCATGACCAAGACACCCAGGTTTCCGCTGTCGCAAACCGCGTCGCGCCGCATCGTGGTGGCCGCGTTCGGTGCGGCAGTTGCTTGTGCGGCCGCGCCCATAGCAGGCGCGAGTGCCGAAGAAACGATCATCGCCATCAGCTTTCCAAATGCGTCGACAATCGGCGCCGTCGTAACGGAGATCGAGGGCGCCAAGAAGAAAGGTGCCGAGATGGGCTACAAGGTCGTGGTCGACGACCCCAGCACCGACCTCAACAAACAGATCAACACGATCAAGACCTGGACGGAGCAGAAGGTCGGCGCGATCGTTTGCGACGCTCTGCAACCTGCGGCGTTCGAGTCCGTCGCCAAGCAGGCCCGAGCCGCGGGGGTCAAGTGGATCACCTACGGTGAGAAGCTTGAGAATCAAGATGCCACGGTCGGATACGCGCAATATGCCGATGGGCATACCCTGGGCGAATATGCGGGTAGCTGGATCGCAGGCAAGCCGGGCTTCAAGGCCAAGGTCGTGATCCTGGGCTACCAGAAGGGCGTATGGGGCCAGTTGCGTGGCAAAGGCATCAAGGAAGGCCTGCTGGCCAAGGCGCCCAATGTAGACATCGTTGCCGAGCAGGATGCGATCAGCCCAACCGAGGGCCTCAACGTGACGCGTTCTATTCTCCAGGCCCATCCCGACGCCAACGTGATCCTGGGCGTCGAGGATCCCGCCACCGAGGGGGCCTACAAGGCCTGGATCGCGTCTGGCAAGGACAAGGCCGACCCGAATGCCTTCATCGGGGGCATGGATGGCACCGCGCCGGCCCTCAAGCTTCTGAAAGAGGGTGGCACGGTCTATCGCGCTTCGATGGCGATCCCGCTCGTCGCAGTTGGTGAAGCCATGATCACCACCGCCGACGCCCTGATCAAGGGCAGGAAGCCGGGCGACGATATCGTTCCCCTCGAACTCGTGACCGAAAAATCGCCCAAGGCCGAGGAATACCTCATGCAGCAGGGCGAAAAGTAAACGTTGCAGGTCAGTTCCTCGCCGGCTCCGCTTCGGTGGGCCGCTGGCGAGGACGGCAAGCATCCGATCACGAGGTTTCAACATGGCCTTCGCTGTCTACGGCCTCCAGAAATCATACGGCGGTGTCGAGGTCCTGGGTGGGATCGATCTCGAAGTCGCCGACGGCGAAATTCACGCACTGCTCGGCGCGAACGGGGCTGGAAAGTCCACGCTGATCAAGTGCCTATCGGGAGCAGTCACGCCCGACGCCGGCGTTATCATAGTCGGAGCAGAGCGCTTCGAAGCGCTGACGCCGCGCGAGGCTCGTCAGGCCGGGGTCTCGGTCGTCTACCAGGACCTCTCCCTGGCGGCGACGCTGGACGTCTCCGACAACATGTTCCTGGGTCAGGAACTCCGGTGGGGTCCGTTCGTGCGCAAGCGCCAGCAGCGGATCGAGGCCCGGCGTTGGCTGGAAACGATGGGCACCGACATCGCTCCCACAGCCTCGCTGTCATCCCTCGGCAATGCTGGGCTTCAGGCGGTCGAGATCGCCAAAGCTTTGCGGACCAAACCGAAGGTGCTGATCCTTGACGAGCCCACGGCCGCGCTGTCGGAACGTGAGGCCGAAACTCTTGGTCACCATCTCAAGGAACTCAAGAAGCAGAGCCTGCCGTTGCTCTACGTCACGCACAGGTTGGCCGAGGTCTTCGCACTTGCCGACCGCGTGACAGTTCTGCGCGGGGGCCGAGTCGTGCTCAGCGGGCTCGTGGCGGAATACGATCGCGATGCGCTGGTCGGCGCCATCGTGGGGGAGCAGATCGACCGTGGCCGGCCAAAGGCGCAGGCCGGTAAAAACGCAAACCGCGAGCCCGTGCTTCGTGTCGAGGGATTACTGGCTGCCGGGATAGGCCCCATGAATCTTACAGTTGGGGCCGGAGAGGTGGTGGGTGTGTTCGGGCTGGTCGGCTCCGGCCGCACGGAGATGCTGGAGGCACTTTTCGGCCATCGGCCCGCGGCCGCCGGCAAGGTGGCCCTGGACGGCCGGCCTATTACGCTCGGCGATCCCAAGCGGGCTGTCGCGGCCGGCTTGGCCCTGGTCCCGTCGGACCGGCTCCGCAAGAGCATTCTCGGACCGCTGTCGGCGGGCGAGAACGTCCTGCTCCCGTCCTACGCCCGCATCGGCGTCCTTGGCGCCCGCCGCCGCGCCGCCGAGCGGGTAGTGTTCCAGCAGGCTGCCGGCCGGATGGATCTCAGACCGTCCCGCATTGACCTTGAAGCGAAGCGATTCTCCGGGGGCAACCAGCAGAAACTCGTTATCGCCCGCTGGTTAAACGCTGTTCAGGACTGCCGGGTCTTGATGCTCGATGAGCCGACGCAAGGCGTCGATGTAGGGGCGCGCCGCGATATCTACCGGGCGTTGGCGGACACCGCCGCCGCCGGACGAGGCGTTCTCGTCACCTCGTCGGAACCCGAAGAACTCGTCCAGGTGGCCCATCGGGTGATCGTGCTCGCCCATGGTTTCGTCGTCGCTGTACTTGAAGGCGCCGCCATCGAGGAAGCCAGACTCCTCTCCCTCGCCCATGCCCTTGAAGGGAAGGACGCCTCATGAACGAAGTCAGCAAAGTGCGCAGGCGCCAGCGCGGCCTACCCGTCGAACTCGTCGTGAACAACATCCTGCTGCTCGCGCTGTTAGTCCTCGTCGTCTACTTCGGCAGCCACAGCAGCGCATTCCTGACGGTATCAAACTTTAAGGTGCTGCTGACGAACTACGCCGCGATCGGCATCGTGGCAGCCGTCATGGCCTTGTTGGTCATCGCCGGTCAGGTAGACCTTTCGATCGGCTCGAACATCGCGTTCTCGGCGATGGTGACCGCTATCGCGATGACGGCCTGGCACCTCCCGGCGACGATCGGCATCCTGCTAGGCATAGGATCAGGCGCGCTCATAGGGCTTCTGAACGGGATCCTGTGCGCATACCTGGGGTTCAGCCCGATCATTGTGACGCTGGGCATGCTGAGCGTCCTGCGCGGCACCACTCTCCTCATCAACCCGATCGAAGTGAGTGGCTTGGGAGACGTCCTCTTCTCGGTTGGTAACGGCGAAACGCTCGGAATGCCGAACCTGCTCATCGTGGTCCTGTGCGCGTTTCTGCTGTCTGCCGCTTTTCTCTCATTAACCGTGTGGGGACGCTACGTTTTCGCCATCGGCATCAACCCCCAGGCGGCGTTCCTGGCCGCTCTTCCAGTGCGGCCGGTGCTGCTCGGGTTGTTCGTCGCGACGGGGGCCGCTGCTGGCGCCTCGGGTGTGGTCCTCGCGGCGCGCCTCGATGGTGTATCGCCCGGCTCGCTGGGGCTGCAGATGGAGTTGCAAGCGCTGACCATCATCCTGTTGGGTGGTGTCGCCTTCGCGGGGGGGCGCGGCCGCGTCCTGGGCGTCTTCACAGCATGGGTCTTCCTAGGCGTACTCGACAACGGACTGACGCTCTTGAACGTCCCGCCTTTCGTGCAACTAGTCGCGAGCGGTCTCGCGCTCGTCTTCGCAGCCAGCTTGGATGCTCTGGGAACCTTTCTTGGACCGCGATTGGAGCAGCGGCGGCGTGTCGCCGAGCAGCTAAGCCAAGCCAAGAGCTGAACGTGCCTGTATTATGCTCCAAACCGGATCGACCCCGTTCGGCCAAGTACGGTCGTAGGTGCCGGCTTAGGTGCGCCAACAGCAGACCTTCGGCAGGTCCGTTTTGAGGTTTCCGGAGCAAGCGTTAGCGTGTCGGCTTCGGTTTCCGGCTTGGCGACGATGGCCATGCGACGACGCTCGGCATCGAGCCTGTCTAGCTCAACCCGGTGCCGTATGGTCGACGCCATTGACGCCGTCGCGGGCGACGAGGATTTGTCCTGGCCCCGCAACGGTTGCGCGGTGCCGGCGGTGCCCCCCAGATGTCGGTGGCGCCCCGATACGGGTGGGAACGATGAGGCGGCGTCGAGATGGCGAAGGGCGGCTCGGCGAAGCTGAAGGACCAGAACCGTCGGCAATTGTGGCTGGTGATCGCCATCAATGCCGTCGTCGTCTACGCGGTAAGCCAGTGGGCCGCGATCCAGGCGTCCGGGCTTACGGCACTGGCCGAGGGCGCGGTCAAGCTGTTGCCCGTCGGGCTGGCGGTGTGTTGATTTCCGCTGAGAGTTGACCCGGCGGAGGCGGAAGTTTCCACCGAGAAGTGACCCGTGTCTGAACCCTCTCCCTGGCTGATGGTCGGGGGGCACGGAGTGATCGACATGGCTTTATTGAGCGTCATCCGGCGTTGGGCATTACGAGACGGGATGCCGATCCGGGAGATTTCGCGACGCACGGGACTGTCGCGCAACACCATCCGCAAGTACCTGCGTTCTGATGCGAAGGAGCCGAGCTACCAGGCTCCGGAGCGTCCAAGCAAGTTAGACCCGTTTGCCGAGAAGCTCTCCGGCTGGTTGAAGACGGAGGCGACCAAGTCCCGCAAACAACGGCGCACGGCGCGTCAGATGCATGCCGACTGATCGGCCCCCATCGGGTGGTCCGGGTTGATTGTTAGTTCATGGTCGGCCTGGGCGCCACCCTGAGCATGGCCGGCGGAGATGGTCGGGGTTTCGCAGCCGGCCATGCGGCGAAGGCGGGCACGAAGACCTCCGGCGCCGGGGGCTTGTAGCCGATTGATCCGTGCGGGCGCACAGTATTGTAATGCCTTCTCCAGCTTTCGATGATGACCTGAGCTTCCTTGAGCGAGTAGAAGATCTCTCCGTCGAGCAGCTCGTCTCGGAAGCGAGCGTTGAACGACTCGACGTAGCCGTTCTCCCACGGGCTGCCTGGGGCAATATAGGCGGTCTTTGCTCCAACCGCCGTGATCCAGTCTTGCACAGCCTGGGCGATGAACTCGGGGCCGTTGTCCGAACGGATGTGACCAGGCACGCCGCGCAGGATGAACAGGTCGGACAGAACGTCAATGACGTCGGTCGAGTTGAGCTTGCGCGCGACCCGGATGGCCAGGCACTCCCGGGTGAACTCGTCGACGACATTGAGGGTCCTGAACTTGCGGCCGTCATGCGTGCGATCCTCGACAAAGTCGTACGACCAGACGTGATCGCGGTGCTCGGGCCGGAGGCGAATGCAGGAGCCGTCGTTGAGCCAGAGACGTCCCTTCTTCGGCTGCTTGGCCGGCACCTTCAGCCCTTCGCATCGCCAGATGCGCTCGACCCGCTTGTCGTTTACCAGCCACCCGGCATCGCGCAGCAACGCCGCGATCTTGCGATAGCCGTAGCGGCCGTACTGCCGCGCCAGCTCGATGATGTCGCCCGTCAACGCCTCTTCGTCGTCAAAGCCCCGCGGCGCCTTGCGCTGCGTCGAGCGGTGCTGACCGAGCGCCGCACAGACGCGGCGCTCGGAGACAGGCAAATGCTGTCGCACATGCTCGATGCAGACGCGCCGGCGCGCGGGGCTCAGAAGTTTCCCGAGGCCGCCTCCTTCAGAATCAGCTTGTCGAGCGTGAGGTCGGCGATCGCCTTGCGAAGCCGCATGTTCTCCGTCTCCAGCTCCTTCAGGCGCTTGACCTGGTCAAGCTTCAAGCCGCCGAACTCCTTCCGCCACCGGTAGTAGGTGACCTCGGTCACCCCGATCGAGCGAACCGAGTCCGCAACGGTCTTCCCCTGAGACCAACACGTCGACCTGACGCAGCTTGCTCACGATCTCTTCAGGCTTCGGTCGTCTTCCCATCGATCCATCCTCCAGGCTCGAAAGCCATACATCGGGATGGACCACTTCAAGGGGGGACGATCAGGATCCTCGTCTAGACCTGACACCCCATGGCCTGCCTGCTCTCCTGCGCTACCCGACTTCCGCGCCTATCGCGTCCGCGCCCGGCCCGATCGGCTTGGGGCCGCCCGCAGTCGCGGCGCACGCTTGCCTGCTGCGTCGACCCGTGAGCGATGCAGCGGCGGGAACATCGTCGGCACCTCGGTGGCCCTGGCGCTCGGTAGACTCATTGGCTCTGTCATGACGTGATCAATGATGAGCTGTTCGCAGAGGCGCAGCAGCCGTGACGCGTCGTGCCGCGGCCGGATCAGCACCAGCTCGGTGGACCACGCCACCGCGTCGCCAGGCCCGCGCGTACCGCGGACGAGCGACCCCGGGTCGATGCCCTGCGCGGCGCAGACGGCCTGACCCTCGGCACTGCTGGCCCACCCTGCCAGGCTCACGCTGCCCAGGGCTTTTGCGAGCGCCTTATCGAAGGCGTTGGTGGTGAGCGTCGCGGGCAACAGGCATTCGAGGCCGTCGCCGACAACGCGGACCGGGCTGCCGGGGGATGGGATCACGGTCGCGATCGGCAGCGGCTCCACGCTCCAGCATCGGAAGCCGGCATCGGCTAGAACCGGATCAGCTACGGATACGCTGGCGTAGGCGCTCTGACCGAGTTCCGCGACGCGTCGCGCAATATCGCGCCCGGTGCCGACTTTTCCGACGCCCGGATCGGCCCCGACCGCATAGGCGTTGAGCCGGAGCGGGCGGACGAGCTCGGCAAGGCGACGATTCCCCGCGCAATACACCCCGATGGTGGCGCCCGGACGCCAGCGTGCGGCGAACTCGACCTCGGTGAACGTCATCCGGGGCGTGAGATCGAACGTTGCTCCGCCAATCAACGGCAGCAAACGCTGGGCGACTGCGATCTCGCCGCCAGATGATCGTCCCCCCTTGAAGTGGTCCATCCCGATGTATGGCTTTCGAGCCTGGAGGATGGATCGATGGGAAGACGACCGAAGCCTGAAGAGATCGTGAGCAAGCTGCGTCAGGTCGACGTGTTGGTCTCACAGGGGAAGACCGTTGCGGACTCGGTTCGCTCGATCGGGGTGACCGAGGTCACCTACTACCGGTGGCGGAAGGAGTTCGGCGGCTTGAAGCTTGACCAGGTCAAGCGCCTGAAGGAGCTGGAGACGGAGAACATGCGGCTTCGCAAGGCGATCGCCGACCTCACGCTCGACAAGCTGATTCTGAAGGAGGCGGCCTCGGGAAACTTCTGAGCCCCGCGCGCCGGCGCGTCTGCATCGAGCATGTGCGACAGCATTTGCCTGTCTCCGAGCGCCGCGTCTGTGCGGCGCTCGGTCAGCACCGCTCGACGCAGCGCAAGGCGCCGCGGGGCTTTGACGACGAAGAGGCGTTGACGGGCGACATCATCGAGCTGGCGCGGCAGTACGGCCGCTACGGCTATCGCAAGATCGCGGCGTTGCTGCGCGATGCCGGGTGGCTGGTAAACGACAAGCGGGTCGAGCGCATCTGGCGATGCGAAGGGCTGAAGGTGCCGGCCAAGCAGCCGAAGAAGGGACGTCTCTGGCTCAACGACGGCTCCTGCATTCGCCTCCGGCCCGAGCACCGCGATCACGTCTGGTCGTACGACTTTGTCGAGGATCGCACGCATGACGGCCGCAAGTTCAGGACCCTCAATGTCGTCGACGAGTTCACCCGGGAGTGCCTGGCCATCCGGGTCGCGCGCAAGCTCAACTCGACCGACGTCATTGACGTTCTGTCCGACCTGTTCATCCTGCGCGGCGTGCCTGGTCACATCCGTTCGGACAACGGCCCCGAGTTCATCGCCCAGGCTGTGCAAGACTGGATCACGGCGGTTGGAGCAAAGACCGCCTATATTGCCCCAGGCAGCCCGTGGGAGAACGGCTACGTCGAGTCGTTCAACGCTCGCTTCCGAGACGAGCTGCTCGACGGAGAGATCTTCTACTCGCTCAAGGAAGCTCAGGTCATCATCGAAAGCTGGAGAAGGCATTACAATACTGTGCGCCCGCACGGATCAATCGGCTACAAGCCCCCGGCGCCGGAGGTCTTCGTGCCCGCCTTCGCCGCATGGCCGGCTGCGAAACCCCGACCATCTCCGCCGGCCATGCTCAGGGTGGCGCCCAGGCCGACCATGAACTAACAATCAACCCGGACCACCCGATGGGGGCCGATCAGCACAACGCCCCGCGCAACAGAGAGGTATGCGAGCGCCTATGGATGCCGCTCAGGCTCTAAGCCGATAGACTCGAGACGTATGCAGTGCGAATGACTGAAGGTCGTCAGTAAACGACTGCACCGACAGCCACTATGACTTCGGAGGTGTCCCGAACCAACGCAATCCTAGGTAGAATGTTTGTGACGGCAAATTCGTGGAAGCCCTGTGATGTGCTGCTGCAAGCATCGGCCGCGATCACAACGGCGTAATTGAGATTGTAAGCATCGCGCGCACTGCCCTCGACCCCGAAGTTCGTCGCCAGCCCGCATATAATCACAGTCGTGATGCCACGCCGGCGGAGCTGCAGATCAAGTTCAGTGCCGTAGAAAGCACTGTGTTGGCGTTTGGTAATGTATAGGGGGGCGGGAAGCAACGCGATTTCCGGAACCAGCATGGCCCAGTTTTCTGGTAGCCCCTCGGGAGGCAAGCTCAAGGGAGCATCTGCCGGCTGGTTGGGACGGTCGGCATATCCCTCGGAATAGTCGACGTTGACCAGAACGATAATTCCGCCCGCCTCTGCGAGCGCGTACCCAAGGTCGACACACCGCGCGATGACATGGCCAGCGTCATACGGCATCAACGGCAGCGCCACGATGCCATTCTGGAGATCGATCACGACGAGAGCTGTCGTCCTCGGATTTAGGGTTAGCACGATTCCTACCTTGTTTACCCGAGATCAGTGCGGAAGCGATGGTAAGAGAGCCGGTGCAGTACCAATAGCGGTAGCACCGCAATCCACCTATATTACGGGTCGATGCTGCAAAACTCAAGAATTCTGCATGACGCTCAGGCAAACGGACCCGTGTTGCGCGTCCTTCCAAACTCGTCGTGGCCGTTCCCTAATCGAAAGGCGGCCCGCCGTGATAGGATCACAGCATGGATATACAACTGCCCCATATCGGACTGCGCCGCGTTGTTCGCCTCGTTGCACTGCTGAACCTTGCTCCAAAGTTCGGAATATCAGCTCGAACGTGGGTAAATACCATACCGCCACAGAACATTTGATGCAGAGTAATACCACGATGGCAGTTACAAGTACAACTCGCTCACTGATGGTAGATTCGGCGCGAGCGCAGATGGTTGCAAGCGCCTACAACTAACGCACCAATCGTGGCCGTGCAGTTCTCTGCTCAACCGCGTCGAAGAGCGATGCAGCCCTCGCCTCCCACCGCTCGAGAAAGCCAGGGACATCATCCGAAGGCATAGGGCGGCCAAACAGGAACCCTTGCCCGACGTCGCAGCCGAACTGCCTCAGCACGGCGAGCTGATCCACGGTCTCGATCCCCTCGGCCGTGATCCGGATTCCGAGGTCACGGCCAAGACCGATCATGCAGCGAACGATTGCCTGATCGTAGCCGTCGATGCCTACGTTCGCCATGAAGGCGCGATTGAGCTTGATTCTTTCGACCCTGAACTGCTTGAGACGGGTCAGCGACGCATGACCCATGCCGAAATCGTCGAGCACGCAGACGACTCCAAGTTCGGCAAGGCTGTCCATCGTCGCCGCGGTGGACCGCGCTGCAGGTTCCCCCAGGGCTGCCTCACTGATTTCGAGCTTCAGCCGATCCGGCGTGAGCCGATGCCGGTCGAGACCGGTCATGATCCGCTCGACCAGATCCGGCCGCTTGAGTTGCGCTTCGGAGACATTGACGCCCAGGCACGTGACAGGCGCGGCCCTGTCGAGCCACTGCCGCATCTGCCGCAGGCTGGTATCGAGCACGAAGTCGTCGATCGCGACCGAGGTCTTCGGGTCGGACAGAGCGGCAGCAAAGCGCTCGGGAAGCAGCAACCCGCGTTGCGGATGGCGCCACCGCACCAGCGCCTCCCACCCGCGGACGATGCGGGTGCGCAGATCGACGATGGGCTGGTAATGCACCTCGAACTGGTTCCGGGCTAAGCCGGTCCTTACCTCGTCGGCGAGACGGTCGTGGGCTTCGACTTCTTTGCGAAAGCGAGGCTCGAACAGGCAGTATTGGTCCCGTCCGTTCAGTTTGGCCTTGTACAGTGCGATGTCGGCCTGCTTCAGCAGATGGTCGGGCGACAGCGTACGACTGCAGGACGCTCCGATGCTGACGGAGGGTGTCAACATGTGATCGGCACACAGTCCGGGCTCGCGCACAGCCGTGATGACGGACGACACGCGTCGTTGCAAGTCAGCCTTGCTTTGCAATCCCGTGAGCACGATGGCGAACTCGTCCCCGCCAAGGCGAGCGACGAGGTCGGTTGTTCGGACCGCCGCCGCCAGGCGGGAAGCAATGAGTTTCAATAAGAGGTCGCCGACCTCATGCCCGTAGCCATCGTTGACGGATTTGAACCGGTCGACGTCGACGATGCACAGGCCCAGTCGCTCTACCCCGGTCGACTGGACCTGTTCCAGCCGGGCTTGGAATGCGCGGCGGTTCGGCAACCCTGTCAGCATGTCCTGGAGGGCCTGCTGGCGCAGGTGCTCTTCGGCGATGCGTTCGCTGGTGACATCGCGAATGACGCCGAACAGCCGCTTCGATCCAGCCACGATCTCGACCTGGCCGACCATGCGGGCCCATCGGTTTTCTCCGGCGCGAGTCCGGAACGGGACGGTGAGGTCGTAGGGCTCGCCGGACGCCTTGGCGCGCTCGATCCCCTGCTGGATCCGGTCACGCGTCGCGGCGTCATAGAAGGCGAGCGCCTCCTCGAGCGTGATCGGCGAACCCGCAGGCACCCCGAACACCGCGTAGGTGCCGTCGGACCAAGTCAGCCCGCCCGCGTCGAGGCCGGCTTCGAAGCTGCCGAACTTAACGAGCCGCTCGACCTGTTCGGCATTGCGACGCCACTTGGCCAGCTCGGCTACCAGCGCTTGCTCGGCGTCGCCGTCCGGCCGCCCTGCTTTGCTCCCCCCAACGTGCGCGACGAAGCTCATGCCGCGACCGCCGCCGCGTCGGGCCCGAGTTGCTCCGCGCCGAGCAGGGCCGCGATCCGGTGCGCGGGGACCGGCTTGCCGAAGAGCCAGCCCTGCCCGATGTCGCAGCCGAGCGTTCGCAACAGGCCGGCGATCGCTTCGGTCTCGATGCCTTCCGCGACCGTCGAAAGTCCCAGGCTATGGCCCAGCCCTACGACGGCGGCGACGATCTTCCCGCTTTCGGCGTTGTCCGACATGGCCGCCACGAAGCTCCGATCGATCTTGATCTTGTCGAAGGGCAGCGTCTGCAGATGCCTCAGGCTGGAGTAGCCCGTCCCGAAGTCGTCAAGTGCAAGGCGCACCCCGATAGCTTTCAACTGCCCGAGCGACGCACGCGCGAGATCGAGGTCGCCGACGAGCGCACTCTCCGTGATCTCGAGTTCCAACCGATGCGGCGGGAACCCGGTTCGTTCGAGCACCTCTTGGATCGCCAACGACAGACCGGAATCGGCGAGCTGCAGGGGCGACAGATTGCAGGCGATGGTGACGTCGCCAGGCCAGCCAGCGGTCTCTCGACAAGCCCTGGCCAGCAGTCGCTCGGTCATGTGCCCGATAAGGCCGAGTTCCTCCGCGATCGGGATGAAGGCATCGGGTGGCACCATCCCGTGGAGCGGATGAGGCCACCGCGCCAGCATCTCGACCCCGACCATCGCGCCGGTCCGCAGGTCGACGAGCGGCTGGTAGTGCGGCACGATCGCGTCCTCGACGATCGCGAGGCGAAGGTCGCGCTCCAGGAGCGCCCGCGCGCGCACCTTCGCCTCCATCGCGGGCTCGAAGACGCGGAAGCAGTGACGGCCTCCGGCCTTCGCGCGGGATAGGGCGACGTCGGCCCTGTGAATGAGGTCGCTTAGCACCTTGCAGTCGACATCCCGGGGCGCGATGCCGACGCTCGCGCCGATCCGGACGGCGGTGCCGTCTTCGAGCACGAACGGCTCCGCCAGAGCCGCGAGGATGCGCGCGGCGACGGCCTCCGATCGCGACCCGGTCCAAGCCACGCCTCGATCCGTACCGAGCATGAGCGCGAACTCGTCTCCGCCGAGGCGAGCGACGATATCGCCCCCGCGCACGATGCCGCGCAATCGGCTTGCGACAAGCTTGAGCACCTCGTCGCCGGCCGGATGGCCGTGGGCGTCGTTAACGGTCTTGAAGCGGTCGAGGTCGATCAGCAGTAGGGCGTTCTCCTCGTCGAACGGTTCAGCCAGGAGACTCGCGGCAGCCTCGTAGAAACCACGGCGGTTCGGCAGGTCGGTCAAGGTGTCGATGAGAGCCACCGTGGCGACGCGGCCAAGGTCTCGGGCGTGCCGCACCCGACCGCGGATCGACAGGCCGGCCGACACCACGGCCAGGACCGCGAGCGCCAGGCCCATCGCCTCTCGCCATGCGCGATCGTTCAGGAGTTCGGTTCGGGTCTCGGTGTAGGTGGCGAGGTTCTGGCCGAAGATCTCGACGCCGGACGCGTAGACGTCCTTGAGGTAGGCGAACTCCGGTCCGTCGAGCAACGTCCGCGCCGACGCGAGGTCGTCGGCTGCGGCGAGGGCGAGTGCTCGCCGTTCCATGGTGACGAGGTCGCGGTGGGCTTCGCCCGTGGTGCCGGCCATCGCGGTACGGGTCTCCGGCGAGGCGAGCCCGGCCGCCTCGGCAAGCGCAGCATTGAGCTTGGGGGCCGCCTCATCGAAGCGGTCCGCCCAGCGATGCTCGCCCGAGGCCGCGGCCAACCGTGCCGACTGGGTCATCCATTCGTCGAGGTACGCAATCGTACCACGCAACTCCGCGACGCGGATCGCATGCTGGGAGGCGGAGCGGGCCTCGTCGCGTGCCTGCTGCCCGCTCCAGCCGAGCCACGCGATGAGCGACACGGCCGCCAAGGAAACCCCGACAAGGAGGAGGCGGCCGAAGATTGCCGGCACAGGCCGGCTCGGCAAGAAGGAGAAACGAGTTGGCAGCTTGAGCATGCACCTATGGTGTGCGCAAAAGTTTACAGATTATGGCGGTGATCATCCGCAGGTCTGGATGACGGTAAATCCAACCTCAATCCTCCGCATCGGATGAGACCGCCTTATTCGGCCGGGATCAAAGGTTGCCTGCAGCGGCATTGTACAGGAGATCGAGCACCCACGAGCACCCATTAAGAGTCTCTGCGTTTTTGTGTAAAGTTCACGAACTCACTGACCAACGTGATTAGGTTCTGCCGGTCGGTCGGATCGCTCATAAGATTGAGTAGGCGGACCAGCTCATGAGCTTGAATGTCCGCGGTCTCCGGGACAGCCGCAGAGTCGTAAAACCGAGACACAGGTACGGAGAGCATGTCGGCAATGCTTTGTAGAAGAATGGATGCAGTAGAAGATCTACCGTCGAGGAATCGATCTGTCATATTTCTTCCAACTTAGCTGGATGATTGGGCAAGCAACAAGCCGTTCGGTCCCAAGCAAACCGATTTGCCGCGCTAAGGCGATGGATACAGACCGAGAAACAGGTCGCCCATGGCCTTGCGCATCCGCAAGGTGAGATAGCGCCGCCGCTGATGCTCCTCTCGATCGTGCATCAAGTGACAGCGCTGGCAGAAGGCTCGGAGGTTGCGCAGCCGGTTGTTGGTCGGGTCGTGATCCAGATGGGCGGCAGCGAGCACCACGCGAGTCGTGCGCAAAGCCGGGTCTGCATCTACGGGCGCGGATAACCGGGTGAGGGACCGGCCCTGGCCATTTCGCCAGGTCTTCCCCTCTTGGTCCCACCAACGACCATCACCGAGATGGCGGATCAGCTGCTGGTGCGGGCGACCGCACGCTTCGCAACGTCCCTTCGCGCGCTCGAACCGCACCACGGCTGACAGCTGGGGCCAGTCGAACGGGTACAGCCACTTGTAGCGCGCCTGGATTGGCATCAGACGGCCTCCGTGTTGCTACGGGACCGCGCGGCCGGGAAGTAACCGTAGAAGGTCGTTCGGCTGACCCCGAGGCGCTGCGCGATCTGGGCTACGGGGATGGTCGCCTCTCTCAGCATGGCACGGGCAGCAGCCTGGTCGGCCTCGGTCAGCTTCTTACGCCGGCCGCCCTTGCGACCACGCGCCAGGGCAGCTTTCAGCCCCTCCATGGTGCGTTCGCGATTGAGGTCGAGGAAGTACTCCGCCATGGCCCCGTGCATCTGGAGTGCGAAGCGGCCGTGAGCGGTGTCGCTGTCGAACTTCTCGGTCAGGCTCTGGAAACGGACGCTGTCGCGCCGCAGCGTGTCGATGGTGCGCATCATCTCGACCAGCGAGCGCCCGAGGCGATCGAGCTTCCAAACGATCAGAACGTCTTCCGGACGGAGGAACGCGATCGCAGCCTCGAACTCGGGTCGCCGCGTGCCGGCCTTGCCGGACTTCTTCTCCTCGAATACGCGTTCGCATCCGGCCTGCTGCAGGGCGTCGCGCTGAAGGTCGAGATTCTGATCGATAGTCGATACGCGAGCATATCCAATATTCATGTCAGGATAGTACGCAGACCGCGTTTATCTTACAATAGTTTTACTGACACATTTTCCGCACATGAAATCGATTCTTTGAGGCGCTTTTAAACCCATCCATCGGCGTGTTCGGAATACGATCGTTTACCGCACAGCGCAGGCTGCAATGGGCAGTAAGCAGACTATATGTCGCGCCGATCACTAGGCATCCGGGGATCGTATCGAGGATGGGTTGCCAAGCCCAACGGTGGGCCTCGGGCTGGGCGCAGACCGCATCACCCCGCAAATAGGCTCAATCCCATCGCCAGTGTCATGAACAAGATGGCTTCGTCCCATCGGCTCAGACTAGTCGTCGACCACTTCTCCCACAGGAGGACGGCAAGTACCATGTCGGCCAACGCACAGGTGGTCAGCAATCTCTCGAAAAGCCCGACGTGATTCCCATCCTGGGCGAACGATGCCAGAAACATGAGGAACGAAAGGGTCCAGCCGATCCGGACCATCATCAGTCGGTTGAGCTGGGCTTGATTGCCTTCGAACGGACGGCGACCTTCGCTTTGCCTACCAAACGGCCGGACCCGCTCCCCGGGTGGAGTGATAAAATGGCGTACTTGCTTCAGCAGCATCGCAAGGCGAATCATCTGGAAGCCAGCAACTGTTGTTGACGTCCGACGTGCGGACGTCTGAGGTCGGGGGCGTGAGGGTTCCAGAACGGATCGATAAGCAGAGCTTTCAATTCATCGCCCAAACCATCGTGATACTCTGCTGATCCGCCGACTATCGGAAGGCGGCAGGAAGTAGGGAAGCCAGGCCTCACCTTTTTCATCGCCACTTTGATCTGCGCAGGGTCTCCGTCGCAGGCGAGGGCTTCCAAGAGACCAGTCAAGCGTCGGATGATGTCGGCGGCAACGTCATGGCGCTGGTCGAAGGTGGCCTGTCGAAGCATCGCGCAGGCCGCGGGCACCAGGTTCGCTAGCGCGGAGATGCACACCTGCCCTTTGGCTCGCGCGAACGCGAACGCTCGCACGTCGCTGTCCCATCTCTGGAAGAGACGTCGGTTCGTTGCCCATTCGATCGCGAATGGCTTCAACGGATCGGTACCTTGGTCAAAGATCCCAACGGTCGATGGGATCTGGACCAGTCGGCCAACCGTCGTCGGGAGGAGATCGACTCCGGTGCGGGACGGAACATTATGCAGGACGATCGGAAGATCCACAGCTCGGGCGACAGCCTCGAAATGGCGATAGAGGCCTTCTTGCGACGGCCTGCTATAGTACGGGGTTACAACCAATGCAGCGGCAGCACCAGCTGCCTTGGCCATTTGAGTCAGTGCGATCGTGCTTTCCGTACCGTACGTCCCCGTCGCCGCGATTATCGGAACACGCGTGGCCGAAACCTCGACGCAGATCCGGATCAGCCGCTCCATTTCCCCAGTCGTAAGGGTGGGACCCTCTCCGGTGGTAGTGCAGATCGCAATCCCGTTGGTGCCTTGAGAAATTTGCCATTCGACGAGCTCCGCGACCTCGCATTCGGCGATACCCTCACCCGCGAAGGGGGTGACCAGATCTACGATTGATCCTTTAAGCAAGGTCATGACGCCGACTCCGCGCTGAATAAGGCTTCGGCCGGTTTGTGCGCTGAGGCAAATGGCGGGAAAACCAAGCCCAGAGCCTGAGCGAGATCAATCCGGCGGCCATGAGAGCCGCCGCCAAGGCGAAGCTCTGCGGGGGATCGCCAACTTGGAGGGGGATGAGGGGCAGCCCGCACGCCGATGACCGGGGCACCACTGCCAGAATGTCGCCGGGCGTCCCCGTGAACGGGAGGTTGGAATGCCATGTCACCCGGCACGCTTCACCGGACGGCTGCCGAAAGTCTAGGACAACCATGTCGGCCGAGCCGCTGCTTCTGACGCCCCCTGAAGGATCGACGGAGATTACGGTCGCGGGCACGCTCGGGTGCTCTGCCATGAAGGCGCGGTCCTGCATTTGCCCGATACCCGCGCGGACGTGCCATAGGGACAGTAGCGGGGCCACAATGCCAAGGCCTGCGCTGAACTCAATAGCCCAGGCGCGGCCGAGGCCTTGCGGTTTGTGTGTTGAAGCGGAACTGCCGCGACTCCGCCGTCGCCTCGCAGGCGGCAGCATAGAGCTATTTGGTGAGAGGCTTGGCTCTTCAGCCAGGTCCAACGAGGCTTGAGTCACCATCCAGCGAATTAGGTCTGCGGCGTCCGTCGGCCAATAGAGGATGCCGACTTGAGCCAGCAGCGCCTCACGCCGCAAAACAAACCACCGTGCGCCAAGACCCTGCTCTGCGATGCTGTAATGGGCCAGCACGGCTGCATCGAGCGTTTCGGCGTCGCGCGCAAGCCGCTCGAACAGGGCGATGATCTTGAGATCGTCGCCACTGCTTAGAGCACCGCACAAGGAAACTTCGCGGGCCTTGGCACATTGGCTCAGGATCCCACTGAAATCCTGCCGAAAGATATCGAGGTCGGACATCACGGCTCTCAGAATCTGAGTTGCAACAGCCCGGGGGACATCTCGATGGCACCCGGCCGATGCCCTGTCTCGAAGTCGGCGTAATGCAAGGCGTCCTGGCGGCTCTTGAAGAGGCCTCCGCCGAGGTTGTGGGTCTCGACCGCCAGCCAGCAGCCGTGGTCATCTTGGCCGACAACGAAATGCGGTGCGTCGCAGTCGGTCGCTGCCGGGGGAGGTTCCAAGTCAAATCGCGACATTACAGTGATCCAGCGCCCTTATGGCGTGCCCCGAATATGGATCGTTTCGGCGTTACGGATCGAGATGTTGCGAAAACCTCCTGCATAGAGAGGTCATAAACGGCGTCAAGAAAGCGATGGTTGATCGCCTTGCGAGGTCAGTACCGTCAGGCTGAAGTTCCGTTTGTCTATGGATTGTTTATATCCAAGCACTGCCTTGCGTCTCGAACGTTGATGCGGTTCCGAGCGATAAGCGATGGGTTGGCCCTTGAGGCCGCTATGGACCCTCGCCATGCTCGACCTCGTCTTCGTCGTTCTGTCTCTCGCGCTGTTCGGCGTGACGGTCGCCTACGCGTCCGCCGTTGAGCGGATGTGAGGTTGCCATGCTGGAACCTCTCGCCGGCCTGGCCGTGGCCGCCGCGCTCGGCCTCTACCTCCTCTACACGCTGATCCACCCCGAACGATTCTGAAGGACGTGAGGCCGGCGACGGCCCGCGAAAGTGACGCCATGACCGTATTGGGTTGGCTGCAGATTTTACTCGTGCTCGTCGCGGTGGTGGCCGCCGCCGTGCCGCTCGGCCGCTACATCGCCAAGGTGATGGCGGGCGAGCGGACGTTCATGACCCCTGTGCTGGCGCCGATCGAGGGCGTGTTCTACGCTCTTGCGGGCGTGGACAAGAAGCGAGAGCAGACTTGGCGCGGCTACACGCTCGCGATGCTGGCCTTCAGCGCCGCCGGTCTGCTCAGCCTCTACGCGCTGCAGCGCCTGCAGGGCTATCTGCCGCTGAACCCGCAGGGGTTCGACGGCGTCGATCCCGCACTCGCTTTCAATTCCGCGGTCAGCTTCGTCACCAACACCAACTGGCAGAACTACGGTGGCGAGACCACCATGAGCCATCTCACCCAGATGGCCGGACTGACGGTGCATAACTTCGTGTCGGCCGCGACCGGACTCGCCATGGCGTTCGCGCTGATCCGGGCGTTCACGCGCTCCGAGGCGAAGACGATCGGCAATTTCTGGGTCGATCTCACGCGCGGGGTCCTCTACCTGCTGCTGCCGCTGTCGATCGTGCTCGCGCTGGTGATGGTGGCTGGCGGCATCCCCCAGACCTTGCTCGGATCTGTAGACGCCACGACGCTCGAAGGCGCCAAGCAGGTGCTGTCGATCGGACCGGTGGCGAGCCAGGAAGCCATCAAGGAGCTCGGGACCAACGGCGGCGGGTTCTTCAACGCCAATTCGTCTCATCCGTTCGAGGGCCCGAGCGCCTGGATCATCATGGTCGAGGCGTTCAGCCTGCTGCTGATCCCGGTGGCGTCGGTGATCGCCTTCGGACGCCTCGTCGGCAACTGGAAGGAAGGGCGCTCGCTGCTCGTCACCATGGGGATCGTGCTGGTCCTCGGCATCGCGGTTCTCTACGGCGCCGAGACCTTCGGCAATCCGATCCTGACCGCGCTCGGCGTCGACGGCTCGGCTGGCAACCTCGAAGGCAAGGAGCTGCGCTTCGGTCAGGCGCTCACGGCCCTGTTCAGCGCTGGCACGACGGGCACAAGCACGGGCTCGGTCGTCGCCATGCACGACAGCCTCACCCCGCTTGGGGGCCTCGTGCCGCTGTTCAACATGCTGATGGGCTGCATCACGCCCGGCGGTGTCGGGGCCGGTCTCTACGGCATCCTGGTGCTCGCCATCATCACGGTGTTCGTGGCGGGGCTCATGGTGGGGCGGACGCCCGAATATCTCGGTAAGAAGATCGAGACGCGCGAGATGAAGCTCGCGATGCTGGCGATCCTGATCTACCCGCTGCTGGTGCTGGGCTTCACGGGCATGTCGGTGATGCTGAAGACGGGGCTCGATAGCCTGAACAACGCCGGTCCGCACGGCCTCAGCGAAATCCTCTACGCGTTCGCCTCGCAGACCGCCAATAATGGCTCGGCTTTTGCGGGGCTGACCGGCAACACGCTCTGGTACAATACGACAGGGGGGCTGGCGATGTTCCTCGGCCGCTTTGCCTATGTGGTGCCGGTGCTGGCGCTGGCGGGCTCGCTCGCGGCCAAGCGCAAGGCGCCCGCCTCGGTCGGCACCTTCCCGACCGATGGCCCGCTGTTCGTCGGCCTGCTGCTCGGCGTGATCGCGATCCTCTACCTCCTGCAGTATTTCCCCGCCCTCGCGCTTGGTCCGATCGTCGAGCATTTCGCCATGCTCTCCGGCCACGCCTACTGAAAGGCCCATCGTCATGGCATCCCGTTCCGCCACCAGCCTGTTCGACCCGGCCATCGCGCGCCGGGCCACGATCGAGGCTTTCCGCAAGCTCAACCCCAAGACGCTCGCCAAAAACCCCGTGATCTTCGTCACGGAGGTCGTGTCGCTCGGCGTCACCCTGCTGTTTGTCCGCGATCTCGTGACGGGGACCGGGGAGGCCCTGTTCTCCGGCCAGATCGCGGCCTGGCTCTGGTTCACGGTGCTGTTCGCCAACTTCGCCGAAGCCGTGGCGGAGGGGCGCGGCAAGGCACAGGCCGATGCCATGCGTCGCACCCGCAGCGACACCAAGGCCAAGCGGGTGGTCGACCACAAGCACCTCGACGGCGCGTTCGAAGAGGTGAACGCGCTCGATCTCAAGGTGGGCGACATCGTGCTGGTCGAGCCCGGCGATCTTATCCCTTCGGACGGCGAGGTGGTGGCCGGCATCGCGTCGGTCAACGAATCCGCTATCACGGGCGAGTCCGCGCCGGTGATCCGTGAGTCCGGCGGCGACCGCTCGGCCGTCACAGGCGGCACCATGGTGCTGTCGGACGGCATCAAGGTGCGCGTGACGGCCGCGGCCGGCTCGACCTTCCTCGACCGCATGATCGCGCTGGTGGAAGGCGCCGAACGGCAGAAGACCCCCAACGAGCTCGCGCTCTCGATCCTGCTGTCGGGGCTGACGATCATCTTCCTCATCGTCTGCGTCAGCCTGTGGCCCATCGCGTATTATTCCGGCGCCACGCTGTCGGTCACGGTGCTGGTGGCGCTGCTAGTGTGCCTCATCCCCACCACCATCGGCGGCCTTCTGTCCGCCATCGGCATCGCCGGCATGGATCGGCTGATCCGCTTCAACGTGGTGGCGACCTCCGGCCGTGCGGTCGAAGCGGCGGGCGACGTCGATACCCTGCTGCTCGACAAGACCGGCACGATCACGTTCGGCAACCGCATGCCGAGCGAGTTCATCGCCGTGGGCGGCGTGCCCGAGCAGACGCTCGCCGAAGCCGTGCTGCTGTCGAGCCTCGCGGACGAGACCCCGGAAGGCCGCTCCATCGTGGCGCTGTGCAAGTCTCGCTACGGCCTGACCGAGACGGACCTGTCCCAGGCGGGCGCCACCATCGTGCCCTTCACGGCGCAGACCCGCATGTCCGGCATCGATCTCGACGGGCGCTCGCTGCGCAAGGGCGCGGTCGACTCGGTGCTGGCCAGCGTGGGCTTGGCAGAGGGCGGCGGCCCGGCCGACTTCCGCGCCGCCGTCGACAAGATCGCCCGCACGGGCGGCACCCCGCTCGCCGTGGCCGAGAACAAACGCCTGCTCGGCGTCGTGCATCTCAAAGACACGGTGAAGCCCGACATCAAGGAGCGTTTCGCGGCCCTGCGTGCCATGGGCATCAAGACCGTCATGGTCACCGGCGACAATCCGGTGACGGCGGCCGCCATCGCGTCCGAGGCGGGGGTCGACGACTTTCTGGCAAAGGCGACCCCGGAGGATAAGCTCGCCTACATCCGCAAGGAGCAGCAGGGTGGCCGGCTGATCGCCATGTGCGGCGACGGCACCAACGACGCTCCAGCCCTGGCCCAGGCCGATGTCGGCGTCGCCATGCAGACCGGCACCCAGGCAGCCCGCGAAGCCGGCAACATGGTCGATCTCGACAGCGACCCCACCAAGCTCATCGAGGTGGTGGGTATCGGCAAGCAGTTGCTGATGACGCGCGGCTCGCTGACCACCTTCTCGATCGCCAACGACGTCGCGAAATATTTCGCGATCATCCCCGCCCTGTTCCTCGCCACCTACCCCGAGCTCGGCGCCCTTAACGTGATGGGGCTGCATTCGCCGCGCTCGGCCATCCTGTCGGCCGTGATCTTCAACGCGCTGATCATCATCGCGCTGATCCCGCTTGCGCTGAAAGGCGTGCCTTACAAGCCGATCGGGGCCGCGGCGCTGCTGCGGCGTAACCTGCTGCTCTACGGGCTCGGCGGCATCGTGGTGCCGTTCGTCGGCATCAAGATCATCGACCTCTGCCTCTCCTCCCTCCATCTGGCGTGACCCCCATGCTCTCGCACCTCCGCCCCGCGCTCGTCATGATCGTCCTGTTCACCGCCCTCACGGGCCTCGCCTATCCGCTCGCCATCACGGGGATCGCGCAAGCGGTTCTCAAAGGGCCGGCGGATGGCTCGCTCATCACCCGCAACGGCGTCGTGGTCGGCTCCGCGCTGGTCGGGCAGAATTTCGCCACCGACCGCTACTTCCAGGGACGCCCCTCGGCCACCAGCGCCCCGGATCCGAAGGACGCCACCAAGACGATCGACGCGCCCTACAACGCCGCGAACTCGAGCGGCTCGAATCTCGGGCCGACCTCGCAGAAGCTGATCGACCGAGTGAAAGCGTCCGTGACGGCGCTCGGGGGCAGTCCGTCCCGGTATGTCCCGGCAGACGCCGTCACCACCTCGGCATCGGGTCTCGACCCGGACATCTCGCCGGCCTTCGCGGCGATGCAGGTCGAGCGTGTCGCCGGAGCCCGGAAGCTGGACGCTGCCAAGGTCCAAGCGCTGGTCGTAGCCAACACCGTCGGCTCTTCCCTCTTCGACACCAATCGGGTCCGCGTGCTCCAGCTGAACGTCGCCCTCGAAGACCTCGATCCGACGCCCGCTCCGGCCGCGTCCTCGACCACCAAGCCGGCGGACAAGGCCGACGTCGGAGCGGGCACCGGCCGCGCAATGAGCGAGCCGGCCCGATGATCATTAAGGTCTGACCAGATAGCGATCCGATGAGAGTCCTGACGCTCCCCAACGACGCCCGTCCCAATCCCAACTCCCTCCTGGCCGCAGCGGGACAGGAGGGACGGGGTCGCCTCAAGGTGTTCCTCGGCGCGGCGCCCGGGGTCGGCAAGACCTTCGCGATGTTGTCCGGTGCACGGCGCCTCGGCCAGGCCCATCTCGACGTCGTAGTGGGCGTCGCAGAGACCCATGGTCGGGTCGAGACCGAGGCCCTCCTGGCAGGCCTGGAGATTCTCCCCCGCCGGAACGTCGCCTACAAAGGGACGCAGCTCAGCGAGTTCGATCTCGACGGTGCGCTGGCGCGACGGCCGGCTCTGCTGATCGTCGATGAACTTGCCCATACGAACGCCGACGACTGTCGCCATCCCAAGCGCTACCTCGACGTCGAGGAACTCCTGAACGCTGGGATCGACGTCTGGACCGCCGTCAATATCCAGCACCTCGAAAGTCTGTCGGACGTCGTGTCACGGATCACAGGTATCGTCGTGCGCGAGACCGTGCCGGATACGGTGATCGATCGGGCCGATGAAGTCGTGGTCGTCGACGTCACGCCCGCCGAACTCATCACGCGCCTGAGCGAGGGGCGCATCTACCTGCCCCTGAACGCGGCGCGGGCCGCCAATGCCTTCTTTAAGCCCGGCAACCTGACGGCATTGCGCGAGCTGGCCCTGCGCCGCACAGCCGACCGGGTCGACGACCAGATGGTCGATCATCTCCGGCAGAACGCCATCGAAGGTGCCTGGCCCACCGCCGAGCGAATTCTGGTCTGCGTGGGGTCGGATCCCTCGTCGGAGCGCGTAGTCCGGTCCGCCAGCCGCCTGGCCAATGGCCTTAATGCGGCCTGGATCGCCGTCACTCTGGAGAAGTCCGGCCACGAAATCACTGACGCGGTGGCGCTCCGCCGGGTCGACGAGGCCATGCGGCTTGCTGAACGACTTGGGGCGGAGACAGCCCGCTTGGCGGGGCCCGATCTGCCAGAGGAAATCCTCCGTTACGCCCGCCGCGAGAACATCACCCAGATCGTCATCGGGCGATCGAGCCCGACGGTGTGGGCACGGGTCCGGGGCCGGTCTCTGTCCGGCATGCTAGTGCGGCGCGCCTCCGATATCGCCATCCATATCGTTGTGGGCGAACGCATCGCCAAGCCGGCGAGACGGTGGTCATGGCCGGACCGCAACACGCTCGCGGTCGGCCTGTCGGCGGCCGTTGGGTCGGTCGCGGCAGCCGTGGGGGTCGGCATGCTGGCGACCCACTACCTTGCACTGCCGAACCTCTCGATGATCTTCCTGGCCGCCGTGCTCGGCTGCGCCGTCACGCTCGGCCAGTGGCCCGCCATCGCGGCCGCGATCTTGTCGTTCCTCGCCTACAACTTCTTCTTCATTCAGCCGCTCTTCACCTTCTCGGTCGCGACCCCCTACGAGTTTTTCGCGCTGATGATCTTCCTGCTGGTCGGGGTCGTCACCGGCGGCCTCGCTGGGCGGGTCCGTGACCAGTCGGATGCTGCCCGGGCGCGCGTCAGGACCATCCAGGCGCTCTATGACGTCTCTCGCAAACTCTCGGCCACGGTGAGCATCGAGGACGTGTTGTGGGTCCTGGTCAGGCAGACCGCAGCCGCCATCCGGGGACAGGTCGTCATGCTGCTGCGGGAGCGCGAGGGACTTGAGGCTGGAGAGTTGACCATCACGGCCGCATTCCCGCCCGAGGACAGCTTGCAGCCGAGCGAATGGGCCGCCGCACGGTGGGCGTTCAGCCGCACGGAGGTCGCCGGCTGGCGCACGGGAACACTGCCCAACGCCCATTTCCAATTCCATCCGATCCGCACCTCATCGGGCACCGTCGGCACGATCGGGATCTCGCCATCCGATCGCAGCAAGGCCCTATCGGCCGAAGAGGAGCGCGCCTTCGCGGCCCTCATCGACCAGGGTGCACTCGCGATCGAAAGGGCCATGCTGGTCGTCGAGGCCAGGAATGGCGAGGCGCGCGCCGAGCGGGAACGCTTGCAGTCGACCCTGCTCTCTTCGATCAGCCATGACCTCCGAACGCCACTCTCCGCGATCCTTGGATCGGCGACGAGCCTGCGCGACTACGGCAGCCGCATGGAACAGGCCGACCGGGACGACCTCGTGCTGACCATTGAGGAGGAGGCCCGTCGCCTGACGCGTTTCGTCGCCAACCTGCTCGACATGACGCGCGTCGAATCCGGCACCCTGGCGCTGCGCCGGGACTGGATCGACGTGTCCGATGTCATCGCCGCCGCAGTGAAGCGCGCCAGGAAATCGTTTCCGTCTCGCATCGTGGAGACGCGAACGGTGGCAGGCGATCTGGCCGTCGAGGGGGATCCGGTGTTGTTCGAGCAGGTGCTCTTCAACCTCCTCGACAATGCCGACAAGTACGCCGCGCCCGGTACGCCGACCATCATCGCAGCGAAAGCCGAGGGCGGGCAGGTCGTGGTCACGATCGAGGACGAGGGGCGCGGCATTCCACCGGCCGATCTCGAGCGTGTGTTCGAAAAGTTCATGCGCCTCGGCGCCGGCGACGGGCGGCCGGCTGGGACGGGCCTGGGACTCGCGATTGCCAAGGGCGTCATCGAGGCTATGGGCGGCACCATTCGGGCCGAGAGCCCGCGGCTGACAGGCCACGGCACGCTCATTCGGATCGCACTCCCTGTCGCTGAACCCAGTGCAGCCATCCCCCTGGCTGTCGAAGAGGAACAAGCCCTTGCCGGCCTCGCGCTACATCCTCGTCGTTGACGATGAGCCGCAGATCCATCGCTTCCTCCGCCCGACGCTCGTCGCCGCCGGCTTCACGGTCGAGTCGGCTCTGACCGGCGTGCAGGCCTTGCAGAAGTTCAGCGCCACGCCGCCCGAGCTGGTGATCCTTGATCTTGGACTGACCGACATGGACGGATCAGCGGTCCTGGCCACCATCCGGGAGACCTCGAAGGTGCCCGTGATCATCCTCTCGGCCCGCGACAACGAGATGGAGAAGGCGGCGCTGCTGGACGCGGGCGCGGACGACTACGTCAGCAAGCCCTTTGGCGTCAGCGAACTCATTGCGCGCATCAACACAGCGCTGCGGCACGCGGTGGCCGCAGCAGGCACGACGGCCGTCTTCGAGGCCGGCGATCTGATCGTCGATACGCTTGCCCACCGCGTCACGCTTCGGGGCGAGCCGGTCCGTCTCACGCCGCGGGAATACGACCTACTGCATCTCCTGGCCCGCCATGCCGGGCGACTGCTGACCCACCAGCACATCCTCAGAGAGGTCTGGGGGCCGAACCACGCCGAGCATGCCCAGTACCTCCGGGTGTTCATCAGCCGTCTCCGCCAGAAGATCGAGGTCGATGCGACCCAGCCGCGCCTGCTGCTGACCGAGGCCGGCGTCGGCTACCGCCTCGCTGCCCCCATCAGCCTTGCTGCACAGTTCTAAGTCGCGTCACGAAAGCTATCGCCATGAACGTCATCCCGTCCGACGACCAGCAGCCTTGGGGCGCCCCGCAACAGGGTAAGCATAAACTGAACCTTTCCCCCCTGCCGACGGGGAGCCTCGCCATCATCATCGGAGTCGGAGCCCTCGTCGCGGCCTCATTCGGCAGCTTCTACACGGTCCAACCGACTGAGATGGCCGGCGTGCGTCGCCTTGGCACCGTCGTAACGCAAGAACCTGTGGGGCCCGGACTGCATTTCAAAGTTCCATTCATCGATACCGTCGACACGATCCAGACGAGCCTCGACACGTTTCAACTTAACAACTTGACCGTTTATACGGTGGATAATCAGGCCGTGAACGTCGGCGTCGGGCTGTCTTACAAGATCCCCGCGGCCGCCGTGCTGAAGCTCCTCTACAGCGTTGGCCGAAGCGGCAATGTTGATATCTCGGAGAACATCCGTCCGGTCCTCGCCGACCGTGTTCTTCGCGTCTTCTCTACCCAGAACACGGTCAGCATTTCGGCCAACCGCGAGCAGATCGCGGGCGAGATTCGCAAGGGTGTCAGTCAAGCCCTCGACGGTATTTTCGGCATCCAGCTCGTCGACCTCCAGCTGAGCAGCATCGCCTATAGCCCGAGTTTCCAGGCCTCCGTCGAGGCGGCGGTACAAGCCAAGAACGATGCCATCCGTGCCGAGAACACCGTCGTCAAGGTCCGCTACGAGGGCGAACAGTTGAAGGTACAAGCCGACGCGCAAGCAGCCGTCCGCATCGCCCAGGCGAACGGCGAAGCTCAGGCGACGATCGCGCAGGCCAGATCCCAGCGCGAAGCCTCGATCCTCAAGGCCGAGGGCGAGGCGCAAGCCGCTACATTGGTCGGCGAGGCCCAAGCGCGAATTATTCAGCAGGTTGGAACGGCCGTGAACAGCAACGCGGTCGTGGTGTCATACGAGACGGCGCATCGCTGGAATGGACAAATGCCCTCTACGGTCCTTGGAAACTCTACAAGCCCCCTTGCTATGCTGAACCTGCCCTCAACGCCGAAATGACGGCCGCGATGAAGCAGGGACGCGGGACAGTCTGGGCCAACGGATCAAGAGTGCCGCCATGGAAATAAAAGACTTTCTCACCCCCGACGCCGTGTTCGAATTACGGGAGACCGACAAGGGACGTGTCCTCAAGGAGCTGGCGTGTCGGGCGTCGGCCCTCGTCGGGATGGACTTTATCGCGATCGAGACGGCGCTCGTTCAGCGGGAGCATCTGGGTTCGACGGGACTCGGCAACGGTATAGCCCTGCCCCACGCCCGTATCGCAAACCTTACAAAGCCGTTCGGACTCTTCGCCCTGCTCAAGACGGCGGTCCAGTTCGATGCCATCGACGAGCGGCCAGTCGATCTTATCTTCCTCCTTCTCCTTCCGGAGCTGCACCCGGAGGGTCAGCTCAAGGCCATGGCCTGTGTCGCCAGGCGCCTGCGCGATCCCGTCCTGGCAGGCAGGCTCCGCGCCTCAAGGGGGAGCGTTCCGCTTTACGCGCTTCTGACCGCGAATGACGCCGGCGGCCGGTGAGCAGTTCAAAGTGATCCGGAATATCCCGAAGATCGTATCAGTGTAGGCGCCGGTGACCGTGGCGCCCGAACGGGCCATCGGGGATGGCGCGCTCGGCTTCTGGAAGGCCGTCGAAGAGATCTACCCCGGCACGCCGCACCAGCGGTGCTGGGTTCATAAGGCCGCCAACGTCCTCAACACTTCAACAGGGCGCCCAAGTCCGTCCAGGCCGCAATGAAGGACGACCTGC